>NZ_JABCPZ010000137.1 GCF_013283785.1 Nonomuraea antri
GGGCTGTGGTGACCGCTGGGGCGCCGTTGGTGCGGCGGGCCACCCTGGACGATCTGGAGGCCGTCGCGGTGCTCACCGAGCGGCTGGTGGCCTTCGACGCCCAGTTCGGCTGGGTCACCGTACGCCCGTCCACGCCCGCGGCCATCAGGCTGGACCTGGCGCACCAGGTGCTGGTGGAAGGCGGGCACTGGTGCTGGGTCGCGGAGCTCGACGGCGCGGTGACCGGGATGGTCACCGTCATGTCGCCGGCCCGTTGCGAGTGGATAGCCCAGCAGGTGCACGCGTCGCCGGTGGCGTACGTGGGCACGGTGTTCGTACCGGCGCGGGCCAGAGGGCGGGGAGTGGCGTCCGCGCTGATCGCCCGGGTGCACGCGCACGCCGCGGCGGCGGGGGTGCGGACCATGACGCTCCACCACGCGTTGCCGAACCCGCTGTCCACGGTGTTCTGGGCCCGGCAGGGCTATCGCCCGATCTACACGCAGTGGACCCGCCATCTCGCCTGACCCCGCCGCTCCCGGTTCTCGGCTTTCAGGTCTTTGACGGGAAGGGGGATCAGGGGCGGCCGAGTGCCCGGTAGTGCCAGCCGGCCGAGCGCCACGTCTCCGCGTTGAGCGCGTTGCGTCCGTCCACGATGCGGCGGGTCGCCACCACCGCGCCCAGCTCCTCCGGGTCCAGCTCCACGAACTCCTGCCACTCCGTGAGCAGCAGCACCACGTGGGCGCCGCGAACGGCGTCGATGGCCGACGTGCCGTAGTTCAGCTCGGGGTGAGCCTTACGAGCGTTGTCGAGCGCGATCGGGTCGTACACGGTGACTTGCCCGCCCTGGTGGCCGATCGTCACGGCGACGTCGAGTGCGGGGGAATCGCGGATGTCGTCCGAGTTCGGCTTGAAGGCCGCGCCGAGCACGCCGACCGTGCACCCGTGGAAGGAGCCGCCGGCCAGTTCGCGGGCCAGGTCGACCATGCGGGCGCGGCGGCGCATGTTGATCGCGTCCACCTCGCGCAGGAACGTCAGCGCCTGGTCGGCGCCGAGCTCGCCGGCGCGGGCCATGAAGGCCCTGATGTCCTTGGGCAGGCAGCCGCCGCCGAAGCCGAGCCCGGCGTTGAGGAACCGGCCGCCGATGCGGTCGTCGTACGACAGCGCCTCGGACAGCTGCTTGACGTCGGCGTGGGACGCCTCGCAGACCTCGGCCATCGCGTTGATGAAGGAGATCTTGGTGGCGAGGAACGCGTTCGCCGCCGTCTTGACCAGCTCGGACGTGGGGTAATCGGTCACCACGAAAGGAACGTCGCCCAGCGGCTCGTACACCTCGCGCAGCACCTTCTCCGCACGTTCGGTGCGTACGCCGATCACGATGCGGTCGGGCTTGAGCGTGTCCTGGACGGCGTAACCCTCGCGCAGGAACTCGGGGTTCCAGGCCAGCTCGGCCTCGGACCCGGCAGGAGCGAGCCGGGCCATCTTGTCGGCCAGGCGCTCGGCCGTGCCCACCGGCACGGTGGACTTGCCGACCACCAGGCAGGCCCGGTCGAGCAGCGGGGCGAGGGATTCGATCGCGGCGTCCGCGTAGGAGACGTCCGCGGCGTACTCGCCACGTTTCTGCGGGGTGCCGACGCAGACGAAGTGCACGTCGCCGAAGGCGGCGACCTCCTCGTAGGAGGTGGTGAAGCGAAGGCGGCCGGACTCGAGCCCACGGCGCAGCACGGGCTCCAGCCCGGGCTCGTGGATCGGGAGCTCACCGTTGTTCAGTCGGCGGATCTTGTCGGCGTCGATGTCGAGGCCCAGGACGTCGAATCCGAGATCCGCCATGCAGGCCGCATGCGTGATGCCCAGGTATCCGGTCCCGATCACCGTGAGGCGATATGGCACGAGTGCGCTCCTTTCGATCGCCAGGCATGCTACCGGCCCTCGCTACCTCCTTCGTGCCACCTGCTCCTGTTCGCAAACCGTACCCGCTGGTAACAAGATGCTCGGACGTCCTAGTATTTGACGCATGAGCTTCCCTCTCTACGCGCCCGCCGAAGAGCACGACATGCTCAGGGAGACGGTCCGCGCCCTGGCCGACGAGAAGATCGCCCCGCACGCCGCGGCGGCCGACGAGACAGAGGAGTTCCCCTGGGACGTCTACAAGGCCCTCGTCGCGGCTGACCTGCACGCCGTGCACGTCCCCGAGGAGTACGACGGCGCTGGGGCCGACGCCCTGGCCACCGTGATCGTCATCGAGGAGGTGGCCCGGGCCTGCGCCTCGTCGTCGCTGATCCCGGCCGTGAACAAGCTGGGCACCGTCCCGCTGCTGCTGTCCGCGTCGCCGGAACTGAAGGCGCGCTACCTCACGCCGGTGGCCAAGGGCGAGGCGATGTTCTCGTACGCGCTGTCGGAGGCCGAGGCCGGCTCGGACGCGGCCGCGATGAAGACGCGCGCCGTCCAGGACGGCGACCACTACGTGCTCAACGGCGCCAAGATGTGGATCACGAACGCCGGGGTGTCCGAGTACTACACGGTCATGGCCGTCACCGACCCGTCGGCCGGCGCGCGCGGCATCTCCGCCTTCGTCGTGGAGAAGACTGACGAAGGCGTCTCTTTCGGCCCGAAGGAGAAGAAGCTCGGCATCAAGGGCTCGCCCACGCGCCAGGTGATCCTGGACAACGTCCGCATCCCGGCCGACCGCATGATCGGCGCCCCGGGCACCGGCTTCAAGACCGCGCTCGCCACGCTCGACCACACCCGCATCACCATCGCCGCCCAGGCGCTCGGCATCGCCCAGGGCGCCCTGGACTACGCGATCGGCTACGTCAAGGAACGCAAGCAGTTCGGCCGCGCGATCGCCGACTTCCAGGGCCTGCAGTTCATGATCGCCGACATGGCCATGAAGCTCGAGGCGGCCAGGCAGCTGACGTACCACGCCGCGGCCAAGTCGGAACTCGCCATGAACGGCGCACCCCAGAAGGACCTCACCTTCCTGTCCAGCGCGGCCAAGTGCGCGGCCTCCGACGCCGCCATGGAGATCACGACGGACGCGGTGCAGTTGCTGGGCGGGTACGGGTACACCAGGGAGTTCCCGGTGGAACGCATGATGCGCGACGCCAAGATCACCCAGATCTACGAGGGCACCAACCAGATCCAGCGCATGGTGATGGCTCGGCAGCTCCTGAAGTAAAGGGCATCGTCTTCGCCGGGGGCGCTTCGCGCTGAGGGAGCTCAGGCTGTGACATTGGGGGGCGCGGCCCCCAAGCCCCCGGCTCAAGGGCGTGGTCCTCACGGTGGGGCGCTTCGCGCTGGGGGGTTCGGGCTGTGACATTGGGGGGCGCGGCCCCCCAAACCCCCAGCTCAAAAGCCGCTTCGCCCTCTCGTTGGCCGTTGGATCAATCCCGAGTTCCTTGATCAGGCGCTCGCCTGTGAAGCGAAGCTGGCCAGTGGTTCTCTGAAGCTAATCCGCCAGTGGTCTTCCGGAGCGAAGCCGGCCGGTTGCCCTCGCTGTCGATCCATCGATCGTGGGCGCTGATGCGTGGCTCGAAGCTAGGCCGCCAGCTCGTAGCGGTACCAGTGCCGGGGATCTCCGTCCTCGTGCAGCCACAGCGTGCCGTCCCTGCCGATCTTTCCCTGCGCCCAGCCGGCGGGATGACGGCCGCTTGAGAGAGGCAGACGTTCGAGGCCTTCTCCGTGATCGTGTCGTCCTGTCGATGGGCTCTCTCCGGAGTAAAGGCCGAGCGGGGCTGGCCGTTCCCGTCGAACGCCCTGACGTTGGCGGTGAGGTGCAGGTCGTCTTCGGGGACCGGCCCGTGGCGGCGCTCGCTGCTGATGCCCGCCGGCTCACAGCGGGCGGCGGCCAGGACGATGCCATCCCCGAGAGTGTCGATGCCGGTGAACCAGAGATCGAAAATCCGGCAGCGGGATCTCGCGGGTCTCGGCCCCGTCGCAGATGACGGCGGTCGCGTCGTAGCGTGGAACCGCCGGGAATCGGAGGAGTGCGGGCGGGGGGCGAAGACCTGGGCGGGGTCGGCCAGCAGGGCGACGAGTCGGCCGCCGTGGTCGATGGTCGCGGCCAGCACCTCGTAAGGGGCGTAGCGGTCCGGAAGGGACGCATGCCACGCCAGCCGGCGGTCAGCGACCATGAGCCTTTCTCGTTGTCATCCCTCCCCCGATGATCGCATACGAGGCGATGCTGAGTCGTTGAGCTCGGGCGGGTGCGTGGCCGGTCGAAGAGTTTCGTGCTTGACGAGGCGTATGGCTGGTCGAAGAGTTTCGTGCTTGGCGAGCAATGCGCGAGATCCGCACGCGCGAAAGAGTGAGTGGCGCGGCTGAAGGATTCCTCGGTCGGCCTCACGCGAGTTTTTCGCGTCTCCGCCGGGCGGCTCGGCGTCAGTAGCTGTCGCTCCAGCGATACCAAGGGCCTTGGATGTGTTCAAAGGACGAAGCGACCGACGGATTGGAGTCATCTACCGGTGTGCGTGAGGGGCTCCAGACGTAACCGTAGGGATCCACGCTGGGCCCGTTCTCGCCCACCTTGAAATAGACGCGGTCGCCCTCTCGGTAGATCGCTTGGAACTCGGCCTCCCCGATCTCCTGTGGCTGGTCGGTCGAGTCGTCGGTCGGTCCGGTTGTGCGTGCGACCTGCTCCATCTCGACGAGCGAGCGCATGACGCGCTGCTCCTCGCTGTATCCGCAGGACGTCAACAACGCGAGGGCAAGGCAGGCGGCCGGTATTCTCACGGCTCGATTGTCCCGCAGCACAGAGGGACTGATCGACAGGCCTACTGGCTGTCGGTCTGCCTGACCTCGGCTGCCGCTGCTTCTGTGAAGTCCAGTAAGGCGTGGCGCGCTTGGCGTCCTCGATTCTTTCGGTCCTGCTCGTCGGTGCCCGATGGGATTTCCTCGGTGAGTTTCAGCGCGGCCGACGCGAGTTCGTGGAGTGTCTTGTTCGCGGTGAGAAGGCGCAGTCTGAAGAGGGCTGAGGTGGCGTCGGCCCGTTTCTGATAGGACTCGTCTCGTGCCGTGATGAACGCCGCGCTCCGAGGGTCCTCCTGTTCGCGGTGCCACCGGTCGTTCTGGCTCTTCCTGAAGTCGGTCAGGGCGGCGGCGAAGGTGCTGTAGGCGGCTAATCGCTCCTGCCAGAGTCGGTCTTCTCGCGCGGTCTGGCGGGACTGCCTGGCCGTACGAGCCTGGAACGCGTATGTGACTGCGACTCCGAGCAGGGTTCCCACGACCGCGATGATGCTGGGTATCGCACTTGTCATCACCCCAGTGGAGCACGGGGTCTCTCGTTCGGGCCGGCTCTGTTCGGTTCGTCTGGTTCGGGGCTATGCGGATGGGCTGCCTTGACGAGGGAACTGGTGGCCGACACAGTGTCTGTCCGTGGCGGCTGGATCTCGTGTTCGTATTCGACGGTATTTAGTTTTTGTTGTTGTTGTATTGCTGGTTGTCGTGGTTCTCGCGGTCGGTTTTCTGGGTTGGGATCGCGGGCGGGATGTGCCGGCTGTCAGTTCGCCGCCTGATGGGCCCTGGCCGGATACCGCCAGGTCCACGGTGCTGGTATGCGATGCGCGATTCGAGGGAACCACCTGCGCGGTCAAGCCTGACAGGCGACGTATCGAGCAGGCGTTGCGGGAACTTCCTGGCGCGGTGAGTGTGCGGTTGAGAAGCGGGCGAGAGAGGGCGGCGGAGGCGCTCAGGAACGATCAGGATATGTCGCCGCACATGGCGTGGCCTGATCAGTATGTCGTCGAGTTCGGTCCGGGGATGGATGTGGTGGCGCTTCGGCGGCGCCTGGCTGCGATTCCGGGGTTGTCCAATCCACGGGTGGAGCGGACGTCTTTCTGGCATGACAAGGCCGACATCACGATTCTGGTGTGTCCTCCGAAGGAGAACAATGCCGGTCCCTGTAACGACCGGGGGCAGGTGACCGGTGCCGAGCGCGCAATCATTGAGGAGAAATTGCGCAGCCTGCCGGGGGTTGAGGAAATCTATTTCGAGCCGGTCATGCACCGGCGGGAGGTCATCGCCCGGATGGAACGGTGTCCCCGCCTGCGGGCCGATCGGATCGGGGCGGCCTATCACCTCAAACTCGAATCGGGCGGGTCATTTGCGGCGCTGTGGCCGGACTTGCAGGGCCTGCCCGCGGTGTTCTACGTCTTCGACACGCATGAGCCCGGCATCTCCGACTCCAATCAGGTCGAGGGCAATCGGAACTGTTAGCGTCGCCGCATTCGCGTCTGGAGCCCGTTCTCGCGGTTCGCCGGGGTGGATGACGGCGCAGGGGGCGACACCCGGCACGCCATTCCGGGGCGGGGTTGTGGTTCTGGCCTTCTTGGTGGCGCCTTTCGTTAGGCGCGCTGGTGGTTCTGGACGGTGAGCGTGTAGTCGACGCCGGTGCGGAAGGTGCCGGACGAGCCGCGAATGATCAGCCTGTGCCGGCCGGGCTTCAGCGGTTCCAGCCGGACCCAGAGGCCGCAGGCGAAGGTGGTGTCGGTGACCCCCGCGTCGGTCACCAGGACGTCGTCCTCTTCCAGCCGTTCCGGCTTGATCGTCCTTCCGTCGAGTACGGCCCTGCCCTTCGCCGTGGCCATGAACGTCCGGCAGCCCGATTCCGTGTCGGTCTTGTTGACCAGCGGGAAGTCCAGCGGACGTCCCGGGGGCACCGTGCAGGACCGGCGTAGGGTGCCGCCGAACGTGCCGGCCAGGAACCACACGTCGTCGGGCTGATTCCGGTCGCAGAACTCCCCGGTCCTGTTCCATACGGGGTTCGTGTCCTGGGGCTCGGCCCATGCCCACGTCCACCAGCGGCCTTGCGGGATGCTCGGCTCCGCGGCGACCTGCGGCGGTGGCGAGGAGGCGGGGATGCCTTGGGTGACGTCCTGCCGGGCCATCCCGCAGCCGCTGAGCAGGCCGATCGTCAGGACAAGCGATAAGCGGGGGGAGCCTTGGAACATTCGAACATGGTAGGTCCGATCAAGGTCTTCGTCGGTCTTCTGCGTGTTTGTCCAGTTCGGCTTGCCGGGATTTGGCTAGGTGTACTAGACGGCTCCCTGGGGAACGATCGACGTTGTCGATCATGTCGAAACACTTTGAAGTGATCTTCGATTCACCTGACCTCGCGACCGATGCCGAGATCGAGGGCTTGCCCAAGGTCACCGACTACTACACCGCCACCATGACCCGCACGGGGAAACGCTGGACCGCCACCTGCCGCGACCTCCCCGGCGGGCGGGTCGTCGAGGCGCAGGGAAAGTCGTGGCGAGAGGCCCGGCGCGGCGTCGGCCGTCTCATCTCCGATGCGGTGGCGGGCGAGCCCGGCCTGGCCGCGGTCCACGTCGTGCCCGCCGATCCCGAGGAGGACGCCCTTCTGGCGGCCGTCCTGGACGCACGCTACGAGCGCGCGTACGCCGAGCAGGCGGAGCGGGACGCGGTGCGGCACGCCGCCCGCACGCTCCTCGACAGGGGGTGGACGACGCGCGACGTGGGGAGTTTGCTGCTGCTGTCGCACCAGCGCATCTCCCAGATCGTCCGCAGGCCGGCCGGCCAGATCTCCCACAGGCCGAGCGATGAGAGCGCGGGCGGGTCAGCCGACCGGATCGCCGACGGGCCGAGCGATGAGAGCGCCGGCGGGCCGGCCGACCAAATTGCCGACAGGCCGGCCGACCGGATCATCGACAGGCTGAGCGATGAGAGCGTCGGCGGCCCGGCTGACTAGATCGTCCGTGGGCTACTTGGCGGCGCGGACGCGGACGTGGCCCGTGGTGCTGCGGGCGACGATCGTCCGGTCGCCGTCCTCGGCCGATTCGAGTTCCGAGCGCGCGGTCCCGTCCGTGCTCCGCGCCGTCACCTTGTAGGACCCCCTGGGGACGGTGGCCGTCACGCCGCCGTCCCTGGACTGCAGGTCGAGGTCGGCCGGTGGGGTGACGAAGGCCAGGTCGATCAGGCCGCTCAAGGTTCGTGCCCGCACGCCGCCCGACTTGAGCCCGTCGCCGGTGATCGGGCTGTCCTCGCCGCGCAGCCGGAGCCTGCCCGAGGTGCCGGAGACCTGGATGCGGCCTCTGGAGACCACGTCCACGTCCTGGGTGAGGTCCTTGAGTATCACGCCGTCGTCGCCGGTCTCGACGGTCAGCCGTACGGTGGGCGGGACCCGGACGTGGTAGCGGGCGCCGCAGTCGCCGAACACGATCGTGCAGTGGGCGCTGAGACGCAGCGTGCCGTCCCTGAGCGACCAGGTGGGGGAGTTGGACGCCTTGCCCCGGGTCCAGCGTTCCACCTCGATGGACGTGCCGGTGCCGGGCAGCACGCGCACCCCGCCCAGCGAGGACTTGATCGTCAGTTGGATGCCGGTTAAGGGGAACGCCTCGGTCGCGTGGACCTCCTTGGCGTCGAGCCCGACGCCGCATCCGGTCGTCACGGCGGTCAGCGCGAGCGCCATCGCCGTCCCTGCCAGGATTCGCCTCATGGTCACGATGCTGGCAGCGGGGCCACAGGCGCCCCATCGGCCATCTGACCGACCGAGATCGGCCATCCGGCCGATCTCGGCCACAGGTCTCGGCCACAGGTCTCGGCTACAGGTCTGGGCTACAGATTTGCGGCTACAGGCCTCGGCTTACACGGGCCGGCTTCGGGTTTCGGCCCAACGTCCCGGCCCAACGTCCCGGCCCAACGTCCCGGCCCAACGTCCCGGCCCAACGTCCCGGCTACAGGGCCGTCTGGAGGGCGGTGACGTGGGCGAGCGGTTCGGGGCCGATGGGGCGCAGCACCACCGTGTGCGCGCCCGCCGCCCACAGGCTCTTGACCGCCGCGGCCGCCTCCTCCGCCGTCCCCGCCGCCATCACCACCTCATCGGGCGAGACCTTGAGGAACGCGGCCTGCTCGGCCGCCTTCTCGCGGGTGGCCGCGTGCGCGTCGGCGCCGATGTACAGGTACGTGAACACCACCAGCTCGTGGTCATCGGCCGCCGCGAAGTGGGCCTTGTCGGCCGTCGCGAGGTGGGCCTCGTCGGCCGCCGTGAGGTGGGCCTTGTCGGCCGTCGTGGAGTGGGCCTTGTCGGCCGCGCCATGGGCCTCGCCCGCCGCGATGTGGTCGAGGATCGTGGGGAACTGGGCGGGGCCCAGGCCCTCGGGGACGATGGTGCCCTGCGCGAGGCGTCCTGACAGGGCCAGCGAGCGCGGGCTCACCACCCCGGCCAGCACGGGCGGCGGCTCGGCCGGCGGGTGCACCAGCCGCACGCCGTCCAGGTGGACGGTCTTGCCGTGCAGGGTCACGCTCTCGCCGCGCAGCAGCGCCCGCACGGCCGTGATCGTCTCCTCCAGCAGCGTCAGCGGGGACGAGACCGCCGCCCCGACCTGGCGCATCCAGTCTTGGACGCCGTGACCGACGCCGGCCGCCAGACGCCCGGGGTGCATCCTGGCCAGGTTCGCCAGTTCCATGGCCAGCAGCATCGGGTTGCGCAGCGGCGCGGGCGTGATGCCGATGCCCACCCGCAGGCGGGAGGTGACCGCGAGCGCGGTGGCGGCCGAGGAGACGGCGCCGGTCCAGCCCAGGTCCTCCACCACCCACAGGTCGTCGACCGCGGTGCCGTCGAGCGCCCGGGCGAACGGGATCAGCCCCTCGGGCGGCAGGTCACGGTCGTACATCACGCCAAGTCGCATACAAGCCTCCGGTCACACATCACGCGAAATCTCACAGAACCGCTGGTCGCACGTCACGCGAAGTCGCATCCAAGCTCCGGTCACGCGAAGTCACATCCGAGCCCCGGTCACGCGATCCTCCAGTAGTACCGGAACAGGCGGCCGACCTCCGAGTACCCGGCACGCGTGAACGCCTTCGCCGTAGGCACGTTGTCGACGTCCGTCGCCGCGATGATGCGTTCCAACCCCGCCTCGGCCAGCGTCCTGGTACCCCTGGCCAGCAGGTCGTCGACGTATCCCCGGCCGCGGTGCTCGGGCAGCACCCCGATGTAGGCGATGGAGTGGTGATCGGGCGCCACCAGCCCGACCGGCGAGTCGCCCAGGTAGCCGATCACGAACCAGTCCGGCTTGGCCTTGCGGCTCAGCAGGTCGTCGTACATCCATCGGGCCTCGTGCGCGGCGCCCATGGTGGCCACCTCGACCCGCGTGTCGTGGTCGAGCGAGCCCTCGGAGATGCGAATGAGCACGTCGAGCACCTCGTCGGGGGACATCCTGCGGGCTGGACGGTAGTCGAGCCGCCCGGGATCGACGGGCACGTCGCTGCCCGCGAGCCATTCGAGCATCAGCCGTTCGACCTCCATGACGAACCCGGCCCTGGTCAGCGCCTCGTGCTGGACGGCACGATCCACCACGGGGGTCAGGCCGGGCTTCAGCGAGATGTCATGGATGATCTTGGTAAGCTCCATGGCCGCCAGGCTGCGCGTCAGCAACCCGGCCGCGGCCACCGGGTCGGGCCCGGGCTCGAACTGCCAGATGGTCACCGGCTCCGCGCCCGCGAAGGGCGCCCAGTACGCCAGCCGCGCCTGGCCGTCGGCGAAGCACCACTCCGGCCGGGTCTGGCCCTCGTCGAAGGCCGACACCAACTGCGATCGCGCGGGCTCAGGAAACTCATCGAACGAGGACTGATCGGACAACGTGAAAGCCTCCACACCTCAAGGGGGCTCTCCGTGCGGCCACGAGCGCGAGGCTACGCGGCCGTGGGGAGGTGTGCCCCTGGATGACCGGATCGGGCAGATGCCTGCATCGTCTCGCACACCTCCTCTCCGTTCTGATCCATTTTACGCCGCCGCGTCCAGTGCGGCACGGGCCTCGCTCACCGAATCGCTCGTGGTGAAGTGCCGGTCGAGGTTCGTGATGGTGAGCAGATGGCTGATCATGCCGGGGGCGAGGACCAGGATCATGCGTCCGTGCGCCTGCTGGACGTGGTTGAGCGTCGCCACCAGCACCCCGAGCCCCACCGAGTCGCAGAACGGCACCTCGGTGAGATCGACGATCAGGTTGAGTGGATCCGCCGAAGCGATCGCCTGATCCAGTTCCGCCCGCAACCGGGGGGCACCCGCCACGTCGAGGTCCCCCACGACGTGCAGCAACGTACAGGGGTCCTCCCGCCAAGACCTGACCACCATGGGCCACACCTGCCCGAACAGCCGAAAGATATGCCTATTTCTTACATATGTTCTGCATTGCCGTTTTCGTGGTTGGTGTAACGCTCGGCTTGGCAGAAGGCGCGGCGGAAGGCTTGGTCTTCTTCACCTTCGGCTGGTCGCTGCCCACGATGACCTCGATGCCCTCGACGTCGGCCTCCCGTACGTCCGCGCCGGGGATGACCGCGGCCACCGCCCGCGCGGCGGCCTCCTGACCGGCGGGATGACGGACCACGGTCTTCTTGTAGTCCTTGCGCTTGGTGTTGCCGGGCTCGTCGGGGACCTTGAAGCCGGCCGCGACCAGCCCCGCCTTGGTGCGGGCGCCCAGGCCGGTGATGAGCGTGCCGTTGAGCACCTCCAGCGTGATGCGCTCGGGCGGGACGGCGGCCTGCGTCGGCTTCACCGACGGCGAAGCGCTGGCGGTGGGGGTGGGCTTGGCCGGATCCTGGTCGGCGTTGATCTTGGCGAACATGTCACGCGCGGCCTGCTTGTCCCACAACACCGCGGACTCGCCGGTCGGCGAGGTGAAGTTGACCTTCGACAGCGGCACGTCCGCGAACTTCACGTCGTCCAGCGAGACGTCCCTGAGCTGCTGCGCCAGCCCGATCAGCCCGTCGTCGGGGTCGACCTTGATCGTGCTCAGCGTCGAGTTGACGAACGAGGCCAGCTTGCCGGGGTTGGCCAGGGTCTCGGCGCTCAGCGCCCGGTCGAGCAGGGCCGAGATGACCTGCTGCTGCCGGCCGATGCGGTCGAGGTCGGAGCGCAGGGTGGCGCGGGTGCGCGCGTAGCCGAGCGCCTGGGCGCCCAGCAGCTGGTGGGTGCCCGCGGTCAGGTTGAGCCCGGTCTTGGGGTCGTTGATCGGCACCGGCGTGCACACCGTGACGCCGCCCAGCGAGTCGACGACGTCGATGAAGCCGAGGACGTTCACCTCGATGTAGCGGTTGATCTTCAGCCCGGTGGCCTGCTCCACGGTCTGCAGCGTCAGCTTCGGCCCGCCGTACTGGTACGCCGAATTGATCTTGTGCTCGCCCTTGCCCGGGATGGTGGTCCAGGTGTCGCGCGGCAGGCTCACCACGGTGATCTTCTTGTGGTCCTCCGACAGGTGGATCACCATCATGGTGTCGGTGCGCTGACCGGACTCGCGGCCCAGCTTGAGCAGGTTCTGCTGCTGCCTGGTGAGGTCGTCGCGCTTGTCGACGCCGACGAGCAGGATGTTCTCCGCCCCGCTCGACCCGGTGCGGGTGACGCCCGCGTCGACGGTGCCGATCTGGCGCGGCGTGGCCCACACGACCCCGGTGCCGACCAGCACGCCCGTCGACAGGAGACCGGCGATGATCACGTTGCGGCGCCTGGCCCTGGCGCTCTTGAGCGGCCTGCGCGCACGTGCGGGGGTGAGCCTGACGCCGCCGTAGGCGTCCCCGCCCACGTGCACTCCGGCGTCATCGTCACCCGGGTCGTGCATGTGCTTTCCCCTCAGTGTCGGGCTTTCGATTGCCTTCCTCCCCTGGTCGTACAGTAGCGTGAGCCCCGCCATGAAGCAGTTCCCCGACTCGCCGCACGCGCCCGCGGAGACGCGCGGCTGGCCGCCCATCTCCGTCGTCATGCCGGTCCTCAACGAGGAGCGGCACCTACGCGAGGCCGTCGATCAGGTGCTCGCCCAGAGCTATCCGGGCGAGATCGAGGTCGTGCTCGCCGTAGGCCCGTCCCAAGACCGCACCCAGGAGGTCGCCGACGCCATCGCGGCGGCCGATCCCCGGGTGACCGTGGTGCCCAACCCCACGGGCCGCACACCCAACGCGCTCAACGCCGCGATCGCCGCCTCGCGCAACGGCATCATCGCCAGGGTCGACGGGCACGCCATGCTGCCCGCCGACTACCTGCGCGTCGCGGTCGAGACCCTGGCGGAGACCGGCGCCGACAACGTCGGCGGCATCATGGCCGCCGAGGGCGTCACGCCGTTCGAGCAGGCGGTGGCCTGCGCGATGACGTCCAAGATCGGGGTGGGCGCGGCCGCCTTCCACGTGGGCGGCACGCCGGGCCCGGCCGACACCGTCTACCTCGGCGTGTTCAGGCGCACCGCGCTCGACCGCGTCGGCGGCTACGACGAGCACTTCCAGCGCGCCCAGGACTGGGAGATGAACCACCGCATCCGCCAGACCGGCGGCCTGGTGTGGTTCCAGCCGCGCATGCGCGTCTCCTACCGGCCGCGCCCGAACGTCAAGGCGCTGGCCAAGCAGTACTTCCACTACGGCCGCTGGCGGCGCGTGGTGGCGCGCACCCACGAGGGCACGATCAACCTGCGCTACCTGGCCCCGCCCGCCGCGGTGCTGGCCATGCTGCTCGGGCTGGTCGTCTCGCCGTTCTTCCCGCTGGGCCTGATCGTCCCCGGCGGCTACGCGCTGGCCATCCTGGCCGGCTCGGTGCTGACCGGCGGCTCGCTGCCCGGCGCGGCCAAGCTGCGGCTGCCCCTCGTGTACGCCACCATGCACATCTCCTGGGGCTGGGGCTTCCTCACGAGCCCGAGAAAACTCGCTCGACCGCCGCGTCGAACCGGGTGAGCCCGTCCGGATACTCCGGGCCGAACAGGTAACTCCTGAGCTTGACCCTGGCCAGGGCCAGCGTGTCCTCACCATCGAGGAAGTCCGCCAGCCCGGCCAGGTCCTTGCCGAGCAGCACGCCCGCCTCGGTGCTCGGGTACCGCTCGTGGAAGGCCCGCTCGGGCAGCCCGGCCACGTTCGTCACCGCGTACGGCTTCTCGCTGGCCAGGAAGTCGGCGACCACGCTGGAGATGTCGCTGATCAGCAGGTCGCACTGGTTGAAGCACTCGTACAGGTGCGGCTCGCGGCCGGTGACGATCAGGTGCCTGATCTGCGAGCCGTCCGTCGTGCTGGACGGGTGCCTGGCCTTCGACTTGGCCAGCTCGGCCGCCTCGATCATGGCCACGATCTTCTTGTGCGCCCGGGTGGCCGCCTTGTCGCGGTCGCCGGTCAGCGGGTGCGGCTTGTAGATCACCCGCAGCGGCGGGTCGTGGTCGAGCAGCGCGCGCACGATACGCGGCCCCATGGTGATGAGCGAGGTGTGGAACAGGTCGTCGTTCCAGCCCTCCCAGGTGGGCGCGTACAGCACGGTCCGGTACGGCAGCCCGGGCCCGTACGTGGAGATGCCCTCAAGCTGGGGACGCCCCACCTCGTGCACGTTCTCGTCCCTGACCCCGACCTTGGCCCGCCGGTACCGGTCGCGCCCGGCCGGCCCGGCCACCCACACCTCGTCGTAGACCCGCGAGAACGGGTTGAACGAGGCCTCCTTGTCGCTGTCGCCGTGGTTGACGAACGCGCTGCGCAGGGTGGGGATGCGCAGCATGTGCACGTTCTTGCCGGTGTTGGCCACGTACAGGCAGAGCTTGGCGCTGGACAGCGGCTGGAAGCTCATCAGGTCGCCCGACGACGGGATGCACAACATGGGCAGCCTGGTGCCCTCCAGGTGCGCGGCCATGCCGCGCTCGCGCAGCACCACGACCGCCCGCCGGCCGATGCGCTCCAGGGTTGGCAGCCACATCCTGGCCTGGTAGGCCGACGACGGGGTGCCGGAGAAGTACAGGATCACCTCGGGCCGGTAGGCGCTGACCTGCCTGCCGATCACGTCCATCACCCGGTCCTTGTCGGTGAGCGGGGCGGCGCGGCGCACGTACGGGACGAGCGCGACGGACGCGGCCGCGCCGATCAGCAGCGCCAGCCCGGCGCCCAGCGCGCCGGCCGCGACGCCGAAGGCCGAGCCGAGCACCGGCAGCGCGTCGAGACAGAGGAAACGCGCGCTCTGCTGACCGCCGAGGAAGGCCGGCGGCATCTTGGGTATGCGCAGCTCGGACACGTCCAGGTTGCGCGTGGTGATCGGCATCCGGCTCAGCGTGTGACGCAGCCGCAGGGCCAGCCCGGCCTGTACGGCCCGCATCCCGTGGACGCCGAAAAGCCCGGCCGCCAGCGCCACGAACCACGGCGAGTCGGGGCCGGCCGTCCGCGCCACCAGCAGCAGCGCGGCCACCTCCCTGGCCACGAACCGCAGCGTCACCCCGAGGTGCACCCGGGCCAGCGCGCAGGTGAACCACCGCGCGCGCCGGGGCGCCAGGTATTCAAGCGGGTACGAGACGACCGCGACCAGCCCGAACGCCACCGGCGCCGGCCACAGCGCGGCCACCAGCAACGCCGGGTAGCAGCAGAGCAGCGCGACGATCACGCTGAGTTTCCTCATGTGATCGCACGGTATCAACCCCTAGGTCAAGTGGCGTCCACACGCACGTCTATGACTTGCCCGGTTACGCCGGAGATGAGGACGTCCAGCGAGGTCTGGGCCACGGCGCGCGGAGACTGGCCGGTATGGAGGGGGTTGACGCAGTTGACCCGGATGCCGTCGGGCGCCCACTCCTCGGCCAGCGCCTGGGCCAGGTTGGCGACCGCGGCCGTGGCCGAGGAGTGCAGGCTGCGCCCGGCCCGGCCGCGCAGGTGCCCGGGTGAGGTGTAGAACAGCAGGGACCTGCGCACGTGCGCGTGGGCGGCGCGGGCCACGTTGATCGCGCCCAGGTAGGTGACGCCCACGGTCGCGGCCACGCTCTCGTCGCTCGCCTCGGCCAGGCGGCCCTCGTGCGCCACGCCGGCCGCGTTGACCACGTAGTCGGCCGTGCCGACGTGGGCCAGCGCCTTGGCCACCGCGTGCGGATCGTCGACCCGCACCTCGGCCCTGGAGAACGCGTGGACCCGGGCGCCGTGCGCGCCCGCCAGCCCGGCCAGCTCCGCGCCCACGCCGTGGTTGCCGCCGAAGACCACCACCGTGCTGCCGTCGAGCGCCGCGCGGCGGTCGGCGGGCACCGGGGCGACCGCGGCGAGCTGGAACAGCCGGTCGGCGATCAGCAGGTCGGCCGGGTGGGTGACCTTCATGTTGTGCTCGCTGCCCGGCACGATGAAGATCGGCACGTCGGGGCGGTAACGCAGCACCACGCCGCAGTCGTCGGTGGCCGGGCGCCGCTCGAACTCCGGGTCGGCGAAGGCCCGCTGGTAGGCGTCGCGGATGACCGACAGGCGGAAACACTGCGGGGTCTGGGCGCGGCGCAGCCATCGCCGGTCCGGGCTGTCGCGGACCACCTCGCCGTCCGGGCCAGGTGCGGCCACGATCATCGTGTCGGAGCTCGGGATCGCCACGTCGACGGCCTCGTAGGTCCGCAGGGCGCGGACGCAGTCGGTGATGATCCGCGGCTCCAGCAGCGGTCGCACGGCGTCGTGCAGCAGCACGTCGCACTCCTGCCGGCCCACGGCCTCCAGCGCCCGCCAGGTGCTCTCCGTGCGGCTCGCGCCGCCGTCGACGACCTGGCTGACCTTGCTGAAACCGCCCCTGGCGACGATCTCGCGCACCTGGTCGGCGTAGCCCGGCGTCATCAGGACGACGACCTCGTCGACCTCGGGCGCGGACTCGAACAGGGCGAGCGTGTGCTCGATGATCGCCCGGCCGGCGACCTTGACGAGCTGCTTGGGGGTGGCGAGCCCGACCCGCTGCCCCACGCCGCCCGCGAGCACCACACCGACCGTCCGCAGCCGTGAATCCATAACCCGGAGCGTAGTGGAAGGCCGCGGCTCGGCCGCGGGGCGCGGATGACGCCACGGCCGGACTTTCCCGTCAGGTAACGGTCCTGTTCCGTGATATCCCGTTGACCCGTCGCTACGCTGTGTCTACGCAATCCCTCGTCCATCGCGTCAGCGAGCGACCGGGAGGAGACCTGCGCTTTGCCCGACTCATTGACCCCGGACTCGTTGAGCACGGAGAGCGCGACCACGTCGGTCGTGCTGCTGGCCACCACGCCGGCGTGCAAGCTCTCCTGCGCCGACGGCACCCTGCTCGACCGGATCAGCGATCAGCTGACCGTGCTGCCCGTGCGCGACGTGCGGGTGGTGAGCGCGGGCGGCGGGCTCGGGGCCGATCTGCGCGGCGTGGCCGGGATCGCCAGGACCTCGTCGGGCGCGGTGGTCGTGCTCCCGGCCGACCTGGTCGCCCACACCGAGGCGCTGGCGCTGCTGCTCGAACACCCGGCCCGCGACACCGCCGCGCTGATCTCCTACGACGCCGTCGGCGGCCCGATGCGACCGCCGGTCAGGATCGAAGGCGGCAAGATCGTCGCGGCCGGCAGCTCGTTCCACACCGTGCCCGAGGTGAACGCCACCTTCCGCGGCGTGCTGCAGACCGGCGAGGCCGACCTGGCCTCGCTGGCCGACATCGCCGAGGAGCTGGCCGAGCTGGCCGACACCGGCAGGCTCGGCCCCGTCACCCCGGTCGAGGCCGTCGACCTGCTGCTGGTCGGCCTGGTCAGGTCCGGGGTGCCAGTGCGCGCCGCGGTGCTCGGGCCGCTGCACGCCGACCGGGTGACCGGCCAGCTCTCCGCCGACAACGCCCTGTCCAGGCTGTCGGAGGTGGACGAGGCCAGGGTCAGGCTGGAGACCTCGGTCAAGGCCGACGACGGCTTCTTCGCCACGTTCTTTGTCTCGTCGTGGACGAAATACCTGGTCAAACCGGCGGTACGGCTGAAGCTGACCCCCAACGCCGTCACCGGGATCTCGCTCGGGCTGGCCCTGCTCGCCGCGGTCTGGTTCTCCGCCGGCACCAGGCCGGGGCAGATCGCCGGGGCGCTCCTGTTCTACCTGTCGTTCGCGCTCGACTGCCTCGACGGGCAGATCGCCCGCTACACCCGGACGTTCTCGCCGCTCGGCGCCTGGGCCGACGGCATGTCGGACCGGCTCAAGGAATACCTCGTCTACGTCGGCCTGGCCTTCGGCTACCAGGGCGGGACGGACATCTGGCACCTGGCCGTGGCCGCGATGGTGCTGCAGGTCGTCAGGCACGCCGTCGACTACACCTACGCCGGCGCCGTGGCCGACTCCGGCCGGGTCGGCGCGCTGTGGGGGCGGCCCAGGCGCTCGCTGCTGGAGTCGGCGGGCGGCGACCGTCCCGCGCCCGGCGTGCTCGGCCTGGCCCAGCGGATGGAGCGGGAGAGCGTCACCCGCTGGCTCAAGAAGATCATCATTCTGCCCATCGGCGAGCGCACGGCGCTGATCGCCGTCACGGCCGCGGTGTGGAACGCCAGGGTGACGTTCCTGGCGCTGCTCGGCTGGGGCGTGCTGGCGGCGGCCTACCAGGTGCTCGGCAGGATCGCGAGGTCGTCACGGTGATAGCCGTCCACATGACCCCGGTGCCCGACAGCACGGTCGTCGCCTACCGCGACGACGGGGCGCTCTCGCGCTCCATGGGCCTGCTCGTGGCCGGGCAGCTGCCGCCGCTGCCGCCGGTGGTGGCGGGCACGTTCGTCACCGGCGTGCTGCTGCTGATCGGCGTGGCCGCGTCCGACGGGCTGGCGGTGTTCGCGCCGGCCGTCACGCTGCTGCTGGCCGGGCCGGGCAGCAGCCACCCGCACGACGGCAGGCTCGACTGGCTGGTGCCGCCCATCCTGCGCCTGATCGAGTACAGCTTCATCGCGGCGGTCGCGTTCGCGCACGGGATCTCGCCGGTGCTGATCTTCCTGGTGCTCGGCGCGATGGCCTTCCACCACTACGACCTGGTGTACCGGATCCGCCAGCACGTCTACCCGCCGCCCTGGCTGTCGACGTTCGGCCTGGGCTGGGACGGCCGCATGATGCTGGTCGCGCTGGCCGCCATCAGCGGCTGGGTCACCACCGGCTACGTCGTGCTCGCGGTGTACCTGTGGTGCCTGTTCGGCTGGGAGAGCCTCACCTGCTGGCTCGCCGCGCCCCGATCCGGGGTCGATGCCACCGAGATGGGAACGCAAGACTAACGGCGGATTACCCGCAGAGGGTCCAAAGGCAACTACCCTTTGGGCCTACGTAGACATGCTCGACCTAGGAGTGCACGTTGCTGGGAATGGTGCTGGCCGCTGGAGCCGGACGACGCCTGCGGCCGTACACCGACACGTTGCCGAAGGCGCTCGTGCCGGTCGACGGCGAGACCACGATCATGGACATCTCGCTGCGCAACCTCGCCGAGGTGGGCCTGCGCGACGTCGTGGTCGTCGTCGGTTACGCGGCGCAGGCCGTACACGAGCGTAAGGACGCCCTGGAGCAGCGGCACGGCGTCAAGCTCACCCTCGTGCACAACGACAAGGCCGAGGAGTGGAACAACGCCTACTCCCTGTGGTGCGCCCGCGACTACTTCGCCCAGGGCGCGCTGCTGGTCAACGGCGACACCGTGCACCCGGTCTCGGTCGAGAAGACGCTGCTGGCCGCCCCGGAGACCAGCGACATCCTGCTGGCCGTCGACAACGTCAAGAAGCTGGCCGACGAGGAGATGAAGGTCACCCTCGACGGCTCCGCGCTCAAGCGCATCACCAAGCTGATGGACCCGGCCGAGGCGTACGGCGAGTACATCGGCGCCACGCTCATCCGCCCCGGCGCGGCCGGCCGCTTGGCCGACGCGCTCAAGGCCACCTTCGAGCGCGACCCCCAGCTCTACTACGAGGACGGCTACCAGGAGATGGTCGAGCGCGGCGAGCAGATCCACGTCGCGCCCATCGGCGAGGTCGACTGGGTCGAGGTGGACAACCACGACGACCTGGCGAAGGCTCGCACCATAGCCGTTCGCTACTGAGGGGGCGTGCATGCCGCTTCTCGCCAGGATGCTGCCCGCGCCACTGCTCATGGAGGTCAGGCGGGGGGCGGTGGCCGAGCTCGGCGCCCTGCTCGCCGACAGCCGGGTGGCCACCTCGGGCCGGGTCGCCGTGGCCGTCGGCCCCGGGCAGGGTGACCATATCGAGAGCCTGATCGCGCCCACGCTGGGCGAGGCCGAGGTGTTCAGGGTGGCCGACGGCACCGTCGACGCGGCCGTCTCGCTCGGCGCCGACCTGCGCAAGGGCGCCTACGAAGTGGTGGTGGGCGTCGGCGGCGGCAAGACCATCGACGCCACCAAGTACGCCGCCTCGCTGGCCGGCATCCCCATGGTCGCGGTGGCCACGAACCTGTCGCACGACGGCATCTGCTCGCCGACCGCCTCCCTCGTGTACGAGGGCGGCAAGGGCTCCTTCGGCGTGCCGATGCCGCTGGCGATCCTGGTCGACCTCGACTTCGTGCACAGCGCGCCCAAGCACCTGGTCAGGGCCGGCGTGGGCGACGTGGTCAGCAACCTGTCGGCCATCGACGACTGGCAGCTCGGCAACGTCGAGCGCGGCGAGCCGATCGACGGCCTGGCCTGCTCGATGGCGCGCACCGCGGCCGAGGCGCTGATCGGCCGCTCCGACGGGATCGAGTCCGACGCGTTCCTGACCGTGCTGGCCGAATCGCTTATCTTGTCCGGGATGTCGATGGTGATCGCCGGCTCATCCCGGCCCGCGAGCGGCGGAGACCATGAGATCCTTCATGCCGTGGATCAGCTCTTCCCCGGCACCTCCAACCACGGCGAGCTCGCCGGCATCGGTGCCGCCTTCTGCTACTTCCTCAGGGAGGACACGGCTCGGGTCAAGCAGGTGACCGACTGCCTGCGCCGGCACGAGCTGCCCGTCGCGCCCGGCGACATCGGGCTGACGAGCGAGCAGTTCGCCGAAGTGGTGGCGCTGGCGCCGTCGACCCGTCCCGGGCGCTACACGATCCTCGAGCACCTGCGCATGCAGGACTCCGAGATCCGCGATCGGGTGGAGGACTATGTCCGCGCCTTCGGTAGCTGAGCTGCGGCAGGTCGCCCAGCCCGAGGGCCACCTGGAGCGCAGGAACGGCGAACACTGGGCCGGCGCGCTCTACATGCGCCGGCTGTCGATCTACGTCACCTGGCTGATGACCAAGACCCCCGTCACGCCCAACCAGCTCACCTGGGTGATGACGGTGGCCGGGGTCGCGGCCGGCGTGGTGCTGGCCCTGCCGGGGCTGTGGGCCGCGGTGGGCGCCTTCCTGCTCGTCCAGGTCTATCTGCTGCTCGACTGCTCCGACGGCGAGCTGGCCCGCTGGACGGGCAAGACCTCGCTGGCCGGCGTCTACCTCGACCGGGTCGGCGCCTACTTCTGCGAGGCGGCGGTGCTGGCCGGGCTGGGCTGGCGGGCCTCCGCGATGCTGCCCGACTGGTACACCGTCATGGGCTTCGCCGCCGCGCTCGGCGCGATCCTGATCAAGGCCGAGACCGATCTGGTCGACGTGGCCCGCGCCAAGGGCGGGCTGTCCACCGCTTCGGAGTCGTCCGGGGTGCAGTTCCGCTCCGGGCTGCTCGGGCTGGGCCGACGGGTGTTGTCGGCCACCAAGTTCCACCGGATCGTGCAGCCGATCGAGTTGTCCATGCTCGCGCTGGTCACGGCCGTGATCGACGTGGCGGCCGGCAACCTGACGGCCACCAGGGTGCTCGTCGTGGCCTGCCTCGTCGCGGCCGCGCTGCAGACCGTGCTCCATTTGGTCAGCATCCTGGCGTCGCGGCGGCTGGCGTGATCTCATGTCGGAACCGGCAGCGCTCCCCGTCCGTCCTATTGATCGGACGTCCGCCGTTCGGTGGGGGTTCACTACCGGTTCCGATACGCTTAGCTCCACCAGCCAGACAACACGCAGACCCAGCAGACTCGGTGATCATGAAAGAATGCTCCGCCCGTGTCCTCAACGCGTCAGGACGATGACCCGTTGAAGATCTCGTGCGTCATCCTCACCATGGGCAACCGGGTCGCGGAGCTGAACCGGGCGGTCGAGTCCGCGCTGAACCAGGTCGACGGCGACGTCGAGGTGGTGATCGTGGGCAACGGCGCGGATGTGCCCGAGGTGTCGGCGACGCCACCCGAGGGGTCGGCCGCGGTCGTCAAGACGATCCGGCTCGATCAGAACGCGGGCATTCCCGCCGGCCGCAATCGCGGCGTGGAGGAGTGCTCGGGCGATGTCGTGCTGTTCCTCGACGACGACGGCTGGTACGCCAACCAGAAGGTCGTGGCGCACGTACGCGACAGGTTCGCCACCGAGCCCGACCTGGCGGTGATCTCCTTCCGGGTGATGGACCCCGACGGCGGCATCGGCCAGCGCCGGCACGTGCCCCGGCTGCGCGCCGGAGACCCGCAGCGCTCGTCTCCCGTCACCACGTTCCTCGGCGGCGCCTCGGCCATTCGCAGGTCGGCGTTCCTGCAGGTCGGCGGGCTGCCCGAGAAGTTCTTCTACGCTCATGAGGAGACCGACCTGGCCTGGCGGCTGCTGGGCGAGGGCTACCGCATCGAGTACGACGCCGAGACCGTCATGTACCACCCGCAGGTCCCGCCCACCAGGCACGCGCAGTTCTACCGGCTCAACGCGCGCAACCGGGTGTGGCTGGCCAGGCGCAACCTGCCCTGGCCGCTGGCGGTCCTCTACCTGACCAACTGGGTGGGCCTCACGCTGCTGCGCGAGCGCGGCTCCGGGCTGGCGCTCAAGGCGTGGTTCTCGGGGTTCGTCGAGGGCCTGCGCACGCCGGCCGGGGAGCGCCGTCCGATGGCCTGGCGCACGGCCTGGCGCATGGTCAAGCTCGGCCGCCCGCCGATCGTCTAGCCCCGTTCCCTAGACCGGTTCCGCTTCGCCGAACGCCATCTCCACGTGCGACATCGTGGTGCTGAACAGCGCCCGCTTGGGCAGGCCGAGCTCGCTCAGCTCCTTGGCGATGGGATGGTTGCCCAGGCGGATCAGCGCGCCGCCGGGGCGCATCCTGGCCCCGCGCGCGTGCACCGACCAGGGCGTGCGCCGGGTGACGCCGTCGCGGTGGGTGAAGGCGTCGAGCGGCGCCATGGCGGCCGCGCCCGGCAGCGGGACGCCCGGCTTGACGAGCAGGTCGAGCACCAGCCTGCCGTCCTTACGCAGGATGCACCGCTTGTACGGCGACGACAGCCGCAGGTCGATGTCGGCCAGCTCCTTCGGGAAGCCCCAGATCGTCCGGCCGGCCTCCAGCGTGAACGGCTGGTCGACGGGCAGCCAGTGCACGAACAGCCCGGACCGCCGCAGCTCACCGAGCCCGGCCGCGCCAGGCACGCCCGGCGGGCGGATCAGGAAGCCCATGCCGAACTCGTGGTAGGCGTCGAGGTCGCTGTCGCGGTACTCGACGAACAGCAGCGTGCAGAGGGCCTTGCCGGGCAGGGGCTCCGCCACGTCGAGCCCGGAGTAGGCGATCACCGCGCGGGCGGCGTCGGCTCGGACGGGGAACAGGGCGCTGCAGATGGTGGCGTCCCGTACGCGCACAGGCATGCTCACCGTCCGGCCTTGGATGAGATGCGATGCCATAGCCTCCAGTACATCAACCTGCGAGCTGTGTGACCATTCCCGCGCCGGTGCCGTCTAGGTGAAATGTGACCATCGAAAAAGCGCGGAGGGCGGCATCATCGAGGAGCTTTACCGCGAGCACTGGCCGCTCGTGTGCGGGTTCCTCCTACGCAGGACCCGCGACCCCCATCTCGCCGAGGACCTGGCCCAGGAGACGTTCGTCAAGGCGACCAGGGCCCTGCTGGGCTGGCGCGGGGAGAACGCGGCCGCCTGGCTGCTCACGATCGCGCGCAACGTCCTCATCGACCACGTCCGGCGGGCCCGGCGCGACCTGCCGCTGCCCGACCCCGACGAACTGGGCGCGCCCGCGCTGCACGCCGACCCGCTCGAGGTGCGCGACGCGCTCGACCGGCTGCCCGAGCAGCACCGCAGGCTGCTCACCCTGGTGTACTTCGAAGGCTTCTCGCTGGTGGAGGTGGCCGCGATGACCGGCAGATCACCCGCTTCGATCAAGACCGCCGTGTGGCGGGCCAGAGCCGCCTTCGCCGACATGTACGGAGTGAACCGATGACCGATGATTTCCCCGAGCTGCCGGACTTCGACCCGAAGGCGGCGAAGCAGGCCGTCAGGCGAGGCATACTCCGCACGGTCTCGATCGTGCTGTCGATCATCCTGACCCTCGCGGTGCTGGCCACCGCCGGCTCCAGGCTGGTGCAGGAACGCGGCGACCGGGGCAAGCGCATGACCGAGGTGCTGGGCACCGCGTTCAAGCTCTACAACCCGGCCTACCGCCTGGCCGGCGGCACCTGCTGCGAGACCACGCCGCTGTCGATGTCGTTCCGGATGGAGGGGACGCCAGTGCGCGCCCACGGCGGCTTCAACGCGCTGGGCGGCGACACCTACACCATCACGCAGAACTTCTTCGGCAGGGTCGGGCACCTGCCGCTCGGCCACCCGGCCAACACGCGGCTGTCCTTCTCCCTCTACAACGTCGGAGGCACGCTGGCGCCCAAGGAAGAGGTGACCAAGGTGCTCGCCCGCCTGCCCCAGGACCTCAACGCGCTGGCCGTGGTGGAGTTCGCCAGGCCGCTCACCGAGCCCGAACTGGTGGCCTTCACCGGGCGGCACGGGGGCTGCCCGTCCCGCGTCGTCTACGAACGCCGTACCGGCTCGCTGCCCATCACCTGGAGCACCGGCGACTGGGACTACGGCGACGTCAAGGAGACCGCGTGCGGCATCGACCTGAAGGAGTTCCGCAAGTGGGTCGGCATCCTGCGCGACCACGACGACGCCAACCTGCGCAGCTTCGACCTGTCGCTGGCCCGGCTGCGCAAGGCGGCCGACGCGGGCCTGGCCTACGCCTACGTGGACGACCTCGTCTCGATCGAACGCCTGCGTACGATCATCGCCGATCCGCTGGTGCGCACGGTCCGGCTGGCCGACGTCGCCTTCGACCTCGACCGGCCCTAGACGGCCAGGGCGTGCGCGGTCAGGCCCGCCCACGTCTCGGCCTTGGCCACGAAGGCCGGCGCGTGGTCGGGCCAGTGGTGGCGCAGCCTGGCCTCGGCGTGCCCCTTGGCCGCCATCGCCAGCCGCCGCCGCGGATCCTCCTTCAGATCCAGTACGGCGTCCACCACCGCGTCCACGTCGAACGGCACCACGAGCCCGCACTCCACGCCCTCCACCAGCGACGCCGCCTGCGCAGTGCTGATCACCGGCAGGCCGCGGCCCAGGTAGTCGAGCACCTTCGTGGGCACGCCCTCGATCGTGGGCGCGGCCAGCGAGAGTCCGGCCAGCGCGCCCTCGGCCATGCGCAGGGCGTGCCGGTTCGGCACGTAGCCGAACCAGTCGAGCAGGCCCACCCGCTGGGCGTCACGCAGCATCGGGCGCACCTCGCGGCCGGCCGGGCCGATCAGGTCGAGCCTGATGCCGTGCGGCGCCAGCCGTTCCGCCAGGCCGATCAGCTCGGCCACGCCGCGCTCGGGGGAGAGCCTGCCGATGTGGACCACCCTGGTGTCGCCGGGAGGGGGCGGGCTGGACGACACCAGGGTGGCTTCTGGAACGTCCGCCGGGGTTATCACGCGATGCCGCCGCCGGGCCTTGGCCAGGTGGCGGTCCTGGACGTCCTCGCGCACGTCCCAGACGACCGGCGGACGGCGGTACGGCAGCGCGCGCAGCAGCCGCCGCTCGTGCACGATGAGCAGGTCCGCGTCTTTCAGCCCGCGTCTGAGCGCGGCGCGCGCCCGGCCGATCGCGGCGTTCCTGCCCACGTCGATCGCGGTCAGCCCGACGACCGGCGTCACGTTGAAGTAGGTGAACGGGGCGACATACGTCACCTCGTGGCCCGCGTCGAGCAGCGCCCTGATCTGCCTGTGCATGATCCGGGCGTCCTCTGGGTGATGGACGGTGGTGGCGACACATGCCCGCATGTGTCGATGCTCCGTGCTTACCAGGTCAAAGGCGTTAATGCGGGTGGAACGGCCGCTTAACTTCCAGAAGGACGCCGATACAGCCAGGTCAGGCGAGGTTCGAGCACCCACTTGAACACGGTCCGGGTCTCCGGCAGGCACAGGATGATGGCCAGCGCGAACGTGCTGGAGGCGATCGCCAGCACGCCGAGCGGCCCGTGCAGCCACGGGAACTCCAGCCAGCCCTGGTCCTTGGCGATCAGGACGGGGATGCCGTGCAGCAGGTAGCAGTACAGCGTGCGCGTGCCGAGGTCGGAGTACCAGGTGTCACTCCTGGGCACCAGCGACAGCACGGCGAAGCACATGGCCAGCGAGCAGATCAGCAGCCCGGCCTTCAGCCCCAGGCCCATCCACCACGACAGGTCCATGTCCTTGAAGCTGTGCTTGAAGTAGAACGGGTCGAGCGGGGACTTGGGCGCGATGAAGATGGCCACCGCCGCCGCGCACACCAGCGTGACCGCCGACACGATCTTGATCCATCGCCGGTTCAGCAGCTCGAAGTGCTCGGGCTGCATGACGAGCCCGATCACGAAGAACGGCATCAGACCGAAGAAGCGGTCCATGCTGAAGTCGCCCTTGATCTGCGAGAACCCGGCGAACATGTAGATCGCGATGGCCACCGGCACCGGGTGCTTCATCCGCTTCCACACCGGGGTGGACAACCGCCAGAACAGCAACGCCAGCAGGTACCAGTTCAGCCAGGCCGGGTCGATGATCGTCAGGCTCCACTTCTGGCCCAGCGCGAAGCGCAGCGCCGCGTAGCCCACCTCGACGATCACGTACGGCACGACGAACGTGTCGACCAGCTTGTTCGTCTTCGCGTTGGAGTTCCAGAAGTTCCTCGACAGATAGCCACTGATCATCACGAACAGCGGCATGTGGAACATGTAGATGAAGATGTACAGCGACCTCGACGAATGCGCCGACAACGTGGGCACCAGCGAGTGCCCGAGCACCACGAGCGCGATCAGCACGAACTTGACGTTGTCGAGATAGGGGTCGCGCTGCCGCTTCTTCGGTGGCTCTTCCTGTGACTCGGGACGCTGACCCCGTTCGACGCCGCCCGGGTCGGTCTGGTCGGTCCAGAACGCCCCTTCGGGCAGCGGCCAGCGCGTTCCCGTCTGCGCGGGACCGGTTTCCTCTTCAGTGGTCTTGACGGGCGGAGAGTGTTTGGTGTCAGACACGGGAAGATCGCTCAGCTTCGCTTGGGGTCGGGGTCTCACGATAGGCAACACGCCTTGCAGATGCCTTACGGCGCCGTGCGCGTTGCGTCGCCGACCCGCAACACATTATCCCGCCTGTACGGTTTCTGTCTCACGAGCCAATCCAGAAAGCCCGCTTCCACAGGGAACTTGGAGGCTCAGGTACAGGCGTTCTTCTGCTCCGAGGCGGTGATCGTGCTGTTGTTGACGCTGTCGGGCAGCTTGGTCACCTTCACCGATTTGAAATCGGCGCCGACGATGAGCTGCACCACCGGCGAGGCCTTCGCCGCCGCGCCCGCCGAGGGCAGCGGCACCGGCGAGGTGTAGGGCTCCTTGGTGGCCGGCTTGAGCATGCCCGCCACCGGGGCCGGCTTGGGCAGCACCATGCCGGCCAGCACGCCGGCGTAGTCGCCGCCGGTGGCCGACTTCTTGCCGTAGCGGATCTCGGTGTCCGTCTGGCCGTCCGCCGCCTGGTAGTTGCCCACCTCGACGACCTTGAAGCCCTGCTTGCTCAGCATGTCGGCGACCTCGCGGGCCTTGCCCTGCGTGGCGGTGCCGTTGAGCACCTGCACCTGAACCTGCTCGGGCTTGATCGTGACCTTGGGCTTGGTGCCGGTGCTCGCGCTCGGCGCCGCCGTCGGCAGGACCTCGGTGTCGCTCTTGACCGCGGTGAACAGCTCGTCGGCGTCGGGCTGCTTCCACACCACGCGGTTCTCGTCCGCCGGGTCGGGGCCCCACGGGACGGTGGTGAACTTGACCCCGCCCGCCGTCAGCTCCTTGGCGCTGGTGGCGATCTCGATGAGCCTGCCCTTGTCGTTGGCCAGCTCGGGGTCCATGGTGACGGAGCCCGCCACGGCCTTGATGAACGAGGTGAGCTTGCCCACGTCGGTCAGCAGCTCGCTGCTGGTGGCCTTGGCCACGACCTTGCTGAGGAAGATCTGCTGGCGCTTGATGCGCTGGATGTCGCTGCCGTCGCCGTACTTGCGCAGGCGGACGTAGCCCAGCGCCTGCTCGCCCATGAGCAGGCTCTTGCCCGGCGGCAGGTGCAGCTTGGAGTCCTTGTCGTCGACGCCGGACTTCAGGCAGATCTCGATGCCGCCCAGGGCGTCGACGATGTTCTTGAACCCGCTGAAGTCGACCTCGACGAAGTGGTTGACGCGGATGCCGGTGAGCGTCTCGATCGTGGACATCGTGCACGCGATGCCGCCCGTGTTGTACGCCGAGTTGATCATGTCCCGGCGCGGCGCCATCTCCTGCTTGGTGGTCTCGTTCTTGCACCGGGGGATCTGCACCATCGAGTCGCGCGGGAAGCTGATCAGGCGTGCCTGGTCGCGGTTGGGCGAGATGTGCATGAGGATGATCGTGTCGGTGCGCTTGCCGCCGGCGTCGGCCTCGCGGGCCAGCTTCTGCCCGTACCTGGCGTTGCCCTTGCCCGCGCGGGTGTCGGAGCCGACCAGCAGCACGTTCAGCGCGCCGGTGTCCGGCGGGCGCGGGTTGAGAATGTCTTCCTTGACGCTCTTCTGGTTGATCGCGCCGAACGCGTCGCGGTAGACCGTGTACGCCGTCAGCGACCCGGCGACCATCAGCGACGTGGTGGCGATGCTGACCCAGGCGAGCACCCGCATCCGGCCGTTGCCGGAGCTCCCGCCGCCGCGTTTCCGTGGCGGGAGGTCTCCCGGCGGAGGCGGTGCGGCCCCGGCCGCCCTGCGCGCCATGCGGCTGCCCGGCTGCGTCGGGGCGACCATGCGGTCCTGCACGGACGCGCTCCGGTAGTCACTCATACGCCCCCTAGCCTGCTCTCTCGCGCATATCGCGCTGGCTTGGTCGATCCGCGCCACGAGACTAGGTCACGTACGGCGTACCCGGTGCCACGACCACGGGAATCAGCCGTGACCCGGGCCTGATGAATCCGCGGCACAGCATACTCAGACCCGGACATTTCGTGGAATATCATCGCCCAACTCTTTACCGTTTGCGCTGGTCAAGCCGGATGCTCAGCGCCGCCGCCAGCCCTGCCAGGGGCACGGCGGGAAGCACGTACCGGTAGTCGAACTCGGCCACCGCGGGCGGCGCGACGAGCAGCACGACGGCCGTCGCCCAGGGCAGCAGCCACGTCGGCGCCACCGATCGCGGACCGCGCGGAACAGGCGCGCGCCGGGCACGCCACCCGCGTACGGCCGCCATCGCGGGCGGCACGAGCAGGACGGCCAGCAGTGCCGCGCCAGGCAGGCGCGCCACGCCCTGATAGGCCCGCAGCCATCCGGCGAACGGCTCGACGATCTCGGTACCGATCGCACCCCGCTCGTAGAGCTTGGCATAGTCGGCGCCGACACGCGCGGGATAGCGCCCAGGTGGTGGGGGTGGCG
>NZ_JABCPZ010000138.1 GCF_013283785.1 Nonomuraea antri
TACAATCCATACCGACGACATTCCAGCATCGGAATGCACAGCCCCGTCACGTTCGAGGCCCTCTACAGGCCTTCAGGCACCGCCGAGTGACCTCACCTCAGGTGTCCGTGCTGCGGGGGGAAGCTCACACCGCCTGGAGCAGGGCCTGGTCGCCATCCGGATGCCTCGTCCAGGCCTGGTCGTCCGCACAGGCGGCGCTCCAGTCGGCACGGGCTGTTGAGCGACAGGATTCTGACAGCGTTGACGATGAGGCATGGCAGTAGCGCAGTGTGATGGTGTGATCTGCACCGCTGAGGCCTGGCCGTCGATCAGCGCGAGAAGGACGTGCTCACCGACGTTGCCAGCGCCTGCCCGACTCCCCAACTCCGACAGCAGGAAGGCCGGCGCCATCAAGTTGTCTCGAGCCGTCAGGAAGGAACGAGCCCAGTGCTGTGATCAGTCCCGGTCGTTAGACGCGAGAGGTGGCCTGAGTCGGAAATCGACTCGGCCCGGGGCGCCGACGTGGGTCAACACTTCAAGTTGTCCACGTGCAGCCAGTCATTGTCGCTGACCTTGAACCATTGCCCCGAGTTACCCGCCTTCTTCCTCCAGCTGAGCCATTCACCGTGATTATTGACCCAGACCGAGCAGTTGGCGTCGAGGCCAGAACCCGTCGACATCCTTGACTCCGATCCCGTTCTGATTGTGGCCGCTTTGGTCTGGCTGCAGGTATCGCTGGTTGGCAGGGTCCCACGGGGCGCCGAAGTTCGTTGTGATCTTGAGTGGGCGGTCCGTCTCGTTCCAGATTTCGCCGCAGAGGACCCAGGTGCAGTCTCCTGCGGCCGCAGGAGTGGCTGTGGCGGTGAGGGCGGTTGCACAAACGAGCACGCCTGTAGCTGCCGAAGCCAGCAGTCGCTTCACTTGGTGGTCTTCCTTTCGTAAGAAGTAGCGGCCAGGTTGCGCGAGAAGTAACTCCTCGACCTGGCCGTGGGGCATCGATCGCAGTCGGGCAGAGGACGACACGCTGACGACCGCGATCAGCCCCACGACCATGACGATGGCCCCAGGGCTAGAACCCCGGACCGCCGTTCCACTCCGCCTGGGACCACAGGCTGTCGTTCAGGGTCGAGAACGGATTGCCGAGCTCGTAACTCACGTAGGTCGGGGTGTCCCAGACCGAGGTCCACTCGGGTTCATAGGTCGACATGCGCTGCGCCTTTCGGCTCGATGGGATCGTGATGCCCTTCACTCTGTGAGGGCGCATGATTTGTCCGCAATACTGGGAATGTCCGCGGCCAAATGACGGGCAAAACATCACCCGGCAGCCCGTTGACCAGGAGGAATGAGGGCAGCGATGGCTGATGCGGAGGGTGTGAGACGACGCGGTCGGCGCCGCGGTGGCATCGTCGGCTCGGGTCCGCTTGCCGAGTTCACCAAGGAACTGCGCGACCTGCATCACCGGGCCGGCTCCCCGACGGAACGGGCGCTCGCGGCGAAGATTCACTTCGGCAGAACGATGATCAACGAAACCCTTCAGGGCAAGCGGCTGCCCACACCCGATCTGCTCACCGCGCTCGTCCAGGCATTGGGTGAGGAGCATCCCGACCGGTGGCTGCAAAAGCTGAACCAGGCTCAAGGCACACCCCAGAACCCGACCACGCCACCGGCCTGCCCAGAACCGGCACCCCAACCGGCACCGCCATCCCGGCCAGGCCCAGCGCGCAAGACGCTGCTGCTGGCGTCCAGCGTGATGGTCCTGCTGATCGCGCTCGTCGCTTTGTCGCTGATCCGGCCCTGGCAGGCAGGCGATTCAACCGACCCGCCCCTCACCCGCGCGATCACCGTCCACAACAAGGTGGTCACCGGCGCCGACCAGATGCGCGAGGATGACACCCCCGCCTACCTGTCGGCCGGCCCGCGCAATTACTGCCGAACCAACGGATGCAAGCTGTCGGACACCGAGGTGTCCACCGGCCAGACCTTGGTCGCCCATTGTCAGACGACCGGCGAACGTGCCACCAACGGCAACGACAGTCAGTCCAACGACAACGTCAACCCCGGCCTGCACACCAGCACCCGCTGGTACGGGATCACCTGGCGCGACGGACGTACCGGCTATATCGCCGAGATCTGGATCCACCCCGACCACCGCGGCGGCCTGAACCTGCCCGCTTGCTGACGAATCCCCGTGCTCTGCGGCTGGTGTCGGACGATCGGTGGTCTACTGCTCCCGCCGTACGGGCCGTGGCCGAACTTCTGGGGGTACGTACGCAGCCTGGCCTTCATGGGCGCAAGCGGCGTTCGCGGACTTGGGTTGCCGTAGTAGCTGCCGAAGCGCGAGGGCCGGGCCCGGCGCAAGCTGAAGGACGTCCTGGCCGATCGGCCGGTCTCGATGGAGTAGCGCCAGGCGCTTCCGCTGCAAGGACAGCGACGACGCAGCAGCCGTCCAGGCCGCCGAGCTCGGTGGCCTGGCTCGGCCACACCTCCACCGGTGATCAGCAGGACCCCGCCCTGTCGCTCCCTCAGGCAGAGTGGATCGACCTGCGATCGGCTCCGGTAGCATCGGCGACATGTCCGGCGCTTCGTGTGCGGCCGCTTGTGCCGCGGTGACGAGGACGCTCCGCTAGCGGCGGGGCGTTCGTCTCACTATCTGCTGAACGTTCTGTCGCTTCGCGGTCGAATCGGAGCGGCACGTTCGTGCTGCTCGGAACTTCTTCTGAGCAACGGAGCACTCGATGCCTTCAGGCATTCTCTTTCGCGCCGGGACGGATCGTCCCCGCTACGCGCATGGCTGGTGCTGTGCAGCATGGCCATGCTGCAGTTCTTCATCGCGGTTGACGTGACGGTGGTCAATGTCGCGCTACCCTCGATCGGCGTCGGCTTCGGCGTCGACGGTCACGCGCTGACCTGGGTCGTGGTCGGGTACACGATCACCGGCGGCGGGCTGCTGATGCTCGGCGGCCGGCTGGGCGACGTGCTCGGCAGGCGACGCATCCTCCTGCTCGGCACAACGCTGTTCGGCGCCGCGTCTCTGCTGGCCGGGCTCGCGCCGTCCTTCGCCCTGCTGGTGACGGCCCGGCTGCTGCAGGGCGCCGGTGAAGCGATCGCGCTTCCGGCGGCAATGGCGGTGATCGTGCTCATGTTTCCTGAGGGACCGCGCAGATCGCGGGCGCTGAGCGTGTGGGCGGCCGTCGCGAGCGGTGGCCTCGTCCTCGGGTTCGTGGTCTCCGGGATCATCACCGAGCTGCTCGGCTGGCGGTGGATCTTCCTCGTGTCCGTGCCTTTCATCCTGATCGTACTCGCTGCGGTGATCTTCCTCGTGCCGAGCGAACGACCTGCTGGACCCACACCACTGGACTTTTTCGGCGCGCTCCTGCTGATCGCGGCTCCGCTGCTGTTCACCCTCGGCGTCGTCGAGGCAGGAGAAGCGGACAGCACGCTGCCGTGGCTGCCGCCGGTGGCGCTGGTCGGCGCGGTAGCAGCCGGGACCCTGTTCATCAGGGTCGAGCGGCGTTCGCAGAAACCGCTCGTGCCGCTGCGGTTCTTCCGCAACCGGCCGCGCGTCCTGGCCAACCTCGCCACCGCTCTGCTGAGCGCGGCGCTGTCCACCTCGTTCCTGCTGTTCACCTACTACCTGCAGGACCGGTTGGGCGCCGGCCCGCTCCAGGCCGGCCTGACGATGCTGCCTCTGGCGGTGTCCCTGATCGTGGCCTCGGTGCTGGTTCCGCGGCTGCTCGGACGGTGGGGCGCCCGGGCCTGTGTCCTGGCCGGCATCGGCTTCACCATGCTGGCGATGGCCGCCATCGCGCTGGCCGCCTACCTCGGGGCGGCCGGTCCGGCGATGATCCCGGCCATGATGCTCATCGCCGCCGGGATGGGTTCGGAATCGTCGGACTGCAGTACGTCGCCGTGACCGGCGTGACCGACGACGACGCCGGCATCGCCTCCGGCGTTCAACGAGCCGCCGACCAACTGGGCGGTTCCACCGGGATCACCACTTACGTCGGCGTCGGGTTCGCCCCTGCCTTGCACGGCACCGACCCGTTTCTTACCAGTAGCCTCCTGGCCATCGCCGGGCTCGCCGCGGCCGGACTCGTCGCCTGGCGGATCTCCATGCCGGCCGAGGTGATGGAGGAAGCCCTCGGATGATCCCTGGACAGGGCTGCGCCCGTCCGGCAGCACGGTCGGACGCAGCCCTGGACAACAGGCCCACCGGCACGGCCGCACCTACGCCGGGGATCGATCACCATGCGTGCGCTCGGCCGATCACGCCTGGGCGGGCAGGTGCTCAAGCTCGACCTTGATGCCGCGATCACGGGCTGGGACGATCGAGGCGATGGACGACGCCGAACGTCTCGCGCTGACCGTGTTATGCGGTGAGTTGCCTGAACTGCGTGCCGAATGCGCACGCCAGTCCGAGCGCCATCAGCGGCTGCTCGGAGCCATCGAGGCCGCGGCCCGCGCGCGGCAGCCGATCATTCCCATGCTGGGGCAGCTGCTTGGCGGCGACGCGTCCGGCGCCCTGCGCGCCCTCGGCAGTGCGTTGCCTGGCAGCGGTCCCGGCCGGGCGCACGAGGAGGAGTTCGGCTGCCCGGACGGCGCATGTGACCGGGCGGAGGTCCCTCTGCCCGGTGGGCCGATCCCGGTGTGCCGGGTGACCTTCGTGCCGATGCGGCCCAGGTAACGGCCGTGGGTGACTTCTTCGGCGAGCTGGCCAAGAAACTCGCTGAGCGATGGGTCTCACTGCTGCTGCTTCCCGGGGTGCTGTTCCTCGCCGTCGCGGCGCTCGGCGTCCGGCTCGGGCATGCCCACGCCCTCGACGTGGATCTGGCGGCGAGGGAGGTGGTCGCGTTCTCGGAGTGGTTCGCCCGGCAACCTGCGGGGGGTCAGGTGGGACTGCTGGTCGCTGTGCTGGTGGCGACCGGCGGGGCCGGGCTGCTGGTGCAGGCGATGGCCGGGGTGACGCGTACGTTGTGGCTCGGTCAGTGGCCATGGCCGTTCGGCCGGTTGCGGAACACGCTCGTACGGCGAAGGCGCGGCCGCTGGCACGCGCTGCTGAAACGACGCCGCGCGCTCACCCGCGCCCACCCTGCCGAGACCAGGACTCCGGAGCAGCAGGAGCGGATCGATCAGGCGGCGGCCAAGATCAACCGAATGGCCCCGGCCGAGCCGGGGCGGCCGACCTGGCTGGGAGACCGGATCCACGGTGCGGAGGCGGTCGCTCGGGACCGCTACGGCCTCGATCTGCCCTTCGTCTGGCCGAGGTTGTGGGTGGTGCTGCCCGAGGCCGCGCGTGCCGATCTCGTGAACGCCGGCACCGCGCTGGCCACGGCGGTCGCCGTGGCCAGCTGGTCGTGGCTCCTGGTCGCCCTCGCCTTCGTGTGGTGGCCCGCCGCCCTGGTCGCGATCGTGGTCGGCACCGCCGGGTGGGTACGCGCCCGCAGCGCCGTGGCCGAACTGGCGTTGCTCGTCGAGTCCGTCGTGGACCTGCACGGCCGTACGCTCGCGGTGGCACTGGGCGTCGCCGACGAGGGCCACGCCGGGCCGCTCACCGTCGAGGAGGGCAGCCGGGTCACCGCTGTGGCACGGAAGGGACGCTGAGGTGGGGATCTTTGGTGTGTCGCACGGCTTTCTGCGCTACCTGATCGCTCGCCGGATCCGCCACCGCCTCGCGGCTTATGAACGTACCGGTGACGCGCGGACCGTGCTCGGCGAGGACGCGCTCACGGACGCGTTGCGGCTGTGGCACGGCGCGGTGCGGCGACAGCCCTCGGACATGACCGGCTCGGAGCGGAAACGGCTGTTCAAGGCGCATATCGCCATCGGATGGCTCTTTCACGCCCGCTGGGTGGCCACCGAGTCGAACTTCGAGCTGTCCCAGGCCGTCTTCCACCTGACACCGGTCGCGCACATCCCCCGCGTGGTCCCCGAACTGCTGCGGCCGCTGATCGGGCCCGGCGCCGAACCGGAGGTCCAGGCCGGTACGGCGACGGCCATGCTCGCCGAGGCGCACACCACCTCCGAACCGTCGTACCTGACCGTCGTCATCGCGCTGCTCGCCCAGGCGGCGGCCGCGACGCCGTCCGGCAGCCCGGGGCTGCCGCTGCTGCTCATGAACCTCGGTGTCGCCTGCCGCCACCGCTACCAGCGTCACGGTGATCCCGGCGATCTCGATGCCGCGGTCTCGGCCACGGAGGAGGCGCTGGGCCTCGCGAGCGAGTCGAGCGGCGAGTGGTTCGCGGTGGCCGCCAATCTTGTCGCGGTCTATCAGCAGCGATACGAGCTGCGTGGCGATGTGGCGGATCTGGACGAGGCGATCCGGCTGGGGGATCAAGTCGTGGACACCGCGCCGGATGACCATCCGCTGCTGCTGGTCGCGGTCTCGTACCTTGGCATCGGATACCAGCTGCGGTACCTGAGGGACGGCGGGCTGACCGACCTGCTTCGGGCGATCACACTGAGCGAGGTGTCGGTCAAGGCCACCCAGCCGGACGACCCGGACCGGCCGGGACGGTTGAACAACCTCAGCATCGCATTGCTCCAGCGTCATCAGCGGCTGGGTAACGTGGCGGATCTCGACCAGGCCATCGAGCTGTCGGAGGAGAGCCTGGCGTCGGTGCCTGGCGATCATCCCGAGCGGGTGATCTACCTCAAGCAGCTCTCCGCGGTACTGGCTCAGCGTCACGAGCACGGCGGGGATCCCGTGACGCTGGATCGCGCGATCGAGGTCGGTGAACAGGGGCTCGCGCTGGCGTCCGGTGGCGCCGCCCTGGTCGGTGGTGCGGACCTGGCCAAGCAGCTGACGAACCTCGCCCTCGGCTACTTCTGGCGGTATGAGCGCGACGGCGAGGCCGCGGACCTGGGACGCGCGGGGGAACTCGCCCGGAACGCCCTCGCACGGCTGCCGGACGGCCACCCCGCCACCACCGCGATCATCTCCGTGACCGCCGACGTCCATTCGGCACACCGCGCCGCTGGTTCACCGTCGGTGACGGCGGACGAGCTGCGGCGCCTCGCCGAGCTGGCTCGCGGCGCCGTCCGCTCGGTGCCCAGCCAGAGCGTGCGGGCCTTCACCCGGCTGGCCACACTGGCTGTCGACCTCGGTGACCCGTCGCTCGCCGCCGACCTGTACGACGCGGCGATCGCGCTGCTGCCCGCCGCGGTGTCCAGGCGCAACTCCCGCGTGGATCAAGAAGAACGGGTCGGCCAGTACACGCACCTGGTGGGCGAGGCCGTCGCCGCCCACCTGGCCGCGAGCGACCCGGAGGGCGCGGTCGCCGTGGCGGAACAGGGCAGAGGCATCCTGCTGGCCGAAGAGGCCGACCTGCACACTGACCTCGCCGAACTGGAGGAACGCGAGCCCGGGCTCGCCGAGCGCTTCCGGGAGGTACGCGACCGGCTGCGCGCGACGTCACAGGTCCATCCCGGCGGCTTGATGGTGATCACCGCCGATCTGGTCAACGACCGCACGCGGCTATGGGTCGAGTACGACGACCTGGTCAAGGAGATCCGGCGCGGGTCACCGCGCTTCCTCGACCGTCCGGAGCCGGCCGAACTGCGCGCGGCGGCGAATGGCGGCGCGGTGGTACTGGTCAACTCGGCGCGCAGCCGAAGCGACGCGATCATCATCACCACCGGTGACATCACCGCGGTCGCGCTGCCCAACCTTTCCTGGGACGATGTGGCGAAGCATGTGGCCGAACTGGTCATCGCCATGCAGGCATCTGCGAGCGGCACGCTGACAGGTGCGCTTCGCATGCGGAGGGTAGTCAAGGAGACTCTGGAGTGGCTGTCGGCCACGATCGCCGGGCCGCTCGGAGCCGCCCTGTCCGGAGTGGACCGGGTCTGGTGGCTGCCCATCGGCATGCTCGGCGTCCTTCCCCTGCACACGGCCCTTCCCGACCGCGTAGTGTCCTCCTACGCACCGACGCTTCGTGTGCTCGCCCGGGCCAGGTCGCGTCCGCCGGCCACGGTACGCCGCCAGCTCACCGTCGCGGTCAGCAGCGCACCCGAGCTGCCTGCTCTCAGCGGTACGGCCGAGGAGGCGGAGGTGCTGCACCAGCACCACCCCGGCGTTCTGCTCGTGGATGAGCACGCCACGACCGGCCGGGTACTCGCCGAGTTGCCCGACCGCACTTGGGCCCATTTCGCCTGCCACGCGGCCACCGACGTCGAGAAGCCGTCGTTCGGCGGCCTCGTCCTGCACGACGACCTGCTGCCCGTCGGCGCGATCGCCGCACTGCCCCTGGACCAGGCCGAACTGGCTTACCTGTCGGCCTGTTCGACCGCCTTCAGCGGAGTCTTCCACGCCAACGAGTCGATCCATCTCGCGTCCGCGTTCCAGATGGCCGGCTTCCGCCATGTCGTCGGCAGTCAATGGCTGCTCGACGACGCGACGGCCGCGGCGGTCGCCCGCGAGTTCTACCGCGGGCTGCCCGGACCGGACGCGGACGATGCGGCCCGCGTGCTGCACCGCGTCATGCGCGGCCTACGCCTTACCCACCCGGACAGACCTGATCTATGGGCGGCGCTCGTCCACCACGGCCCCTAGCCCTCGTGCCGGCGAGCCCTGACTTCTGGCATTGGCGTGGCCGGCTTGCTCACCGCCGATGAGGCCGTTTGCCTACGGCGCACCGGACTGCAGTTTTCCGAGCTAAGGAACATGCCCCTAAGGCGACACCCATGCCTGACCACAAGGCGCACAAGCTGCTACCCGAGCAGCAACATCCCCACAAGGAGCAGCGCGAGTTCCACCAGCGGCGCCACCGGACCTCGATGCCCGCGGCGGGCGCACCTGAAGGTGGACCCGCCGATCGACGAGACCGACAGTGGCTGTCCGACCGTGTTCGAGGTCGCACGGGATGAGGCGCCCACGATGACCAGGAATTCCCCCACGCCAGGCCGATCGCAGGATGTTGGTCCGTTTCTCACACATAGAAGATCCTGGCTCAGCATGAGCCAGGATCTTATTTCGGCAGTCTCTGGCGGAGAGTACGCCTTCCCAGTCACGTTGGCCGAGGAGTGACTATCCTGTCGATTATGAGTATGGGCGTGATTGAGAGGCTCGACCGCGGCCCGATTACGGATGGTCATTTCCTGACACACGCCGACAAAGTCTATGCTGCTGCTCGGCGAGGTCCTCCGTGGAACTATCCCGAGCCCACCATGCCGACTGCGATCGACAGGTTTCGCGCCCGGCTCGCCACCTCGGACATCGATATCTGTACCGCGTGGAGTTTGCCCCGGGGGTTCGCTCCTCTCAACGATCGAACTCTGGGGGATGGCGATGCAGCGGATCTATTTCACCAGCCGGGCGCGATGATTGTGGCGTTGGCTTACGGATACCAGGTGCAGAGCCGGTCGCTGGATTCTGTACGGCTGGCGGACCTTTCCCTATCGACGGGGGAAGAAGTCGCCTGCATGCTGTCCGTATGCGCTCGTCCGTCCGAACGGTTACTGGAAGATCGGGTCCTGCGATCTTTGATGTTCCTCCGCCGGGAAAGGCAGGGGCTTATAGTTATTCCGCCTGCCGGCGAACTCCCCGTTTGCCTTCGCGAATTGGGTTGGCAGAAGGTCGGGCGAGCCACAGATGTCCCGTCCGACCTTCCGCTGAACGTTTATTTCGGACCGATCCTTCAGTCTAACGGTTGAGGAAGTGGAGTGACCGTCCTCGGCGCCTTTCCGGTCATGGCTTCAAATATTTCCGGAGTGAGGAATATCTGCCCGTTGGCGTCTGCCTGGAACTGCTCGACCACCCGCAGCTTCCCGTTGGCCGCGGTTGGCGCTATCGCGCGGAGGCGGATTTCCCCACGATGAGAACTGGACTCCGTCCGGGTTTGACGGACATCCGGCATCAAGGGCTCTGGCTCACCCCGGAAGGGATGTCCGCGATGGGAACATGCGGAGGAGCCTCGTCCTCATTGTTCGGGACCGCGGCCTTCGAGTTCACTGAGGGCCGCGGGCGCTCGTGCTGCATCTGGAGCCTCACGGCCGGCGCATCGCGCTGATCCCATTCTGTGCCGGCGCCCGTATCAGCAAGGCCGTCCACCTCGGCGTCGACGACATCCGGCTCTCGAGCCGCAAGGGGCATGCTGCGCGTGCCAGCTAAGGGCGGCAAGTTCGACGAGGTCGACATCCACCCCAAGCTCCGCACTGGGCTACGGCCCTGACTGGATGAAAGCCCCAACTTGGCCCGCGCCGACGACACCACGCCCTGCTAGTCAACCGCCTACTCTTCCGGAAAGAGCGCATTTAGGCGTACTTGAGTGGATAGGCAACCGTTCGTCCGGTGTACAAGTCTAAACACTTCCGGCACAATCAGCGGACAGGTCAGCAGCTCACTAGGCGGTTGCATGAACCAGTCCTTCCCGATTCAGGTATCCCAGTCGCAGAGCGTCTTCATCTGCCATAGTTCGCACGATAAGCCATTTCTGTTCCATCTGGTCGCCCTCCTGCGAATGCAGAAGATCGAGGCATGGCTCGACCGGCTTGAGCTCAAGGCCGGCGATGGACTTTTAGAGAGAATATCAGAGCAGATTGCGGCCAGTGCATGCCTTATCGTGGCGGTCTCCCGGCACTCCGCGCAGTCGAGATGGGTCACCACCGAACTCATGCAGGCGCTGCGGCTGGAGATGGAAGGAAAGGGACCCCGCGTCATACCCATCAAATTGGACGACTCCGAGACGCCTCCGTATCTGACCAACAAGCTCTACATAGACTTCTCCCGCACAGAGCTCATGGACGATGCCCTGCGTGCCTTGGTGGAGGCGATCAGGTCTGTTCAGCCTCCGTTTCCAATGACGAGGCACGATGAGCTGGAGCAGGAACTCACGCGGACGACGTTACGGGAGGTTGATCTTCGGCTTGCCGCACAGTTGTGCTCCAACATTCATACCGCCGAAAAGAACGTCCTCCTGACTGCTTATCGCCTCATCGACGATCCACCGTATCGCCATGTCCCTCCCATCCGGGTCCTGCTGTTCAGCGTCCATGATCAATTCAAATGCCTGCGATTGCAGATGTACGTCTCCGATACCGCCGTCGTCGTGCACTGCCGACATCGCTTCACCCTCGATCCGAGTCGGCAGCGGCATCTGAATCCTGCGGCCATGGCATGGAACGAGCGCCGGCAGCATCATGTCGACTACGAAGTCGAATACGCGGCTGATCCCGAGCGCTACATTGAAGAGGCGGTCCAGCACGGCTTCACCCGCGACAAGGTGGCTAATATTATCATCCACGTCGCCAGCAGCGTGTCGATCCCTCTAGAGCGAGTCGTGTTTCATTCGCTCGGCACCTATTTTCCGGGAGTCATCTGTATCGACAGTGAACGCCGAAAAGTCTTTCCGGAGACGGCGCTCCCCGTACTTTCCGAAATTGTCGTCGATCTCGTCAACGACTACAATACTGGGCGGCGGAGTCCATGGCAATTCGAAGATCGGGATTTCCTCGCTGACAATCGAGGCATCATTGATGAGGTGACTCGATGAGTATGTGGACCGAACTCTGGCGTCTGCCATTCAGGTTAGCCCGGTGGACCGTAGACGGGACGCGCGCGATGCCGCGGCCTCGCCCTTCAATGCCGTGGCGTCACGCAGAACGGCTGTCGAGATGAGCCCGCCCCTCGGCCGGTGAACAGGCGAGCCTACAGGTCCTTTCCCGAGGCCTGCCCACTCTTCGTCCGCCAGTTCGTGACGACGAACCACATGAGGACACGTTCCAGGAAGACAGTGATCAGGGCGGCAGACGGCGTCTGGGCCCAGCGCGGGCGATCGGCCTCGCGGAAATGGACGGCTCTGGTGATGGGAGTTTAGCCACGTTGCGGGGTGTCACGAGGCTGGCAGGCGCTGCGCTGCGCCTACCGAAATTGGCGGCCCGGCGGCGCTCGGTCGTCCGCAGGACGTGTGCCGTGCCGGTCAGCGCGGGCCCGCAGGAAGGGAATCGCCGGGGCAGCGGACAGCGCCTGCCGGTGGTGGGCGAGGGCCTGGGCGAGGTGCCGGACAGCAGGCACAGCTCGCCCAACGCGATCAACGCCAGCCCCTGACCCTCGCGGCGCCGTAGCCGACAGGCCAGGTGCAGCGCCGAGCCGTAGCAGCCCAACATCTGACTGGCCAGGCCGTGGTCGATCAGCGTGAGGATCCAGGCTCCCGGTCGCCGGTCTGCTCGGCGTTGGGCCGGCGCGCGGTGCGTCGCCCATCCGGCGGTGAATCCTGCTCGGGCCGTCGAGGACGTAGGCCTCCAGACCCCGCTCCGCCCGCTGGCTACCGAGCGCCCGGGCTTGATTGTGTAAGGCCAGGCCAGCGCCTCTGGGAGGCGGTCGCGGATGAGGTGGATGCCCGGCATGTTGTCCAGCGCGTACATCTGCATGTGGTGATCGCTGTCGCGCCGGTCGAGCGCCAGAGGCTGGCCCAGGTGGATCAGCGCCTGGCCGGGTTGCCCGGCTGCTCGGTAGACCACTCCCAGGTTCAGCAGGGCCGCGGACCGGCTCGGCGGGCTGATCAGGCCGGGGCGCGATGCAGGTCGTCCAATGCCCGCTGGTGGCCACCGAAGTAGCCTCCGCACAGGCCCCTGAGGCGGCACGCCCCGCCCTGGCCTACCCGGGCCTACCACATCGAGCAGACCCTGGCGGAGACTGACATGCTGACCGCGCGTCCCCTGCCCTGGCCCAACCCGCCGAGCAGCTCCCGCTGCCCTAACCACCCTGTCTACCAGCGGATCCTCACTGTCTTCAACGAAACCGGCGGCTCCCTGCGCGCTCGTGACCCGGTCCCGACTCCGGCCCTGGTCTTGCCGCTGACCCAGGACGCCGTCCAAACGCCCGCGCCAAGCTCGAACGCCTGGCCGACCGGGGCGCGACAGGAAATCTCGGCATGCTCCTTCTATCCGGAGAGATGATCGAGAGGAGTGGGGTCGAGCTGGATGACGTGCTTGCCGCGCACGCCCCCGGCCTCCAGGGCGCGATGCGCGTCGGCGATGCCCGCCAGGGAGTGGACGGTGTCCACGACCGGGCGAACGTCACCGCTTTCCGCGTGACGGGCCAGCTCGGCGAACAGTTCGTGGCGGGGGTTGCCGCTGAAGAAGCGCACCCTTCGCCTTCCGAAAACGGCTGAGCCCACGATGTACCCGAGGCTGGCCGGCAGGCGGCCGATGTCGAAAGCGACCGCCACCATGCGACCGCCTGGAGCCAGCAACCGTCGATAGTCGGGATGCTGAGTGCCGACGGTGTCCAGGACGACGTCGTAGCTACCCAGCGCGGACGGCGGAGTCGTCCGGTAGTCGAAAACCTCGTCGGCGCCCAGGTCGCGAACGAAGTCGAAGTTGGACGCGCCCGCGAGTGCGGTCACGTGCGCACCGAAGAGCTTGCCGATCTGGACCGCGACGCTGCCGACGCCGCCGCTCGCGCCTCGAACCAGCAGGCGCTCTCCGGGCGCGAGCCGGGCCTTGTCACGCAGCGCGGTGATCGAGGTCGTCCCGCCCGCCAGCAGCGAGACCGCCTCCACCGGCGTGAGATTGCGGGGAGCGAGCGAGAACTGACGGGGATGGACCGCGACGTACTCCGCGGCGCTGCCGAATGAGCGCCCCATGGCTCCCCACACCAGGTCCCCTTCATGCCACCCCGTCACCCCGGGCCCGACCGCGGCGATCTCGCCCGCGTAGTCGATGCCGACGCGCTGAGGGAAGCGGGATCCTGTCACCAGCCGCACCTTTCCGGCCCTGCCGTACAGTTCGCCACCATTGACGGTGGTGGCCTGCACACGGATCAGTACCTGGTCGGGTTTGACGTCTGGCATCGGCACCTTGCCCTCGTAGAGCACCTCCGGCGGGCCGTAGCGGTCGTAGAGTGCGGCGCGCATCTGGGTCACGGGTCTCCTTCGGGTGTCGAGCCGGTGTTCAGCCACGTTAACGCCGCAACCGGACGACTCCTTCCACTTACGCTAAAGTGAGAGACATGCCTGCTCAGCCCTATCGGAAACAGGGGCTACGCGCCGACGCGGCACACAACCGCGACCGCATCCTCGAAGCCGCCCGCCAGGCGTTCACAGCCGGAGGAATCGATGTCCCGCTCACAGCGATCGCCCGTCGCGCAGGCGTCGGCGTGGCCACGCTCTACCGCCGCTTCCCCACCCGCGCCGCACTCGTCACAGAAGCCTTCTCCGAGCAACTCACCGCCTGCGTCTCCGCACTGGACGAAGCACTCGCCGACCCCGACCCCTGGCACGGATTCCACACCTTCATCGAAAAGATCTGCGCCATGCAAGCCGCAGACCGGGGCTTCACCGCCGCATTCCTGACGCGCTTCCCCGATGCGATCGACTACGACCACCTGCGAGCCCGCGCCGAGAACGGGCTCGCCGACCTGATACAGCGAGCCAAGGCGGCGGGACAGCTCCGCCCGGATTTCACCGAATCCGACGTCACGCTGCTGCTCCTGGCCAACAACGCCATGGTGACAGAGTCACCGGAGGAGTCGCTGGCCGCGTCCCGGCGCCTGCTCGGCTACCTACTCCCATCCTTCCGCGCCGACCGGACTGAGCCACTGCCGCCACCGGCGCCCCTCGGCCTGCGCCGGCTCCACCAATGATCCGAACGACCACCTCGACAAACCTTGATGCCCCCTTCACTTGCCGGTCGCCGTTGCCGTAGCGGGTAACCGAATTCTCAACGACGGCAGCCGGAGCGGGCCCCCGGATCGCCATCGCGCTGGGCCGGCAGCGGTCGGAGCGGTGGTGGCGCAGCGGGCGGGCCCGTGCTGGTGCTGCTCTCGATCTCCTCGTGGGATCCCGCGCTGGAGCCGGTCGAGGCGTTCGTGATTCGGCGCTTGGGTGAGGAGGACTACGACTTCTGACCGTATGGGACGGCGACGGCCCGGCCTGCGCGCGGGAACTGGTTGAGACGGGCAGGGTGCTGCCCGTGCTCGACGGGCTTTGACGAGTTGACGATGGCGGCGCACGTACAGGCGGTGGAGGAACTGGACCTGCCCGGCTGGGCCGCCGAACTGGACGGCGCGGACGGCCTGCGGGTCAGGCTCCTGATCCCCGAAGGTGTCACAGGTGGCCGGCCTCCGCGGCGGGGCGTTCTTCTCGCTGCTGTCCACGATCAAGCCCCGGTCCCTGGGTCCAGGCGCGGGCGTACCGGCAGCGCTCAGCCTCTCGTCGGGCCGCGAGATGGTCAGCTGGGGAACATTCCGGTGGCGTTGACGAAGGAACCGGTGATGGCGCCGGCCCTGTCGGAGGCGAGGAACGTGGCCAGTTCCGCGACGTCGGCCAGCCGCGGTGAACGGCGCAACATCCGCATCTCATCCAGCCGAGCGAGAAGTCCCTGAAAGGCCGCGTCGTCCGCCAGATCCAGGTTGTGGTCGGCCGTCCAGAGCTTGTCGCGCGACAGCGTGTCGGGAACGCCGGCCACCCACATGCCCAGGGCGCGGACGCCGTGCGGCCCGACCTCGGCCGCCAGATTGCGGATGAAGGTGTCGATCGCCGCGTCGGCGGGCCCCGTGCTGCCCATCATCGGGCTGCCGTGGGCTGATCCGCTGTTCACCGCCAGTATCACCCCGGATCCCTGTTCGATCATGTGCCGGGCCGCCGCCCGCGCGGTGATGAAGTTCGTCGTCACCCCGGTGGTGATGGCACGGGTGAAGTCGGCGGTGGTCATCTCGGCCAGGGCGATCCCCTGCACGTCCCCGCGCGTGATGAGGTTCAGGGACACGTCGATGCCGCCTGCCGCGGCGACGACACGTTCGGCGTGCGCGTCCACGGCCTGCTCGTCGAGGGCGTCGACCACAGCCGTCTCCGCGGCGCCACCGGCCTTGGTGATCTCCTCGGCCACCGCGTTCAGCTTGCCGAGGGTCCGCCCGGCCAGGAAGACCTTCGCTCCGTCGCGGGCGAAGGCCTTCGCGATCCCGCCGCCGAGCGAGCCGCCCCCGCCGTAGATGATGGCGTTCTTGTTCTCCAGCATGCTCCTGACTCCCGTCGTCGTTCCTGGACGTTTCCGGTCAGCGGTGCCGCATGCGTACCGACCGGCCGAACCCGCCCAACTCATCGCGGGGGGAAGGGGAACCCGAGGCCGTCTACGGCCCCGGTCCTTCTGGCGAGGCGCCTCTCCCTGTGATGGCGCGTCCTTGTCGTGATGCGGAGTGAACTCGCCGGCCAGGGCTTGCCGGGGCGCGGGGCGGTCAGTCCGGTGCGCGCGTCTCTTCCCAGCGGCGGAGGAGGCCGGGCAACTCGCCCAGCAGGAACCGGTAGAAGTCGCGCATCCGGGTCAGGCGCTCGTGCGCCGGGTCGCCGGCCGCGGTGGTGGCGATGCCGGATTCGGCGGCCTGGATCATGACGTGGACGAAGGTGTTCTGGGTGGAGAACAGCCGGGGCCAGGCGTCCTCGCGCAACCGGTAGTGCTCGCGGCGGCTGCCCGGCGCGGGCAGGCGTTCGATCAGGCCGGCCGACAGCAGCGACTTGACCGCGCCCGACACCGATCCCGCGCTGACGCCGAGGCGTCCGGCGATGTCGCCCATGGTGACCGTGCCGCCGTCGGTGAACAGGAACACCGCCAGGGCGCGCGCCGCCATGCGCTGCAAGCCGCCCTCGCTCAGCGCCAGCGCCAGCCGTTCCGCGGCCTGCCATCGCTCCTGCTCGCCCACCCCGCCACCTCCTCACGACACGATATCGGACGTACTGAGAGTTCAGAAATTTCTGAAATTTGGGTATGTTGCCGGTATTCGGCCTGTCATGGGCCGTCGGTGTGCCGGGAAGCCTGGTCGGCGAGCGAAGACGTCCCCTCTGGCAAGGAACATCGATGAAGGTCCTCGTCCTCACCCACGGCACCCGCGGCGACGTGCAGCCGTACGCGGCCCTCGCGCTCGCCATGAAACGAGCCGGGCACGAACCCGTCCTGGCCGCGCCGGCCGCGATGGCCGCGCTCGCCGAGCCGTACGGCATCGCCTTCGCGCCGCTGCACGACGGGCCGAACACGCTCATCGACGACCCGGACATCCGCCAGGCCGTCGAGACCAACTACCGGGGCCTGCGCGGCAAGAAGGTCGCCCTGCAGGTGATGCGCCGCAGCAAGCCGCTCATGGCCGCCGTGTTCGACGACATGGCGGACGTGGCCGAGCAAGGAGCCGACCTGGTCGTGCACGCGCCCGGGATCCCCGGACAGCACTTCGCCGAACGGCTCGGCGTGCCCGCGGTGCCGGCCGCGCTGCAGCCCGTCTGGGTGCCCACCGCGGCCTTCCGTAACCCGATGTTGCCGCTGCCGCTGCCCCGGGCGCTGAACCGGGCCTCCTACCTGCCGATCAAGCTCATGCTGCGCTCCTTCGGCGGCATCTCCGACGACCTGCGCAAGCGGCGGCTCGGCCTGCCGCGGCGGCGCGGACGGCACGACATCCTGCGCGGTCCGGACGGACGCCCGGCCACCGTCCTGCACGGCTTCAGCCGGCACCTGCTCCCCCGCGAGCTGGACTACCCGGCGTGGGTGCACACCACCGGCTTCTGGTTCCTGCCCGCCCCGCCGGATTGGACGCCCTCGCCGGACCTGGCCGCCTTCCTCGACGACGGGGACGCCCCGGTGTACGTCGGGTTCGGCAGCATGGCCGGCACCGATCCGCAGCGGCTCGGCCGCATCGTGGCCGAGGCGGTCCGGCTGGCCGGGGTGCGTGCCGTGCTCGCCTCCGGCTGGGGCGGCATCCGGGCCGAGAGCCTGCCGGACACCGTCCACCTGCTCGACCAGGCTCCACACGACTGGCTGTTCCCGCGCATGGCCGCGATCGTCCACCACGGGGGCAGCGGCACCACCGGCGCGGCGCTGGCCGCCGGACGCCCGCAGGTCATCTGCCCGTTCGTCGCCGACCAGCCGTTCTGGGCCGCGCGCGTCTACGCGGCCGGCGTCGCCCTGCCACCTCAGCCTCAGCGGCGCCTGACCCCGGACGCCCTGGCCGGCGCCCTGCGTGTGGCCACCACCGACAGGGCGATGGCGATCACCGCCGCTGATTTCGCGGAGCGCATCAGGGCCGAGAACGGCGCCGAACGGGCTGTCGCGATTCTGGAGTCGCCGACCTGAATCACCCACGCTCACCTCAGCCGGCCGCCTGCGCCGACCGAAGCACGTTCCTGACCGCTGTCCGAAGCGCTGTCCGAAGCGCTGTCTGGAGCACCGTTCAGAGCGCGGTGAGGAACCCGCTCACCGACGTTCAGCCGCTTCGTTCGCGGCGGGCAAGTCGCTCGATGCCGGCGATCGCCGCGGCGATGCCGTCCTCGCCGGCCACCCGCTCGCCCAGCGTGCGCGCGGCCGGGGCCGAGGCGATGGCTTCGGTGATGGCCGTGGCCAGCGCATCCGCGGTGAAGCGGCGTCCGGCGAGGGGCGCCGGGGCGATGCCCAGGCGGTGCAGGCGGGCCGCCCAGAACGGCTGGTCGCCGAGGAACGGGCGGACGACCTGCGGCACGCCCGCGCGCAGCGCCGCCGCGACGGTGCCGATGCCGCCGTGGTGCACGACCGCGGCCACACGCGGGAACAGCCAGTCGTGCGGGGCCTCCTCGATCATCAGGACGTCCGCCGCTCGCGCCGCGCTCCGCAGGCCGCCCCAGCCGGTGGCCAGCACCGCCCGCCTGCCGCACCGCCGCACGGCCTCAAGGACGGTGGCGGCCAACGCCTCCGGGTCGCCGGTGACCATGCTCCCGAAACCCACATAAACCGGCGGGTCGCCGCGGTCGAGGAAGGCGGCCAGTTCGTCCGGCGGGCTCCAGTCGGCCGCGGGCGGGATCGTCCAGAAACCGACGGGCTCGGCGGAGGCGGGCCAGTCGGCGGGTGCGGGCAGCAGGGACGGGCTCCAGGCATGCAGCACCGCACCGGCCCTGACCAGGTCCGCCACCGGCCGGAACCCGGCGTCCAGGCCGAGCGCCTCGGTTCGCCAGCGGCGCGCCATGCCCCGGTACGGCGCCTCGACCGCCGCGGCGATGCGCCAGCTCGCCCGATTGAACGCCCGGGGCAGCCGGGCGGGCAGGATCGGCGAGGCGAACTCCGCCGTCGGCAGATACAGCGGCAGCAGCAGACCGGCGATCGCAGGGACGCCCAGCTTCTCGGCCACGTACGGCCCGCCGAGCGACTTGGGGTGATGGACGACCACCTCGCCGCCCCGCTCCACCAGCGCGGCCTGCGCGTCGAGCAGGCGGCGGATCATCGGCTTGACGGACCGGGCGGCGGTGATGGCCGCCCGGGCGCCCCGGCCCTTGACCGCGTCCTGCAGGTCGAGCATCTCGTCCGGCAGGGGTGCGTAGTCGATGCCGTGCTCGTCGGCGACCGGCTGGAAACGGCGCGGCCCGGCCACGAGCGGCTGGTGCCCGGCCTCGTTCAGGCCCTTGGCCAGGGCGAGGTACGGCTGCACGTCGCCCCGGCTGCCCATGGTGATCAGTAGCGGCTTCATCGGCCGTCCCCGGCCCGGTCCAGCGGCTTCATCGGCCGTCCCCGGCCCGGTCCAGCGGCTTCATCGGCCGTCCTTCGCCCGGTCCCATTCGTCCAGCAGGGCGGGGAAGCGGTCCATCATGAAGGCGTACATGTCGCGCATGAGCTCCAGCCGACTACGCGCCGCCGGGTCGTCGCCGACCGCGCGCAGCCCCTGCTCGGCCAGGGCGCGGAAGCTCTCGAACTCGGCCATCTTGGCGCGGAAGGCGCGGGCGAAGACGTCCTCGGCCAGCCGGTAGCGGTCGCGCCGTTCGCCCCGTACCCGGAAGCGTTCGATCAGGCCCGCCTGCTCCAGCTGACGCAAGGCGACGCTCATGCTGCTCTTGGCCACGCCCAGGGCCTGGGCCAGCTCGGGCGCGTCGGCGCTGTCGGCCGCGGCGGTCAGCAGCCGGCCCATGGCCCGGCCGGAGGTCCTGCTCAAGCCGAGGCGCTCGTAGAAGAGCCCGGCGTCCTCGACGAAGTGATCGACGTCCATGACGGGACTCTATCGCTTTGTTCGGAACGATCCGAACAATCAATCCACGGCCGGCCCCGGCCGGAAGGTGAAGACTTTGTCCAGGCCGCGCCTGACCAGGGCGGCGCGCAGGAGATCCGTGGCGCCGGCGATGACCACGCCGCCGCCCGACTCGCGCGCCTGCCGTTCGGCGCCCATGAGCGCGGACAGGCAGAAGGAGTCGATGGATTCGAGCTCGCCGACGTCGACGACCAGTCGGGGCGGCCGGCACGAGGCGAGGGCCTGGGCCAGCCGGGCCTGCAGGGACGGCAGGTCGTTCATGGTCAGGCGCCCGGAGACGGTCAGGATGACGCCGTCCGCGTGAACGCGCATCTCCTCGGCGCCTGAGCCCGTCGTCATCGGCATTCGCCTGAGAACCGATCGGCGAACGCCCGTCGTGGACCGGTCAGCCGGGCCCGGGGGTCGTATGCGGCGAAACGGCCGCCGGCCTGATCGCGCGTGCCGTTCAAGAGACGGAGCGCGGGCGCCGATGCGGTGCCACCAGGGTGAGGAGCAGCATCAGGAGCGTGCCGCTCAGCAGGACCGAGCCGCCGAGCTGCCCGGCCACCCAGCGCAGACGCCAATGCTGCCAGTCATCGGGCAGGCTCTGCGCGGTCCAGGTGGCGAACACGCTGTTGGCCGGCTGGACCACGATCAGCCACAGCAGGAGGGCGGCGAGCGCCAGGGCCGCGGCCAGGAGCGCCGGACGGAAGCGGGCCGTGCCCCGTTCGACGTGGGCCAGCGTGACCGCGACGAACGCGGCCAGCGCTTGGATCGCTCCGCTCACCTGGCTGAGCCGCGGGTAGAGCACGTCGTTCAGCCGGACGCGCAGCGCGGTGTCGTAGCCCAGCTCGATCGGCATCTCCAGCAGGCGCACGAAGGTCAGCGCCGTGGTGAGCGAGACCAGGACGACGGCGGCGACCCGCAGCGGACGCGACCACCAGAACACGGGCAACACCCCCTCCTGCTCGACTCGCGCCTGTCACCGCCGCACGTCTCGCCGGGGGCTGAAGACCATCCCATCCGACAACGCCCGGCAAGCCAAGCAAACGTTGCACACTGCAATGAATGCGTGATGCCACTCGCGATCACGCCCATCGCCCGGATCGGCGGCACGGCCCGGACGCCCGACGATCGGGCCGGGCCGGAGAAGCCCTGCCCGTCTCAGACGATCATTGATACGTTGGTGCCAGGTGTGCCGGGAAGTCTGGTCGGCGATTCCCGTCGTCGATCCCGAAAGAGGCCACGCGGATGCGCGCACGCCACCTGGCCGCCGACTTCCCCACCGTCACCCCGGACACGTTGATCAGCGAGGCCGCCCGGTTGCTGGCCGAGCAGAAGCTGCCCGGCCTCATCGTGGTCGACGGCCACGGGCTGCCCTCGACCATCCTGCCCGGCACGCAGGTGCTGCGGCTGGCCGTGCCCGGCTACTGCCAGGACGATCCGGCGCTGGCCCGGGTGGTCGACGAGGCACACGCCGACCGGTTCCTGCGCGCCGTCGCCGATCGCACCGTCCAGGAGGCGCTGCCGACACCGCCACGCGAGCTGCCGATCGCCGATCCCGACGCCACCCTGCTGGAGCTGGCGGCGCTGATGGCGCGCACGCACAGCCCGCTGGTGGCGGTGGTGGACGGCGGGCGGCTGCTCGGTGCGATCACGCTGCAGGCGCTGATGGACTGGGCGGTCGAGGCGTGACGCTCACCGCGTGGCTGGCGGTGGCGGCGTTCCTCGGCGCGTACGCGCTGATCGCCACCGAGAAGATCCACCGGGTCACGGCCGCGCTCGGCGGGGCCGGGATCATGCTGCTGATCCACGCCACAGACGCCAAGGCCGCGTTCTTCGACGAGCACACCGGCATCGACTGGAACGTCATCTTCCTGCTGCTCGGCATGATGGTCATCGTCGGGGTGCTCAAGCAGACCGGCGTGTTCGAGTACCTGGCCATCTGGGCCGCCAAGCGCGCCAAGGGGCATCCGTACCGGCTGATGGTGCTGCTGGTGATCATCACCGCGTCGGCGTCGGCGCTGCTGGACAACGTCACCACCGTGCTGCTCATCGCGCCGGTGACGTTCCTGGTGTGCGAACGGCTGGCGCTGCCGGTGGCGCCGTACCTCATCGCCGAGGCGATGGCGTCCAACATCGGCGGCGCCGCCACCCTGGTCGGAGACCCGCCGAACATCATCATCGCCAGCCGGGCCGGGTTCAGCTTCAACGACTTCCTCATCCACATGGCGCCGCTGGTCGTGGTGCTCATGGCGGTGTTCATCGGGCTGTGCCGGATCCTGTTCCGCGAGTCGTTCCGTTATGACCCGGAGCGGGCGGCGGAGATCATGACGCTCAACGAGCGTGACGCGATCGCCGACCCGCGGCTGCTGTGGCAGTCGCTGGTGGTGCTGGCGCTGGTCATGGTGGCGTTCGTGCTGCACCCGGTGCTGCACTACGAGCCGTCCGTGGTGGCGATCCTGGGCGCGGGCATCCTGGTGGCCGCCACGAAGGTCACCACTCAGGACGCTCTGCGCGAGGTCGAGTGGCCGACCCTGGTCTTCTTCGCCGGACTGTTCGTCATGGTCGGCGCGCTGGTGCACACCAAGGTGATCGGCCAGATCTCCGCGGCGGCCGCCGACGCCACCCAGGGTCAGCTCGGGCTGACCACGATGGGCCTGTTGTGGGCCTCGGCGGGGCTGTCGGCGATCGTGGACAACATCCCGTACGTGGCCACGATGAGCCCGATCGTCGACGGCCTGGTCCAGGCCAACGGCGGCGACGGACCGGCGCAGGTGTTGTGGTGGGCGCTCGCCTTCGGCGCCGACCTGGGCGGCAACGCCACCGCCGTCGGCGCGGCGGCGAACGTGGTCATCCTGGGCATCGCCGCCCGCAACGGTCACCCGATCAGCTTCTGGCAGTTCACCAGGTACGGCCTGGTCGTCACAGTGGTGACGATCGCGTTGTGCGTGCCGTACCTGTGGCTGCGCTACCTGATCTGATTCGTCGCGGGTGCTGTTACCGGGAAGTCTGGTCGGCGAGGCGTGGGCCGCCCTCGAGGCGCCGTGACGACGCGGCATATGACCGTGTCGCTACGATACGGCGGGCTGCGCTACGGTATGGCGCGGAGCGCCGGGAAGCCTGGTCGGCGATGTTCTGTCGTGCGTCTTCACCGAGGCTCCCATGATGAACGTTGACCCGCCAAGCCTGCCACCCGACAGCCCGAGCGACCGGAAGCGCGGATGATCCGGCGTCGGCCGGCGTCGCCGAGCCGCGGCCGGCATCCGGCCGTCGTGATCATGGCCGGGTTCGGTTCCGCGGTGCTGATCGGGACGCTGCTGCTCGCCACCCCGATGGCCACGACCGAGGGCGACGGCTTCCACTGGCTGACGGCGCTGTTCACCGCCACGTCCGCCGTCTGCGTGACGGGCCTGGTCGTGGTCGACACCGAGACGCACTGGTCGGTGTTCGGCGAGGTGGTCATCGCGCTGCTCATCCAGATAGGCGGACTGGGCATCATGACGCTCTCCACGCTCTTCATGGTGATCCTCTCAGGACGCATCGGTCTGCGCGCCCGGCTGTCCGCCCAGTTGGAGACCAAATCCGTGGTCGCCGCCGACCTGCGCCAGGTCCTGCGCAAGGTGGTGGTGTTCAGCCTGGTCTGTGAGGCGGCCGTCGCCGCCGTCCTGACCGTCCGGTTCATCACGGGATACGGCGAATCCTTCGGCCGGGCCGCCTACCTGGGCGTCTTCCACGGAGTATCGGCGTTCAACAACGCCGGTTTCGCGCTGTGGCCGGACAACCTCATGCGTTTCGTCACCGACCCGTGGATCTGCCTCACCATCGCGCTGGCCGTCATCGTCGGCGGACTCGGCTATCCCGTCATCTTCGATTTGCTGCGGACCAGGTGGCGGCCGCGCCGCTGGTCGGTGCTGACGCGCATCACCGTCGGCCTGAGCGCTTTACTCCTCTGCGGCGGCACGCTGGCGTTCTTGATGACCGAGTGGCGCAATCCGGCCACGATGGGCCCACTGGACGATTCCGGCAAGCTGCTGGCGGCGTTCTTCGCCGCCGTCATGCCGCGCTCGGGCGGCTTCAACACCCTGGACATCGGCCAGATGTACCCGTCGTCGTGGCTGGTCACCGACGTGCTGATGTTCATCGGCGGCGGCAGCGCCGGCACCGCCGGCGGTATCAAGGTCACCACCTTCGGCTTCCTGCTGTTCATGGTCTGGTCGGAGCTGCGCGGCGAGACCGACGTCAACATCGGTCACCGCCGTCTGCCCGCCACCACTCAGCGCCAGGCGTTGTCGATCAGCCTGCTCGGTGTCCTGCTGGTCACCTTCTCGACCTGGGTGATGCTGATCAGCACGCCGTACGAGCTGGATCGGGTGTTGTTCGAGGTGATCTCGGCCTTCGCCACCAACGGCCTGTCGACCGGCATCACGGCCGACACCCCGCTGGCCGGGCACATCCTGCTCAGCCTGCTGATGTTCATCGGCAGGATCGGCCCCCTCACGCTGGGCTCGGCGCTCGCGCTGAACCACCGCACCCGCCGCTACGAACTGCCGGAGGAGAGAGTGATTCTGGGCTGACGCCGGCCCGCGGCGTCCGGCTGGGCCGCTACTCGGTGAGTGCGGCCAGGGCCTCCGCCACCCCCGGGAACATTTCGAGGCCGCCCAGACGGCCGGGGAGCACGCCAGCGCCGACCACGATCAACCGTCCCTCGAAGGCCCGGGCGTGGCGGTCGGCCGACAGCAGGATGTCGCGTGCCTCCGCGTCGACGGCCAGGACGCAGGTGAGATCCACCACGAGTAGCGGCGGGATCCGGCTCACCAGCACGTTGACCAGGTACTGCTGCAGGATGGCCGCCGCAGCGGCGTCGAGCCGGCCGGACAGGCTCAGCAGGACGACCTTCCCGTACCGATCCAGGCGGATGTCGAAATCGGGGTCGGCTGGCGCTGAAGGATTCATGACGCTCACTCAGGCTCAGACGGCATGCTTCGAGAGCGCCGACCAGACTTCCCGGCTCGCCTGAAGCGACCCTAGCAGCCGGTTGCCATGTGCAACATTTGAGCGTCGGAAATGAAGCGGAAATGAGGGGTGGAGGACATGAAGCGCTTTCGCCCGCTGCTCGGCGACGTGGTGACCGCCGCCGGGCGTTTCAGAGGGCGGGCAGGTCCTCCTGCCCGGGCACGTGCCTCTCGTCGGCCGCGTCGGCGAACGCCGACAACGCCGCGACCACGGCGTTCTGCTGTTCCTGCGTGAGCTGTGCCAGGATCCGGGCCAGGTCCGCCTTGCGCTTCTGCGTCACGCCGTCGACCAGCGCACGTCCCTCGCCCGTCAAGGCGATCCGGACCGTCCGCCGGTCGCTGGGCAGACGGCTGCGCCGCACCAGCCGCTTGGCCACCAGCCGGTCGCACATGCGCGTCGCGGTCGAGCGGTTGACGTCGAGAGCGTCCGCCAGGTCGATGAGCCGCTGCGGGCCCCGCGCCGCCATCAGGACCAGCGCCCGGTACTGCGGAAGAGTCACCTCGCCACCGGCGGCGGCGATCGAGCGTGCGGCGACCGCGACCAGGGCACGGCTGGCCGTGAGCACCGCCTCCACCACAGGGGTGTCCTCGGGCAGGGAACCCGCGAGCCCGGCGTTCACGCTGCGCCTCTCATCACATCGCCCATTGTCGCCCACAAACGCGGAGGGTGAACGACGACGAACGGGACCGCCCTCGAAGCCCCGTCCTGCGCGGTGGCGGGTCGGCGTCGTCAGCCTTCGTCCTCCAGGCGCACGGTGCCCGCGGCCCCGTCGATCGTGATCAGCTGTCCGGTCCTGATCTCGCGGGTGGCGTTCCTGACGCAGATGACGGCCGGGATGCCGTACTCCCTGGCCACGGTCGGGCCGTGCGCGACAGGTGAGCCGGTCTCGGTGACCAGCCCGGCCGTGGTCAGGAACAACGGGGTCCAGCCCGGGTCCGTGGTCGGGGCCACCAGGATCTCGCCGGGTTCGATGTGCGCGCCGGACGGGTCGCGGATCACCCGCGCCCTGCCGGTCGCCCGTCCCGCGGCTCCCGCCATCCCGACCAGCGTCCCCTCCTCGGCCGGTTCGGGCGGGGCCAGCGCCTCCACGTCGGTCCCGTCCGACAGCAGTGCCCCGGGCACGGTGGGCCGCCGCAGCTCCCGCTCGTACGCCGCCCGCCGCGTCGTGGCCGTCTCCCGCTGGTCGGCCCCGTCGTGGACGGCGGCCCGGACCTCGGACAGATCCAGGAACATGACGTCGTCACCGCGCTCCAGCAGGCCGCGCCCGGCCAGGTCGGCGCCGATCAGCAGCAGTTGCCCGCGCGCCGCCGCGATCGCCGGCAGCCAGGCGTACTTCCCGATCTCCCGCAGCCCGGTCAGCTTGCGTGAGCGGCGCATGAGGAACGTGGCGAGCCGGCCGCGTACCGGGCGTGCCCGCCTGGCGCGCCGCGACAGCGTCCCGATCATCCGCTCCGCCTTCGCCGCGGCCTGCTCGAAGCGCCGGTCGGGGGCCTGCTCCGGGTCGTCCACCCGCAGGTAGTTGGCGATGGTGGCGAACAGCGGCGACGGGTCGTCCGCCCATCGGGGCATGCCGACGTCGATCTCGGCGGCGGCCCGCATGCCGTAGCGGTCGAGGAAGGCGGTCATCCCGATGTCCGGCAACTCCCCCGCACGGTACATCGTGGCGAGTTCGTCGGGCGGGGTGGCGCGGAACAGGTCGCCGTGCTCGCGCGCACGCACCGCGATCCGCCACAGCGCCAGGTCCATCTCGGTGGTCACGTTGTACGGCATCCCGCCCAGGACGACGTCCAGCTCCTCGTCCGAGGCGACCCCGTTGAGCAGCCCGGACGGCACCACGCCGGCGAGCATGCCGGCCACCAGCGGCCAGACCAGTCCCATCATGTCGGCGCTCATGACCGCCCGGTGGGAGTCCTCGATCACCCAGCGCAGCCGCTCGGCCGACGTGACGGGCTCAGGCGGCGGCACGGTCTCGCGCCTGATCCTCTCCACCGCCCGGTACGCCTTGGCTCGGGCGGCGTCCGGCCTGGCCAGGCTCCAGGCGATGCCGGCGATCGCGGGCAGCGCCAGCCGGGCCGTCATCCGCACCGCGCTGCCGAGGCGGAAGGGCAGGCCGGGGCGCGGGGCGAAGCGCGGATCGTCCAGCATGCGCTCGACGGCGCCCTGCACCCGCGGCCCGTACACCTCCAGTGAGGCGCCCAGCCGGCGCCGCAGGCGCTTGTTGCGCAGGAAGTCGGTCAGGTCGAAGTACAGCCGCCCGCCGATGGGCACCAGCCGGGGCAGCGGATCGCGCGGGTCGATCCTGGCGCCCGCGGCCTTGAACCAGACGCCGGCGCCCGTCTTGAGCATCGACACCCCCATCGGCGTGGTCGGACGCAACATGCCCTGAATGTGGCCGAACTCCAGGTAGAGGCGGGTGTCGCCGGTGTCGGGCGGAGCCGGGAACAGGGTGGTGATCGGCCGCGACTGCAGCAACCACAGCGTGCCGTCGGCGTCGATGGCCCATTCGACGTCCTGGGGCGAGCCGAAGTGCTCCTGCAGCCGCCGCCCGGCCGCGCGCAACTCTTCGAGCCGCGCGCTGTTCAGGCAACCGGCCGGTGCGTCCGGTATCTGGCGGCCGAGGACGTAGTGGTCGGGCACGACGGTGCCCTCGACGATCGCGGTGCCCAGGCCGGGCGCGGCGTCGACGACCGTCTCGGTGCGACAGCCGGTGATCGGGTTGGCGGTGAACAGCACCCCGGCGGCCACGGGGTCGATCATCTTCTGGATCACCACGGCCATCGCGGCCTCGCCGATGCCGGCCGCCGCGCGGTAGGCGACGGCGCGTTCGGTGTGCAGGGAGTCCCAGCAGCGGCGGACCGCGTCGACGAGCGGACCGGCGCCGTCCACGTTGAGATAGGTGTCCTGCTGGCCGGCGAAGCTGGCCTCCGGCAGGTCCTCGGCGGTGGCGCTGGAGCGCACGGCCACGCGTCCGCCGCCGAGCCGCCGGTAGGCGTCGATCAGCTCCCGCTCCGGCACCTCGCGCTCGGCATAGGCGTCGACGGTCAGGCAGAAGCCGTCGGGGACGCGTTCACCCGCGCGGATCATCTCGCCGAGCCCGGCGGCCTTGCCGCCCACCGTCTCGATCATGGTCGAGTCGATCTCAGAGAGCCGGATCAGATTCATCGCGTATCCTCCTCGCGGCCTTCGCGTAGATCTCCATCGACCGCAGGACGATCTTCCGCTCGTCCTCGGTCATCCGGTTCCAGAGGGTCATCTGCGCGTCCATGCGGACGTCGCGGATGCGCCGCAGGACCGCGGCGCCCTCCTCGCTGATGCGAATGCGGCGCATCCGGCGGTCGAGCGTGTCCTCGTACCGCTCGGCCAGTCCGCGCCGGACGAGGCCGTCGACGATCCGGCTGGTCCGCGACACCGACCGGCCGACCAGGGCGGCCAGTTCCTTGACGGTCGGTTCGCCGCCCCGGTCGAGCACCTGGAGCATGACGCTGTCGAGCATGTGCAGGTCGTCGCTCTCGTGCAGCCGGATCAGCGACGGCATCAGGTCGCGCTGCATCGCGGTGAGCAGTTCGAGCAGGCGCTCACGGTCATTCATGTGCGGCCCCGCATTAGTTGCTGCCTGGCAACCAAACTAACTCCGCATGGGCCGACCGTCCATCGTCTCCCCCAGTCGCCAAGCGTCGAAGGCGGCCCTGTCGGCTCACGGCGGGGCCTTCGCCGCTCTCGGACTCCACGGGCCCGACCCTCCTACTCCTCGCGGCTACAGCGGCTTCCTCATCCCCTGCACGCCTTCCGCCAGGAAGGTCGCCTTGATGGAGTCCTGCAGGGTCCACCCCATGCCCGCGCCCGCCACCGACTTCGACGTATGTCAATATTGAGTCGATTCGAATTAGATATGCGTCTATATGGAGGACCGGTGGAACCTTTGGAGATCTTGGGGTGCAGCCCGCCCCTGTGCCGCGAGCCGCTGGACGCCGAGCAGGCAGCCGGCGTGTCGCGCGTGTTCAAGGCCCTGGGTGACCCGGTACGGCTGCGCATCCTGTCGATCGTGGCCAGTCGCACCGGCGGCGAGGTGTGCGTGTGCGACATCACCGACGCGTTCGAGCTGTCCCAGCCGACCATCAGCCATCATCTGAAGGTGCTCAAGGAGGTCGGGCTGCTGACCTCGCAGCGGCGCGCCTCCTGGGTCTACTACCGCCTGGTGCCGGAAACGCTGGGGGAGCTGTCGGCACTGCTCACCATGCCCGCCACCCCGCCCGCCAC
>NZ_JABCPZ010000139.1 GCF_013283785.1 Nonomuraea antri
CCGCAGGACATCCCCACCCCGGCTCCCCGATCGGGACGCCCCGAAGGAAGCCCCGTTCCTGTTCCTCCCATGGGACCACCACGCGGCATGTCCCGTTCCGGTTCCTCCAATGCGACGAATCCCGCTGCGGTTCCCCGGTGGAACCCGTCCGCCGATGCCCCCATCCCCCGGGTTACTCCAGGGCGGTGTTGAAGCGGGTGCGGAGGTCCTGGAGGCGTGAGACGGGTTCGTTGCTGTAGACGAGGCGGACATATCGCCTGGCGACCGACTCGCCCCATGCCGTCATCGGGGTGGCGGCGATCCGGCCGCGTTCCAGCAGCCGAGCCGACAGGTCCGGCGCCGTCAGGCTCATGGCCTCGGCGTCCACCAGGCACGACCAGCCACCCCCGGCCCGCACCACCGGCAGCCCGTCGAGCTGGCTGATCACCATGTCGTGCCGGGCCTGGTACTCCGCGACCGCCTCAGGCACGCCCCCACCGGCCGGGTCGGTGAGTGCGGCGGCGGCGCCGTGCTGGTGGAAACCGCTGGCCACGGTGGTGTTGTAGATCACCGCCACCATGATCCGGGACATGATGTCGGGCGGCCCGGCGATCCAGCCGATACGCCAGCCGATCATGCGGTATTCCTTCGACACCGAGCCGATGATGATCGTGCGTTCGGCGAGGCCGTCCACCTGGCAGGGGTTGATGCGGGGGTGGCCGTCGTAGACGATGCGTTCCATCGCGGCGTCGTAGATCAGGTACGCACCGGTGCGCTCGCACGCCTCGGCCACCGCGCGCCAGTCGTCCAGGTCGAGGACGACGCCCGCCGGCATCGACGGGCTCATGAGCAGGAACGCGGCGGCTGAGCGCACCCGGCCGAGTGCTTCACGGTCCAGCCGCCAGTAGCCGCCGGACACGCGCAACGGCACCAGGTCGGGCCGCGCGCCGGACAGGCGTACCCGCTGGAGCAGGCCCGCGTACGTCGGGTCGGTGAGCACGACCGGGTCGCCGGGCTCGGTGGTGGCCAGCAGCACGGGCATGACCGCCGAGGTGCCGCCCGAGGTGATGACGACCTGGCGCAGCGGGTCGTAGTCGTGGCCGGTACGCGTCTTCAGGTCGGCGGCGACCGCCTGGCACAACGCGGGCAGGCCGGTGAACGGCAGCCAGCTGTTGCCGGTCCCCTCGGCGAGCGAGCGGACGGTGGCCTCGACGGCGACTCGCGGGGGCGGGACGTCGGTGTCGAGGTTCTCCATGCGCAGGACGTCGGGGTCGGCGCCGGCCGCGGCGGCGACCCTGTCGATGTCGAACGGCTGGACGTGGGCGAAGCGAGAGTTCGGCCGCATGGGGGGACACCTCCGGTTGTTCCGTATACGGAACGCGCTGAGCTTCCACCGTCCTATCGGCATGCCGGGCTGTCAAGACACCAGAAGACCGTCAAGACGCGAAAAGGTGGCCCGCCGGACTCACGGGCCACCCCACGAAGGCCGCCCCCAAGGGCGCACCGAGACTCAGGTGAGGGTGCGGTCGGCGGGGCCGTCGTAGTTGTCCGGGCCCTGCATCGACAGGTCCAGCGGCTGCACCATGTCCGAGTTGCTCGACGCGCGCCACCCCTTCTCCCGCGTCATCTCCTCGATCGAGTGCGCGCACAGCGACAACGACCTGCACACGATGAACAGCGCCTTGAGCTGCAGCGGCTCGTAGCCCATGTCCAGCCCGATGCAGCCCATCGCGCCTGGCCCGTTGATCCAGACGCGGCGGCCGAAGACGTCCTCGGTGGCGTCCTCCATGGCCCGGGCGATCCTGACGTACCTGCCGGTGACGCCGAGCTGGTCCGACAGTTCCATCAGCCGCACCGTGCGCGGGTCGCGGATGTGCTGGGCGTGGTGGAATCCGGGCATGCGCTCGCGCCGTTCGCGCATCTCGGCCACGATCTTGGCGGCGGCCTCCTCGTCGGTGAGCCCGTCACGCTCGGCCCGCCGCCCCACGCCGATGAACATCTCGGCCGGACGGTCGGCGGTGCCGTGCAGACGTCCGATGCCGGCCACGCCCGCCGCGACGGCCGAGTTGAGCTCGGCCCCGCCGGAGGTGGCGAAGCGGACGGTGGCCGACGAAGGCGACATGGCGTGCTCAGCCATGTTCACCATGATCGCGTCGGTCATCCTGCCGACCTCGGGCGTCGGGAGCTCACCCTTGAGCACCAGGTGGAAGTGCTCGGCGAAGGAGATGTTGCCGGTCAGCTCGTTGACGTCGTAGCCGCGGACGACGATGCGGTCCTTGTTCTTCCACGCGATCGCCGTCTCCCACGCGAACGGCTTCTTCTCGGTGCTGGTCAACTCGGTGCTGGTCAACGGGGTTTCCTTTCAGGGAAGTACACGCACGCCGGGTCGATCTCCTCGCGGAGCAGGCGGAGCTCCTCCGGTTCCGGCGGCACGACGGTGTCCAACGAGTCGCGAAATTTCGGGGTGAAGCCGGTGTTCTCCAGCACGGCGTCCACGGTCGCCCCCGGCATCAGCGCCGTGACGGTGAGAGCCGAGTCCTCGGCCTCCATCACGCACAGGTCGGTGATGACCTTGACGCGCAACGGCCCGAGTCCGGCCTTGGCCCGCTCCCCCGGCCCGCCCAGGAACCCCGGGCTGGTGATGTAGTCACATCGGTCAGGAAAGCGCCGTTTTTCGTGATTTGTCAGGATCACGACCTGCGCGCAATGACTGGCGATGTCGTTCGCCCCGCCGCTGCCCGGCAACCGCACCTGCGACCCGTCGGACCTGGGCACCCAGGTGGAGTTGATGTTGGCGTACTCGTCCACCTGGGCCCCGCCGAGGAACCCGGTCCTGACGAGTCCGCGCTGCACCAGCCCGCCCAGCGCCTCGAACAGCGACCCGTGCCTGGCCGCGCCGTGCATCAGCCGCGGATCGACCACGGACACCGGCGTCGGCACGACCTTGGGGAACATCACGCCCGACTCGATGACCAGCTTGGCCTCGGGCGCGTGGGTCTTCTGCGCCAGCGTCGCGGCCAGCAGCGGCAGCCCGGTGCCGACGATGACCAGGTCACCGTCGCGGATCTGCCGCGCGCCCTCCACCACCAGCAGCTCGCGCGGAAGCGCGCCCTCGACCACCGGCAGTTCACGCGGAAGCGCGCCGTCCGCGCTCATACCAGTCTCCCCATCCGCTCGACCAGCCCGTCGCGCAGCAGCCCTGAGGCGTCGCGGGCCTTGAGGTAGTCGTCGAACGACGCGCCCAGGTTCGCGCCGATCCATTCGCGCAGCGCCTCGTCGCCGCTGCGGCCCAGCGCCTGGTATTCCTTGATCTCCGACTCGGCGAAGTCGTACTCGCGGTAGACGGAGGTCGGGAACGCGCCGAACGGCTGCTCGACCACCGCGCTCACGTACGCCTCGGGGATCGTGACCTGCTCGGGCCGGTCGGCGAACGCCCCGGCGGGCAGCACCTCCTCGGCGGACACGATCGTGACCTTGGCGGCCCTGACCATGTCCACCTCGTGGGAGGTAACCCCCTCGATCACGATATTTCCGGAGGTGTCGGCTCGGTTGGCGTGAATGACCGCCACGTCCGGCGTCATCGACCGCAGCAGCACCACCGGCTTCCCGGCCCACGGGTCGGCGGACACCACCGCCACCCCGGCCGAGACCAGGTCGTCCAGCAGGTCGGTGCCCAGCAGGCTGCGCGTCGGCAGGAACGGCACCCCGATCGCGCCGGCCGCGAACCGCGTGGCCATCGCCAGGTGCGAGTGGTCGCCCACGCTGACCTCGCCCCGCTCGACGGCCCGCCGCCAGGCGAACAGCGTGCCGTAGCGTTCGAGGTTCCCGGTGCCCTGCTCGGTCCGCGCCACCAGCCCGGACGCCACCAGCATGTCCAGCGGCAGCGACAGGTTGCAGCCGACCACGGTCAGCCCGCCGATGCCCTGCCTGATCACCTCGTGGACCAGCGCCATCGGGCAGCGGTTGATGTTCTGCCCGCCCATGCCGACGACCGCGCCCGGGGTGACGTACCGGGTGACGGCCTCGGCGGCGGTCAGTAGCTTATGCACGCCGACCGCCACTCGGTGTAGAAGTCCCAGACCTGCGGCGAACACTCGGGCGGGCCGAACTGCGACAGCTTGGCGCCCATGTGCGGCAGGTGCGCGTAGGCGCCCACGCCCGGCCGGTTGACGTGCAGCATGCCCGCCTCGAACCGGTCGAGCGCCTCGAAGATGGTGGCCGGGTCCTGGGTGAAGATGGTGCCGCTCATGCCGTACTTGACGGAGTTCGAGATGCGCATGGCGTCGTCGAAGCCGTCGCAGTCGACCACGGACAGCACCGGGCCGAAGATCTCCTCCTGGGCGATCTCGCTGTCCCACGGCACGTCGCTCAGCACGGTCGGCTGGACGTAGCAGCCCTCGGGCACGCCTTCGAGGTGCCGTTCGCCGCCGATGGCGACCTTGGCGCCGGACTCCTGGGCCGCCTTGACCGCGTCCAGGCAGGCTCGCATGCGGGCCTCGTTCACGACGGGGCCGATGGTGGCGTCCTCGGTCAGGCCGTTGCCCACCTTGAGCCTGCCCACCTCGGCGACCAGGCGCGCCAGGAACTCGTCCTTGACCGCGCGGTCGACGATCACCCGCGAGGTGGCGCTGCAGCGCTGGCCCGACTGGCCGAACGCGCCGAACACGGTGGCCTTGACCGCCTTGTCCAGGTCGGCGTCGGCGAGCACCAGCACGGCGTTCTTGCCGCCGAGCTCGAGCTGCGTGCGCAGCAGCCGCGGCGCGCCGGCCTGGTGGATGGACAGGCCCACGGGCAGCGAGCCGGTGAAGCTGATCCCGGCCACGCGCGGGTGCGAGACCAGCGCCTCGCCCGCCGCGATGTCGCCCTGCACCAGGTTGAGCACCCCGGCCGGGACGCCCGCGTCCACGAACGCCTCCACCAGCAGCGCCGAGGTCAGCGGCGTGAACGGCGACGGCTTGAGCACCGCGCCGCAGCCGGCCAGCAGCGCCGGGGCCACCTTCCACATCGGGATGGCCAGCGGGAAGTTCCACGGCGTGACCAGCCCGACCACGCCGATCGGCGCGCGGAAGGTGTAGGAGAACGTGCGGGGCTCCTCGGCGGGCAGCGTCTCGCCCTTGAGCCTGCGGCCCTCGCCCGCGGTGAAGTCGAGGATGGCCAGCGCGCGCTTGACCTCGCCGCGCGCCTCCTTGATCAGCTTGCCCTGCTCGCGGGTGATCGCCTGGGCGAAGTCCTCGGCCCGCTCCTCGATGAGGCGCTCGGCGGCCCGCAGATACTCGGCACGCTTGATCGGCCCGAGCGCCTTCCACTCCGGCATCGCCGCGGCCGCGGCCTCGACGGCCAGCTCCACGTCCGCTCCACCGGACTCGGCGAAGTCCCCGATGTGGTCGGAGAGGTCGCCGGGGTTGATGTTCGGCCGGGTCTGCCCGCTCTCGGGGGCACGCCATTCGCCGCCGATGTGATTGAGCAGGTAGCGACTCGGGATCGGCGCCATCGGGTTCCTTTCCGGTCAGGTTCCAGTACGGCAAAGCCTCATTGGCCGGGACGTTCCGGACAAGGGGGATAAGGCCGATGCCCTCGATAGACAGGCGCTATACGGCTCTGCCTATGGCGGCGATAGACAAATGGCTGGTTGGCCACGCCGGACCCCTGCACTAGACATGCCGGAAACGGCCTGCTCACCGCGGCCGGCGAGTTCACCTCGAATTCACCGGCCCGCTACACCCCCGTGGAGCCTTAGTCGGATTTCAATATCCGACATAAGTCAGCGTTCGGTGCGAAAACTCCCAGAAGGGTCTATAGATGACTAAGCACCGCATAGGGATCGCCGTGGCCGCGTCGTCCCTGCTCGTCCTCACCGCGTGCGGCAGCCAGGCCGGCGCCGCGGGTGACTACGACTGGAAGGCCGCACCGGACACCAGCAAGATCGCCGAACAGGGCAAGAACCTGCCCACGTACGGACTCGCACCCGACTGGGCGAACTACGGCGAGGTCGTCAAGGCCTTCTGCGCCAAGCACCAGGGCACCTGCGCCCACGAGGACACCGACATGTCCTCCTCGGAGGAGATCGTCAAGTTCGACGCCGAGAAGGACAACCCGATCGGCACCGCCAGCGACATCGGCCTCATGTGGGGCCCGATCGCCGAGGCCAAGGGCGTGGTGCCCGAGTACCTGCCGCCGTCGGCGGGCAAGCTCAAGGACTGGCAGAAGGGCAAGGGCGGCTGGGTCGCCACGTTCGTCGGCGCGCCGGCCTTCGTGGTGAACACCGACAAGGTCACCAACCCGCCCAAGAGCTGGCAGGACCTGCTCAAGCCCGAGTACAAGGGCATGATCGCCATCAAGGCGCCCACGTCGTCCGGCACCGGCCAGGCCATGGTGGTCGCCGCCGCGGTGGCCAACGGCGGCTCGGTCGACGACCTCGCCCCCGCCTACGACTTCTTCAAGAAGCTCAAGACGGCCGGCAACCTCAGCCAGGCCAAGATGAGCGAGGAGATGCTGGAGAAGGGCGAGGCCCCGATCCAGATCAACTACGACTTCAACGGATTGGCCCAGAAGGCCGCGCTGAAGGCGAAGAACGTCAACGTCGAGGTGATCATCCCCTCGGACGGCTCGATCTGGGCCCCCTCCGGCCTGATGATCAACAAGTACAACAGCGCCAAGGGCGACTTCCTCAAGGGCTTCCTCGAGTACGTGCTCACCGACGAGGCCCAGACCCTGTTCGCCAAGTTCGGCGCCCGGCCCATCCGCGCGCTGAACGGCGACCTCCAACTCCCCGCCGAGGCCAAGGCGAACTGGCTGCCCGAGGAGTCGTACGCCGCGGTCAAGGAGATCGAGATCACCAAGATCAACCCTGAGCAGATCGTCGCCGACTGGGAGGCGAAGGTTCTCGCGTGACGCCTCAGGCACCGGAACCCGTGACGGCGGGGGGAACCATCTCCCCGCCGTCCCCGGCTCCTCCCCCAGGACGAGAAACACCCACCCCAGAGGTAACGAACACCTCCCCAGTGAAAAGGACCTCCGCCCTGGGCAGGTTTTTCCTCCACTGGGGACCGGCACTGCCGTTGCTGCTGTTCACACTCGCGATGCTGGTGCTCCCGGCGTTCCAGCTCGTGCACGACACGTTCGCGCTGCCCGGCGGCGGCTACGGCTTCGAGCACATCGTCAAGGTCGCCGAGAACCCGGTGGACCGCCAGGCCATCGCCGGGTCGCTGGCGCTCGGGTTCGTGCAGGCCACGCTGGCCACCGCGATCGGCGCGCCGACGGCCTGGCTGATCAGCCGGATGCGGCTGGGCGGCCGGGCGTTCTGGCTGTCACTGATGAACGTGGCCGCCAACTTCGCCGGCATCGGCCTGGCCTTCGGATTCGTCGCGCTGATCGGCTCGACCGGCATGCTCACGCTCATGCTCAAGGGGCTGTTCGGCATCGAGGACAACCCGTTCCCCTCCACCGGCTCATTCAACGGCATGAACCTGGTCTACCTGTACTTCAACATCCCGATGTTCGTGCTGCTCACACTGCCCGCGCTGAGCGTGCTCAAGGACGACTGGCAGGAGGCCGCCGCGGTCTGCCACGCCACCCGGTGGCAGTTCTGGCGTCACGTCGGCATCCCGGTGTTGTCGCCGTTCGTGGTGGCGGGCTGGTTGCTGGTCTTCACCTGGACGATCGGCGTGTACGCGGTCGCCTACGCGGTGGCCTCGTCCCCCGACGCGATGAGGCTGATCACCCTGCAGATCGGCACCACGCTGGAGTCGTCGGTGTTCGGCCTGGGCCGGGCGGCGGTGTTGTCGGTGCTGCTGATGCTCCTGGCCGTCGGCGCGACCGTGCTGTACCGGCTCTCGCTCAAGCGCGCGGCGAGGTGGCTGTGACCAGACGCGTCCTGCTCGCCCTGCTGGCCGTCTACTTCGGCCTGCCGCTGCTCGCCTCGCTGCTGTACGCGCTCGCCACCCGCTGGACCGACACCCCGCTGCCCGACGGCTACACCCTCGAACATTGGGCCAAGCTGGTCACCGACGCGGACGTGGCCTCGGCGCTGGTGCGCTCGCTGGTGTTGTCCGCGGTGGTCGTGGCGATCGAGATCGTGCTGGTCGTGCCGGCCGCGTACTGGGCGGTGGTGCGCAACCCGCGCATCGGCTCGATCGTGCAGACGATCGCGGTGATCCCGTTCGCCATCCCGTGGGTGGTCGTGGGCGCCGGCATCCAGCTCGTCACCAAGCAGGTGGCGCCGCAGCTGTTCGGCACGTTCTGGCTGCTGGCGGCCTCGACGGCGGCGATCTCGTTCCCGTTCATGTACCGCGCGGTGGAGAGCTCGCTGCTGGCCGCGGGCGCGGTGCGGCTCAGCGAGGCCGCGGCCACCTGCGGCGCGAACCCGCTGCAGACGCTGGTCAAGGTGATCCTCCCGGCCATCCGCGGCGGCGTCGTGTCCGGGTCGCTGCTGGTCATCGCCACCGCCATGAACGAGTTCGCGCTGGCCAAGATCCTGGTCGGGGTCAGCTACGAGACGCTGCCGCTCTGGTCGGCCAGGCAGTTCGTCTCCCGCACGCTCGGCGACCCGAACGCGCTCGCCGTCGTCACCGTCTTCACCTTCGGCCTGCTGTTCGCGCTGTCCGCGCTGGTCGTGTGGCTCGGCCGCGGCCGGGTCAGCGCGTCCATGGCCAACACCGCTCCGGTCCAGAAGGGCACCACGTCATGAGCCATGTCGTACTCGATCGCATCACCAAGCGCTACGCCGGGCACACCGCGCTGAACGGCGTCAGCGTCAGCGTGGCGCAGGGCGAGATGCTGGCCCTGCTCGGCCCGTCCGGCTGCGGCAAGACCACGTTGCTGCGCTGCATCGCCGGGCTGACCGAGTTCGACGGCGGCCGGCTGACCATCGGCGGCGCGGACATGACCGGCGTACCGGTGCGCAAGCGGCCGATCGGGATGGTCTTCCAGTCGTACGCGCTGTTCCCGAACCTCACCGTACGCGGCAACATCGCCTTCCCGCTGACCGTGCGCAAGACCCCCAAGGACGAGATCAGGTCCCGCGTGGACGAGATGCTCGACCTGGTCGGCCTGGAACAGCTCGGCGACCGGCTGCCGAACCAGCTCTCCGGCGGCCAGCAGCAACGCGTCGCGCTGGCCCGCGCGCTCTCGCCGCGCCCGGAGGTGCTGCTGCTCGACGAGCCGCTGTCCGCCCTGGACGCCCAGGTACGCCACCGCCTGCGCGACGAGGTACGCCGCATCCAGCACCAGATCGGCATCACCACCGTCTTCGTCACCCACGACCAGGCCGAGGCGCTGGCGATCTCCGACCGGGTGGCGGTGATGAACGCCGGCGACATCGAGCAGTGCGCTCCGCCGTCCGAGATCTACACCGCGCCGTCGACCAGGTTCGCCGCCGGGTTCGTGGGCAACCGCAACACCCTGGAACTCCAGGCGGTCGGCGGCCGGGTCACCGCGGGCGGCGCGTTCGACGTGGCGGCCCCGGCCGAGCGGGTGCTGGCCATGTTCCGCCCGGAGGACGTGGAACTGTCCGCGGACGGCGCCGGCGCGAAGGCCGTGGTGGACGTCACCGTGTTCCTCGGCGCGACCACCCGGGTCTACGCCAAGGCCGGCGAATCGGTCATCTTCGCCGACCTGCCGTCGCGGGCCGCCGCCGGTCTGTCACCCGGCGACGAGGTACGCCTGCGCGTGGCCGCCGACCACGTCCAGGTCTTCCCGGCCTGAGCTCAGAGCCCGGAGCGCACGGAGGCGTACACGAACGCGACCGGCACCAGGCCGGCCAGCCCGAGCGCCGTCAGCACCCGCCGCCTCCTGGTCGCGCCCGGCCCGGTGACGTACGCGGCCACCGCCCCGGCCACGGCGAAGGCCAGCCCGGCGGTCACCGCGTGAGCGGCCCGGGCGGTCCAGGACGGCAGCGCCTGCCCGGCCACCGCGAACGCCACCAGCGCCCCGGCCGCCACCAGGGCCGCCCACCGGCCGGGACGCACGTCCACCCGGTCGAGCACGGGCGCGGCCCCGGCCAGCAGCACCAGCGTGACCGCCGCCAGCGCCCCGACCGACGGCACCAGGCACCCCCAGTCGGCGCAGCCCGCCGCCGACCACACCAGCCGGACGGTGGCCCACCACAACACACCCAATGCCGCGTAAACGGCAGCCGCTCGCCCCATTCGCCGCGCCATGCGGCAATGATCCCACCAGCTCAGGGCCCCTGCGCCGCCCGCTCCTCGTCGGCGGCGGCCTCGGCGGCCCGGCCGAGCGCGCGCAGCGCCACCGCCCGGTTGGCGTGGAGATCGGGCTGGGGGTCGAGCTCGATGGCCCTGGTCAGGTCCGCCACCGCACCCTCCACGTCGCCGACGGTGAAGCGGAGCACGCCCCGGTTGCCCCAGGCCGCGGCCAGCCCGGGCGCGTAGTCGACGGCCAGGTCGAGTGCCCGCCGCGCCTCGGCGTGGTTGCCCGCCGCCGTGTCGAGCTGACCCAGGATCGCCAGCAGGTACGGCGAGCCGGGCGCCAGCGCCAGCCCGGCCGTGACGTCGGCCCTGGCCTCCTCGTCCCGTTCCAGCGCGGCCAGCAGCCCGGCCCGGTTGATGTAGGCGTCCAGGTAGGCCGGATCCAGCTCGATCACGTGCCCCAGGTCGGCCAGCGCGCCGTCGACGTCCCCGCGCACCGTGCGCAGCTCCGACCGGTTGTAGTACGCCTCGGGCAGCGGCGGGCCCACCCGCAGGGCCCGCTCGTAGTCGGCCAGCGCGTCGTCGTGCCGGCCCAGCCGGTAGTGCAGATTGCCGCGTTCCAGGTAGTAGTCGGGGAACAGCGGATCGATCGCGATGGCCGCCGCGTAGTCGTCCAGCGCCTCCTTGGTGCGGCCGAGCGCGGCCAGGAGCTGGCCGCGGTTGGCCAGCAGCACCATCCGGTGCAGCGGATGCCTGTCGCCGAGCTCCGCGGCCAGTTCCATGGCCGACTCGACCAGGCCGAGCGCCGCCATGGGGTCGCCTTCGCGTAACTCGACCAGGGCCAGGCCGTTGCGGTCGAATCCGAGCTTGAAGGCACGTTCCAACGGATCGGGCAGCAGGGTGGAGATGGCGATGGCCGCGTTGAGCCAGCCGCGGGCCCGGCCCAGGTCGCGCTGGGCGGGGTCGGAGTGGCGGGCGTCGAGCATCGCGGTGCCGTACGCGCTGGCGGCGTGCACCACGGGGTCCTGGCTGGAGCGGCGGGCCAGGTGCCACAGCGCGCGGGCCTCGCGCCCGCGGCCCAGCGCGCCCAGCGCGGTCGCGGTGCGCTGGGCGAAGCGCCACCACAGCGCGCCGCCCGGCTCGGTGCTCGCCAGGCCCTGCTCGCCCAGCTCGATCGTGGCGTGCAGGAAGCCCTCGCTCATGCAGCGGTCGACGGCCGCCCACAACTCCTCGGGGGTACGCGTCTCGGGCGGCGGCTCCGGGCCGTCGGAGTAGAGCCTGACGGCCAGGACGTCCGCCGGGATCCGGCGCATCAGCACGGTCAGGAACTCGGTGTCGGTGGGGTCGGCGGCGGCGGCGTTGCACACGGCCAGCGTGCCGCCCGGTTCCACGGCCGCCCGGACGAACTCCGCCAGCCCGTTGGCGAGCCGGAGCGTCCGCCGGGGCGCGGGCACCAGGATGCGTTCGTCCTCGCTCAGCGACGCCGAGATCCCGGCCCGCCGGGCGGTCACCAGTTTCGCCAGGTCGGGCGCGGCCGCCAGGATCTCGATGTCGTGCGCCGCGACCAGGTCGGCGGCGTGGTCGAGCACCTGGGGGACCAGCCGGCGCAGCAGCGTGGCGGCCACGGTGTAGGGGCCGTGCGGTCGCCGATGCCCGTCGATCATCGGCATCAGCAGCCGCACGGCCCCCCAATGGGCAGGTGGTTCGCCCAGGACTCTGAGGTGGGACCTCTCCTCAGTCACCCCTTGTGAATGACGCTGGAGGTCCCGGCGAGCCTTGCGGTACCAGGCTTGCGGACGACGATGCGCTTCATGATGTACCTCTCCACGTGGGGTTTAATTCTCCATTATTAGGACACCCCAGCGAATAGCAAGATTTATGGTGAATAAGTGAGTGACTATTGGAGAGATACTTCTTGATATTCGGTTGAGGTATGTGGCCAATTAGGAGCGAAACCAGCGGGGCAAAGTCGATCGTTTCGTCCGTCCGGATTCCTCCATCAGCGCACACAGGCAGCGTCCCAGCAGCGTGACGGACTGGCAGCAGCCCGGCCCCGGCAGGTTCTTGGCCCGGACGATCCGCGTCGCGCGCTCGATCAGGCGCTCCAGGCTCGGCTCCCGATCTCCCTTGTGCCCGTTCCACGGGCAGCCGTCCGCGTTCTCGCACGCGGTCTTCGCGATGAACGGCGTCGCCTTCCCGTCGGGCTTGAGCGGATCGACCCGCTTGACCCGCAGATCGGCCAGCACCCCGGCGGCCCTGCGCGAGATGGCCAGCAGATCCCGGTTCGGCGACGTCTCGCGCGGCGGCGAGGCGCCCCCGCTCGGCACGGCCAGCAGCATCGCGGCGCCCATCAGCCCGCCGCCCACCACCATGCTCCAGCCCACCTGCTCGTGGAACCAGATCACCGCGATGGCCGCCACCCACACCGGCTGCGTGGACATCAGCACCGCGCTGGGCACCGCGGGCACGTGCGCCTGACCGTACGAGCGGGCCAGGAAGCCCAGCGCGCACGAGACGACCGCCAGATGCGCCAGCACCGCCCAGTCGGGCAGCACGGCCGGCAGCATGAACCCGTCGCGGGCGGCCACCACCCCGGTCAGCACCCCGATGGTGAGCAGCTGGATCACGGTCAGCGCGTACGCGTCGAACCGCATACCCTGCCTGGACAGCCGCGCCAACATGAGCGTGTGCCCCGAGTACAGGGCCGCGGCCGAGAGCGTCACCCCGAGCGCGAGCAGCGAGATCTCCTCGTCCTCCACCCCGCGCATCAGCGTGAACGCGGTCATGCCGGCCAGCGCCAGCACCACGCCCACCCACACCCGGGGTGGCACGCGGATCCGGTAGAGCACCAGCGCCAGGATCGGCGTGATCACGACGCTGCACCCGACCGCGAACCCCGACACCGCCGACGGCAGGCTGTCGAGTGCCACGGCCTGGGCGCTCTGCCCGATCCCGAACATGACACCCAGCAGCACCCCGTTGATCCACGTCGACCGCGGCAGCCCCCGAAGGCATCGCGGCCGGATGAGGAACAGCGTCACCGCGGCGAGTGTGTAGCGCTCGGCGAGCAGATCGTCGACAGGTAAGCGCAGGATGAGATCTTTCATCAGCGGGAACGCCGACCCCCAAGCGGCGCTGACGAACAACAGAAGCACGGCTCCCATGAGGGGTCGGGGAGCGGGCACGACTGCCATGACAGGAAGCATGCCACTACTATTCGCAGCCGACGGTGTACAGCCAGCAGCCGGTGATGCTCCTCTTCCACTCGGAGTGAAGAGCCTCACCCGCAGGTCTGTACATCCCTATCCGAGCAGGTCCGGTGAGACGCTGAGTGCCCGAGACGTCACACCTGGCACAGCACTAACGGGACCCGCGCCGGCAACCGGAAACCGGCGCGACCCGCGCCATCTACCCACCCAAACCTGAAAATGCCTCACGTCCCACCCCGATAGCCCAGTCCGCGCACGAAGGCCGACGGGGGCGGGCCAGGACCGTACCGCCGCCCGAACGCCTTCCCCTCCCTGGACGCCCTGAGAGCGGCTGACGCGATGAAGTGAGACGCCGCCGACAGATGGGCGCGCAGGCGAGCTTGAGGAAGGCCTCATGGGTACCGGCGCGAGCTTCCCAGCGGATGCGCAAGCGACGGAAGGGGCGCGGAAGGCAAAGGCTCGCGCCGCGGTGTGCCGGGGGCCGGAGCTGTGCTCACGGCCGGCAACACTGGCTGACGGCGTTCCGGTTGGCGCCGGTCGGGATGAGTGCCAGGGGAAGCCGGTGGCATCGGTGATCAGATGGGGCCTGCTGCAGGCCCGTCGGCGATCGACCGGAACGGGCCGGTCTGCGCCGCGGGATCACCGCCCGCGGCTGAACCGAGAACAACGCCGGGATGCCCGCTTTGCGCGCAGCCCGATGGCGCGGGACCCGTCCGGTGTGCGGCTCTCAGGCGTTCGCCGCCATAGCAACTCGGCGGGTCAGAGTTCGAGTACCGCCGAAGGGACCAGTCGTTTCTCGCCATAGATGACGACCAGTTCGCCCACCTGCCGCCGCGACAGCTCCCGCCACCCCTGCTGCTCGTACAGAGCCAGCGCCGCCTCCTGGTTGAGCGTGGTGTCGCCGCGCACGCTGTGGAATCCGAGTTCGACCGCGCGCGACTCCAGCGCCGAGAGCATGGCCGCGCCGTACCCGCGCCGCTGGAACGCCGGGTGCACCCGCAGCCGGCAGACCTCGGCCGTCTCGGTGTCGATGGGTTTCAGCCCGCCCATCGCGATCACCCGCGAGTCCAGCTCGCCCACCAGGAAGTCGCCCCCGCAGGCCAGGTAGATCTCCTGGATACGGGGGAAATCGTCGTCGTAGTAGACACCGTCGCCGGGCACGATGCCCACCTCCGCCAGGCAGACCTGGTGGAGCGCGAGGATGGTGTCGAGGTCAGACCAGCGATAGCGCCGGATCTTCAGTTTCATGCACCGCCAATCCCTTCCACGTCAACCGCCTTCGGGCGGCGCAGCACGGCGCGGTAGGCGTCCAGCCCGGGGTGGTTCGGATCGAGTTTCATGATCTGCTGTTCGAGCTGGAGTGCGGGTCTCATGATGAAGTCGGTGCGGAACTCCTCGCCGAGGAGCGACAGCGCCTTGGTGGCGATGTTCAGCGCCTCGCCGGGCTCGCCGTCGATGAGGCGGCACTGGGCCTGGTCCAGCCTGATCAGCGTCTGGTCGAGAATGTGGTCTTCGTACTTCTGCAGCGCCTGATCGAGTACGACCTCGGCGTCGATGGTCTGGCCGAGCTTGGTGAGCACGTCGCCCTGGTAGAAGTAGAGCTGTTTCTCGGTGTAGCCGAAGGCCAGGTCGTCCTGCTCGTGGTCCTTCAGGTTGGAGAAGGCGCTCCTGGCCTTGGCCAGGGCGCGCTTGGCCTGGTCGACGACCTCCTTCTTGCTGTCGGTCCCCGACAGCATGGCCAGCGCGCGCGCCTCGACGACCGGGGCCATGGCCTGCGCGGCACACGGGGTGGCGCCGGCCAGGTCGCGGCTCTTCTTGGCCAGGTTGAGCGCTTCGCGCGCGTCTCCGTAATAGAGGGGGACGAGCGATTCGCGTGCGGTGACCCAGGCACGCAGCGCGCGGTCGCCGGTTTCGTCGGCGGCGGTGCGCCCGGTGCGGAAGAAGGACCTGGCGAGCCGGTGGTCACCCAGATTGATCATGATCATGCCGCTCAGCCCGGACAACTGGGCGGCCATCCGGCACAGCCGTTCCTGGAGGTCGATCGGCTGACGACGGGACATGGCGGTGCGTACGGCGCTCAGTTCGAGCAGCACGTCGCACAGCAACCGGAGCGGCGGAGTGGTGGCGTACTGGCGCCCGAAGGCGATCGTCGCCTCCTCCCACTGGTCGAGCATCGCGGCCGACACGGTGGCGGAGACGAGCGTCTCGTCCATCCGGCGCCTAATGCCCTCGCTGGCGCCGAGGATGGGCGCGTCCAGCTTGTTCGCCGTGCCCGAGTCCTTGTTCAGCAGATTTAACAGGGTCCGCCGGAGCACGTTCTCGTCCTCCTGGACCTCCGGCTCGGGGATGTTGGGTGAGAGCTTGAGCTCGTGGTCGTACGGGCAGCCGCCGATCGGGTACTCGCCCTGCGTGACGACGGTCACCCGGTGGCCGCGGCCGCAGATGCACGGGCCGTCGAAGCCGAGCGCGGCCGGCTCCACCCGGTACACGATGCACAGGTAGTGCAGGTATTCGGGGCCCGGCCGTTTCAGCCCGCTCTCGTACGCCGACAACAGCGTCTCGCCGATGCCCGGCACGGCCTTGCTGTCATGATCGAACAGGGCTCTCACCTGTTCGATCACGTCGGCCAGAGCGATCCCGTGGGCAAGGCGGTGTGCCTTGATGCGAGTCGTGTTGAACTGCGGTGTGCACGCCTCGTGGATCTCTTCGGCTATCTGAGCGGAGCTGCGCCCGGTGGCCAGGCCCTGAGCCCGGATCTTCCGGGCTATCTCCGTTTCCCTGTGCTGTCTGCCGGACATTCCGGCCCCTCTCAGACACGTCTCGACCGGTCTGCAACTAGTGACTCAGAGTAGCCGTCAAGTTGCTGTGCGCCTACCCATGACTATGAACCATTGACGGCCGCTTGCAAACGCGCTCTTCAAGCCTACGGTTAAGGATCGTCCTCCCGAGGACTGTTTCTTACAACCCATGAGTGAGAAGCGACTCCCTGTGAGCATGCACCCCTCGTTGCGCCCCGCGCCGACATGAGTCATCTTGGGCCAACCAGCAGCGATTCTTAGGGAGGACGAAAGGTGGGGGACGACAACTTCGGGCACTTGCAACGCCTGGTATCCGAACTCGGCGCTCGCGGGATGCTCGCACGAGTGGTCCAGACCCAGAGCGGACGGATGTTCGTACGGGTGATCAACCCGCAGGCGACGAGTCTGTCCGAGAACGTCACCTGTCGGCCGACAGCAGCCTCTGATCTGCCGGACTGGTGGTACTGCTGGTCCTGGGGAGAGCGGATGCACACCGCCGACGACCCGGCTGGTGCGGCGACGAAGGTCGCACGCGTGCTCGCCGCGGTGGGAGAGTGACCTCGCGGTGAACCGGGTGGAGCGCAGCCACCGCGGCTCACCGCGACCCACGGCGGCCTCGCGGGGCCGGCGGGGTGATTGGTGCGGAGGGGTTTCTGTAGCCAGAACCCCTGGTCACCCCGCCGGTTCCCTTTTCACGACCGGTGCGGCTTCCCGCGCTTTTCGTACAGCACTGAACGCGGCCCGCACGGCGCATCGGGTACGGCTCCAGGAGCCGTACCCGCCACAGACCGCTCGCCGGCGAGTCCGGCGGGTGCAGGGGGAAATCCCCCCGGAAACGGCACGGGACATGCTTCCGGGTGTGTGTCCCGTACCGAGCCGTCCGTCATCGGAGCGTCAGGTCTCTCCCTCCGCGGCCCAGAGCCCTGGCGACCCCGTCTTCCCCGGCGTGATGTGACGGCGGCCGGTTCGGTCGGCGGTATTTTGGAGCGATATCAATCCAAAAGACCACCGACCGAACCGCTTCCGGAGGGGGATCCGCCCAGTGTTCCTGCTGGCGTCATCGTCGAACTCACCTGGGCTGCCCAGTCCCGACCAAGTGAGCCAGGAGCTGTCGAAGATCTGCAGCGACGACACGCTGATCTGCTCCACGCTCGCCGGCTGGTTCAAAAACGCGACCTGGGCCCCCTGGGCGGCCAGTCTGATCACCATCATCCTGATCCTGGTTCTCGCGTTCGCCCTGCGTAAGATCGCCCATCGGCTGATCACCAGGATCGTGAACCGCGCCGCCACCGGCGGCTCGCTCACCTCCAGGTTCCGCAAGGGCGCCGCGACCGACGGCATCGACGCCCTCCTGCACGAGCGCCGCAAGCAGCGCGCGGAGACCATGGGCTCGGTGCTCAAGCACGTCGCCTCCATCGTCATCCTCGGCACCGCGGTGCTGACCGTGCTCGACCGGCTGACGATTCCCATCGCGCCGCTGCTGACCAGCGTCGGCATCCTCGGCGTGGCCATCGGCTTCGGCGCCCAGGAACTCGTCAAGGACTTCATCGCGGGCATGTTCATGCTGCTCGAGGACCAGTACGGCGTCGGCGACGTGATCGACGCGGGCGCGGCCGTGGGCACGGTCGAGGCGGTTACTCTCCGTATAACTCGGCTGCGTGACGTGGACGGCCGGGTCTGGTACGTGCGCAACGGCACGATCACCAGGGTCGGCAACGAGTCGCAGGGCTGGTCGCGGGCCTATCTCGACGTCCCGGTCGCCTACGACGCCGACATCGCGGCCGTCCGCACCGTGCTGCAGCAGGTCGCCGAGGACCTGTGGGAGGACACCGAGCTGCGGGAGAGCGTGATCGTGGAGAAGCCGGACGTGTTCGGCGTCGAGCAGCTGTCCGACAGCAGGCTGGTGTTCCGCATCACGGTCAAGACGCTGCCGGCCAAGCAGGCCGAAGTGGCCCGCGAGCTGCGGCTGCGGGTCAAGTCCGCGCTCGACGCCGCGGGCATCGCACTGGTGGCCGCCGCGTAGAGCGCGCGTAGACCGCACGGACCACGTAGATCGCCACCTGCCGGGGGCCGCGTCAGCCGGCCCCCGGTAGGCTGTGCAGGTGACTGAGACCTCCTTCTACGACGCCGTCGGGGGCGAGGAGACCTTCCGGCGCCTCGTGCACCGCTTCTACGAGGGGGTCGCGGAAGACCCGTTGCTACGCCCGCTCTACCCCGAGGAAGACCTCACCGGGGCGGAAGACCGGCTGCGGGGTTTCCTGATCCAATACTGGGGCGGCCCCAACACCTACAGCCAGGAACGCGGCCATCCGCGGCTGCGCATGCGGCACGTGCCGTTCACGATCGGCGAGCCGGAGCGCGACGCCTGGCTGCGGCACATGCGTGACGCGGTCGACTCGCTCGATCTGCCGGAGGAACATGCCACCCGGCTCTGGGACTATCTCGTCTACGCGGCCCACAGCCTGGTGAACTCACCCACATAACGGGCATGACACGCCACATGGAAATCCCCTGGTGGCGTGATGCCGTCGTCTACGAGATCTACGTTCGCAGCTTCGCCGACGCCTCAGGAGACGGCGTCGGCGATCTGGTCGGTGTGCGCGAGCGTCTGCCGTACTTGCGGCGGCTGGGCGTCGACGCCGTCTGGCTGACGCCGTTCTACCCCTCCCCCATGGCCGACGGCGGATACGACGTGGCCGACTACCGCGGCGTCGATCCGCTGTTCGGCACGCTGGCCGACTTCGAGACGCTCATCCACGACGCGCACCAGCACGGGCTCAAGGTGCTGGTCGACATCGTGCCGAACCACTCGTCCTCGGCTCATCCCTGGTTCCAGGAGGCGTTGCGCGGGGAGCGCCGGGACCGCTACATGTTCGCCGACCAGCCGAACAACTGGCAGTCCACCTTCAGCGGCCCGGCCTGGACCCAGGTGCCCGACGGCCAGTGGTACCTGCACCTGTTCGCCCCGGAGCAGCCCGACTTCAACTGGCGCAACCCGGAGGTGCACCAGGAGTTCCTGGACATCCTGAAGTTCTGGCTGGACCGGGGCGTCGACGGCTTCCGCATCGACGTGGCGATGGGCCTGTACAAGGCGGAGGGGCTGCCCGACGTCAAGGATCAGTCGTTCAAGGCGGCCTCGCCGGTCTGGGGGCAGCCCGAGGTGCACGAGGTCTACCGCAACTGGCGCAAGCTGCTCGACACCTACCCGGGCCGGCGCATGGCGGTCGGCGAGGTGTGGACCGACAGCAGCGCCGACCTCGCGCTCTACGTCCGTCCGGACGAGCTGCACCAGAGCTTCAACTTCGCCTGGCTGCAGGCGCCGTGGTCGCCGACGGCGTTCAAGAAGGTCATCGACGAAACGCTGGCCACCGTGCCGTTCGCCACCTGGGTGCTGTCCAACCACGACGTCGTACGCCACCGCACCCGCTACGAGGTCTCCGACCCGGGAACGGGACTGATGCGGGCGAAAGCCGCGCTGCTCGCCATGCTGGCGCTGCCCGGGTCGGCCTATCTCTACCAGGGTGAGGAACTCGGGCTCCCCGAGGTCACGGATCTTCCGCCGGAGGCCAGGCAGGACCCGGTCTTCTTCCAGTCCGAGGGCAAGCTGCCCGGGCGTGACGGGTGCCGGGTGCCGCTGCCCTGGTCGTCCGAGGGAGATTCGCTGGGGTTCTCCCCCGACGGGGTTCGGCCGTGGCTGCCGCAGCCCGAGGAGTTCGCGGCGCTCAGCGTGGCGAGCCAGGACGGCCATCCCGGCTCGACCCTGGAGTTCTACCGCCAGGCGCTGGCCTGCCGCAGGGAACTGGCAGGAGTGATTCCTTACACCCTGGAGTGGCTGGATTCCCCCGAGGGTGCGCTTTTCTTCGCGCGCGGGTCGCTGATCTGCGCCATCAACTGCGGGACCGAGGCGGTACGGCTGCCCGCGCACGACAACGTGCTGCTGGCCAGCGGACCGCTCACGGACGGGCTGCTGCCGCCGGACTCGGCGGTCTGGCTGCACGCGGGTTGACCTGGAACCGGCACGGGCGGGCGTGCCCCCTTGAGAGCACGCCCGCCCGGCCTACCCGTCGTCTCCTGTCCTGCCGTTGGTGTCGGGCCCGCTCGTCCTGCCGTTGGCGTTGCGCTCGCCGCGTAACGGCAGGACGGGCAGCGAGATCACCGCGCAGGCCAGCCCCACCCCGAACGCCGCCGCGAACCCCGACTGCGTGATCAGCACCCCGGCCACCGGCGTCGTCACCAGCGCGACGACGTTCTGGATCGTGTTGTGCGTCCCGAGCACCCGCCCGGCCCAGCCCGGACCGGCCAGCTCCCCGGCCGCCAGGTAGGCCAGCCCGTTGCCTGCCACCGTCATCACCGAGGCCAGGGCGAGCATCGCGGGGCCGAGCGTGGTCCGCGAGAGCGTGCCCGCCACCAGCAGCGCCAGGACCGCCAGCGTGCCGAACGTGAGCAGCCACAGCGGCCGCATCCGCAGCCCGGTACGGTCCGACCAGCGGCCGACCGCGATTCTGACCGCCGCTCCGCCGATGGCCGCCACCCCGAACAGTTGCCCGGCCGCCACGCTGTCCCAGCCGTAGACGCGTACCAGGCAGGTGACGCCGTACGTGAGGACCACCACCTGCGGCACCTGGTGCAGCGCGCTGGTGGCGTGCACCCGCCACAACCGCGGCTGCCGGTACGGCGAGCCCGCGAGCGCCGCGCCGCCACCGCGGACCGCGTGCGGCGGCTCGGCCAGGAACGACGCGGCCAGCACCGCGGCGGCCAGACTGACCCCCGCGCAGACCGCCAGCACGCCGGGAATGCCGTACGCCCGCGAGACCGGCGGCAACGCGAACGCCCCGATCGCCATGCCCAGCGTGTAGGACACCTGGCGCAGGCCCATGGCGACGCCGCGCTCTGGCGGCTGGAACCAGCCGAGCACGATGCGTCCGCCGCCCACCATCGCCGCCGAGCCCGCCGCGCCGGCCAGGGCGAGCAGCACGACCACCACCCACGCCGAGCCGGGCCCCAGCCAGGAGCCGGCCAGGGCGACCGCGCCGAACAGCACGGCCGCCGCTCCGACGCCCGCACCCAGCACCAGCCGTTCGCCGTGCCTGTCGGCCAGCGCGCCCCAGGCCACCAGTGCGAACAGGACTCCGATGCCCGGCGCGTTCGCCATGATTCCCGCCACCGGCAGCGGGACCTGGAAGTATCGCTCGATGTCCGGCATGACGAGGGGTAAGCCGAACAGCCCCAAGGTGACGCTGGCGTGCGCGTTGACGCCCAACGCGAGCATCCACCACCGTCTCACGAACACCCCGCCCGGCGATCCAGCCAGCGAGCCGATCGACGGTCCAGCCGGGGCTTCACCGGGCGACCCAGCGGGCCGGCCACGGCGGCTCAGTCCTCGGCGGTGAAGCGTTCGAGGTAGGCGAGTTCGTCCTGCCTGAGCCGGCGCGGCGCGCCCCGCTCCACGTCGTAGGCGACGATCACCGACTTCGCCGTGACGTACAGGTCCTGGTCGTCACGGATCTCGTACGCCACCGTGAACCGCACCGGACGGATCTCCGTCACCCAGGTCTCCACCCGGACCGGCTCGGCCCGGAACCCGAGCGGCCGGCGGTAGTCGATCTCGTGATGCGACACGACCATGTCCTTGAACGGCTCCTCCCCCGCCTTGTACGGGTCGACGTGGAGCATCGCGAAACGGGCGTCCTCCAGATAGTCGAAGAAGCGGACGTTGTTCACATGTCCTAGGGAGTCGATGTCCGCGAATCGCACCATTCGCAGGAAGACGTGCCGTTGCGCCAGGGATCGTTCAACCACGCCGCAACGCTACCGGCCCCGGCCGCGCGGCCGAGCACCGGGACCGCCCGGGGTCAGCCCTCCTCCAGCACCCGGAGCGGGTCGAGGCGGCGGATCAGCTTCATCGCGGCCTCGACGACCTCCGTCGCCTCGTCCTCGGTGTCGGACGTGGCGACCTCCCGCGCCGCCTCGCCGATCACGCTGGTCAGCGCCGCGACCGTGAACCGGTCGAGCGGGTCGGCCCCGGCGCCGAGCAGCACCGCGTTCTGCCGCACCCACTCCCGGCCCCTGGTACGCCTGATCAGCTCGAACCCCGGCGGCCCGTCGCCGTCCATGAACAGCCTGACCAGGTCACGCCGCTCCCACGCGCCCGCCAGGTACGCCCGCGCCCCGGCGATCAGCAGCTCGACCGGATCGTCCACGCCGGATTTCCTGGCGCTCGCCACGCTGGAGGAGGCCGCCTGCTCGTGGGCCGCCTGGTGGTCCTCGTACAGCGCCAGGAACAACTCGGTCTTGCCGCCGAAGTGGTGATAAAGGCTGCCGACGCTGGATCCGGCCCGGGCCACGACCTCCGAGACGTTCGAATCGGCGAAGCCGTGCTCGCTGAAGACCTCGCGGGCGGCTCTTAGCATGCTCTTGCGGGTCTGCGCCGTACGGCTCCACTCCCACGAGGTCTTCCGTGCCATACGGCCATCGTAACCGCCGGATTCTAGAATCTAATTCTAAAAGTGACGGCAAAACCTGTTGCCCGGCCGTCCGGTGGTCTGCTGTACTCCCTGCCGTCGATACGTCGTCCTGAGGAGGCCGAAGTTGCGGGCGTTCATGTCCCTCCAGAAGCAGGTACTCACCTCTCATCCAAAGGACATGACGCTTCGTGCGAACGCTCAACCTGGGGATTTTGGCGCATGTAGACGCCGGTAAGACCAGCCTGACCGAGCGGCTGCTGTTCGCCGCCGGGGTCATCGACGACATCGGTCGCGTCGACGACGGCAACACTCAGACCGACTCGCTGGCGCTGGAACGGCAGCGCGGCATCACGATCAAGTCCGCGGTGGTGTCGTTCGTGGTCGGAGACACCACGGTCAACCTCATCGACACGCCCGGACACCCCGATTTCATCGCCGAGGTCGAGCGGGTGCTGAGCGTGCTCGACGGCGCGGTGCTCGTGGTCTCGGCCGTGGAGGGCGTGCAGGCGCAGACCCGCGTGCTGATGCGCACGCTGCGCCGGCTCGGCATCCCCACCCTGATCTTCGTCAACAAACTCGACCGCGCGGGCGCGGACGACGGGCGGGTGTTGCGGGACATCCGGGACAAGCTCGTCCCTTCGGTGGTGGCGATGGGCGCGGTTCGCGGACTCGGCACCCGGAGCCCGGCCTACGTGCCCTTCGGCGCGTCCGACGCGGGGTTCACCGCGCGGCTGTCCGAGGTCCTGGCCGAGAACGACGACGCGCTGCTGGCCGCGTACGTCGACGACGAGTCCGCCCTGCCGTACGACCGGCTGCGCCGCGAACTGGCCGCGCAGTCGAAACGCGGCACGACGCACCCGGTGTTCTTCGGCTCGGCCATGACCGGAGCCGGTGTGGACGCGCTGATCAGCGGCGTCACCGAGCTGCTGCCCGTCGGCGCGGGCGACGCGGACGGCCCGCTCTCCGGCACCGTCTTCAAGGTCGAGCGCGGCCCGGCCGGGGAGAAGATCGCTTATGTCCGGCTCTTCGCCGGGACGCTCCGGGTCAGGGACCGGGTGGCGTTCGGCCGGGACGGGGCCGAGGGCAAGGTGACCGCGGTCCACGTGTTCGAGCACGGCTCCGCGGTCGCGGCCCCCGAGGTCGCCGCCGGACGGATCGGCAAGCTCTGGGGCCTGACCGACATCCGCATCGGCGACCCGGTCGGCGATTCACCGGTGCCCACGGGCGGCCGGCACTTCGCGCCGCCGACGCTGGAGACCGTGGTCGTCCCGTGCCGTCCCGCCGACAAGGGCGCGCTGCACGCGGCGCTCAGCCAGCTCGCCGAGCAGGACCCGCTGATCAACCTGCGCCAGGACGACGTCCGCCAGGAGATGCTGCTCTCGCTCTACGGCGAGGTCCAGAAGGAGGTCATCCAGGCGACGCTGGCCGACGACTACGCCATCGACGTCACCTTCGCGGAGTCCACCACCATCTGCGTCGAGCGTCCGATCGGCACCGGCGAGTCGCTGGAGATCATCGCCAAGGAGCCGAACCCGTTCCTCGCCACCGTGGGCCTGCGCGTCGATCCGGCCCCGGTCGACTCGGGGGCGCGGTTCCGGCTGGAGATCGAGCTGGGATCGTTGCCGCCGGCGTTTCTCAAGGCGATCGAGGAGACCGTGCGGGAGACGCTGCGGCAGGGCGTGCACGGCTGGGAGGTGACCGACTGCGTGGTCACGCTGACCCGCTCGGGCTACTGGCCGCGGCAGAGCCATTCCCACGGGACGTTCGACGCGAGCATGTCGAGCACCGCCGGCGACTTCCGCAACCTCACGCCGCTGGTGCTGATGACGGCGTTGCGGCAGGCCGGGACCAGGGTGTACGAGCCGATGCACCACTTCCGCCTGGAGATCCCTGCCGACTCCTTCGGCGCGACGCTGCCGGTGCTCACGCACCTGCGGGCCATCGCGCGGACGACGGTCACGCGCGGCTCGACGTCCGTGCTGGAGGGGGAGCTGCCGGCCGCGCGGGTGCACGAGCTGGAGCTGCGGCTGCCGACGCTGACCAGCGGCGAGGGCGTGCTGGAGTGCGCCTTCTCCCACTATCAGCAGGTACGCGGGCCGGTGCCGGAGCGCTCACGCGCCGACCTCAACCCGCTCAACCGCAAGGAGTACCTGCTGAACGTCACCCGCCGAGTCGCCAGAACCTGAACCGTCCGGCCCAGGCTCGTCTCGTGGGCCTCGGTGGGGCGTCAGGGGCTGGGGACGCCGTTGCCGCGGTGGCCGTGCCCGGCGAGCACCTCGTCCAGGGTGGGGCGGGGCTCGCCGGGGACGCGCTGCCCCGGCTGGGCGAGCTGGATCAGCACGCCGTGCGCCTCCTTCGGATGCAGGAACACCTCGCGCCAGCGCGGGTCGGCGCGGTTGAGCCCGTGCAGGCGGTAGCCGCGCGCGGTCAGCCTGGCCACGGCCGCGTCGAGGTCGTCGACGTGGAAGTTCAGGTGATGGACGCCGCCCCGGCCCCGGGTCAGCTCGAAGAAGCTGTCGAAGAACGTCGATTCGGCCAGCGGCTCCATGAGCTCCACCTTGCCGCCGTTGGCGTAGGTGAGCTGCAGCGTGCGATACCCGCTGATCCGGTTGTCGCCCCCGCCTCCCAGGTGACGGCCGCCGAGCAGGTCGCGGTAGACCGGCAGCAGATCCCTGATCCGCGGCGCGGCCACGGCCGTGTGATCGAACGTCACTTCGAGGCCGTCCAGTTCCAGATCCACGCGCGACTCCTCAAGTCCGCTCAGCCACCGGATCGCTTCGTCTCCAGATCCTAGAATCCGATTCTAGACCGATCCCGCTCGCCCGTGCGAAGGTCGGATTGACCGGGACGTCCCCCGCAGAGAGGCAGAGTGATGACCGATCTGTCCAACGTCGCCGACTCCGACCTGCGCGGCATCCGCGACGTCGACGTCGACGACGTGCTGGCGTACGTGCACGCGGAACTCAAACGCCTGCCCGACTACACCGAGCTGTACAAGCGGTACCTGCGCCAGCGCTGGAACGTCTACGACCTGGACTTCTCCCAGGACGTCATCGACTGGCGCGAGCGGATGACCCACGAGGAACGCGACGCGTTCGTCGGCATCTCGGCCGGTTTCCACCACGGTGAGCGGCAGGTGGAGGTGGAGCTGCCGGTGTTCATGCTGGGCGGCTCGGAGGAGTCCAAGATCTACATGTCCAGCCAGATCGAGGACGAGGCCCGGCACACCGTCTTCTTCGACCGCTTCTACCGTGAGGTCGTCGGCATGCCGGGCGACTCCATCCAGGACGTCCTGGACGCCTCGTACCAGCACGTGTCGGAGACGTTCGTCGGCCCGTTCGGCCTGCTCGCCTACCAGGCGGACGAACTGCGCAAAGACCCCGAGAACCCGGCCGCCCGGGTCCGGTACGGCACTACGTACTTCCTGTGGATCGAGGGCGTGCTGGCCCTCACCGTCATGAAGATCACGCTGACGTACTGCCGGCAGCGCGGCCTCCTGCCCGGCTACTACACCGGTTTCACCGCCACCTGCCGTGACGAGGCGCGGCACGTGCAGTTCGGGATGCGGTTCCTGCGCGACTCCGTCCAGGAGGACCCGCGGCTGCTGCTGCAGATCCACGAGACACTCCGGACGATCCTGGCGCTCAACAACGCCGCCAGCCGCCGCGTCGACCTTTACTCCCTGGGCTGGGCTCCCGAGGAGATCCGGCGGCTCATGATCCGTCAGCTCACCATGAAACTCGACGACGTCGGCATCGACCTCCCGCCCGACCTGCGGGAACAGGTGGCCAGAATCGAGCCGGAACTCGCCGGAGGCTAGCGGACATGCGATTCTTCACCCGCGAATGGGCCGAAGCCGCACGCGCCGCCGCCGACGCCGGCCCGTCACCCGAGGCGCGGGCGGCCAAACTCGACGGCTACTGGCGCTGGATCGAGCGCGCCCGCTCGGGTTACACGGCGACGTGGGCGCTCGACGTCCGGGAGAGCGGCTCGTACCTGCTGCTGACCTGGAAGGACGGACGCTGCGTCGACGCCACGATCGTTGCGGCCGCCGGTACTGCAGCGGGGCCCGCTGACGCCGGCGTTGCGGCGGGATCCGCAGACGCAGTGGCTTCCACGGACGCAGCAGCAGCGGTGGCTTCCGCAGCGGTGGCGGCTTCCGCGGACTACGTGCTGAGCGCCACCGAGGCGACCTGGCACGCCCTGCTGGCCGGAGCAGACCCCGGCAAAGCGGTCATGTACCGGGATCTGCGCCTGGAACACGGCGACGTCCTGCTGTTCTTCCGCGTCATCTACTTCTTCATCGAGTCGCTGGCCGCCGTGGCCCGCGTCCCGACGAAGTAACGCCAGCCCGTATCCGGGACAACCAGACCCCAGACAGAAGAACCTCGAACCCAAGAACCACAAACCCACAGAAACCAGGAAACCCCGGCCCAGGATCTGGGCCGGGGAAACTCCCGGATCAACCGACCAGCCGACCAGCCGACCAGATGGCCAACCGGTCAGCCTGGCCAGCCGACCAGATGATCAGGCGGTCGGCCTGGCCAGCCGATCAGGTGGCCAGCCTGGCCAGGCGATCAGACCGTCCGGCTGGCCGGCCGGTCAACCGCTCAGCGGTCAGTCGCGGTGCAGCTTCCGGTACGTGACCCGATGCGGACGAGCCGCGTCAGCACCCAGCCGCTCGATCTTGTTCTTCTCATAGTCGGCGAAGTTCCCCTCGAACCAGAACCAGTTCGAGCCTTCCTCCCACGCCAGGATGTGCGTCGCGATGCGGTCGAGGAACCACCGGTCGTGCGAGGTGATAACCGCGCACCCGGGGAAGTCGAGCAGCGCGTTCTCCAGCGACGACAGCGTCTCGGTGTCGAGGTCGTTGGTCGGCTCGTCGAGCAGCAGCACGTTGCCGCCCTGCTTGAGGGTGAGCGCCAGGTTGAGCCGGTTGCGCTCGCCACCCGACAGGACCCCGGCCTTCTTCTGCTGGTCGGGCCCCTTGAAGCCGAACGCCGCGATGTACGCCCGCGACGGCATCTCGACGTTGCCGACCTTGATGTGGTCGAGCCCGTCGGAGACGACCTCCCAGACGTTCTTGCTCGGGTCGATGCCACCCCGGCTCTGGTCGGCGTAGGAGATCTTCACGGTGTCACCGACCGTGATCGAGCCCGTGTCGGGGGTCTCGCCACCGGTGATCATGCGGAACAGCGTGGTCTTGCCGACGCCGTTCGGACCGATGACGCCGACGATGCCGTTACGCGGCAGGTCGAACGTCAGGTTCTCCATGAGCAGCCGGTCGCCGAAGCCCTTGGTGAGGTTCTCCGACCGGATGACCGTCGTGCCCAGACGCGGGCCCGGCGGGATCTGGATCTCCTCGAAGTCCAGCTTGCGGAACTTGTCGGCCTCGGCCGCCATCTCCTCGTAGCGCTGGAGTCGGGCCTTGCTCTTGGTCTGGCGGGCCTTGGGGTTCGACCGAACCCACTCCAGCTCGTCCTCCAGACGCTTCTTGCGCTTGGCGTCCTTCTGGCCTTCGACCTTGAGCCGCTGGGCCTTCATGTCGAGGTAGGTGGAGTAGTTGCCCTCGTACGGGTAGCAACGACCCCGGTCGAGCTCGAGAATCCAGGTGGCGACGTTGTCGAGGAAGTACCGGTCGTGGGTGACGGCCAGCACGGTGCCCGCGTACTTCTCCAGGTGCGACTCCAGCCACTGCACGCTCTCGGCGTCGAGGTGGTTGGTGGGCTCGTCGAGCAGCAGCAGGTCGGGCGCTTCGAGCAGCAGCTTGCACAGCGCGACGCGGCGGCGCTCACCACCGGACAGCTTGCTCACCTCGGCGTCGGGCGGCGGGCAGCGCAGCGCGTCCATCGCCTGCTCGAGCTGGCTGTCGAGGTCCCACGCGTTGCGGTGCTCCAGCTGGTCCTGCAGCTTGCCCATCTCCGCCAGCAGCTCGTCGCTGTAGTCGGTGGCCATCTGCTCGGCGATCTCGTTGTAACGCGCGAGCATCGCCATCGTCTCGGCGACACCCTCCTGCACGTTGCCGAGGACCGTCTTCTCCTCGTTCAGCGGCGGCTCCTGCTGAAGCATGCCCACCGTGAAGCCCGGCATGAGCTTCGCATCTCCATTGGACGGCTGCTCCAGGCCGGCCATCATCCGGAGCAGCGTCGACTTTCCGGTGCCGTTCGGCCCCAGGACACCGATCTTGGCTCCGGGCAGGAACGACAGCGTGACGTCGTCAAGGACAACCTTGTCGCCGTGCGCCTTGCGCACGCGCTGCAGCGTGTAGATGTACTCCGGCATGCCTCCTAGCTTAGGGGTTCCCAACGCAGGCTTCCGCCGCTAACCCCGGATCCCCACCCCCATCCCACAC
>NZ_JABCPZ010000013.1 GCF_013283785.1 Nonomuraea antri
TCGATCACCGGCGACTCCACCTTGGCCAGCCCGCCCACCGCCACCACGCTGAGCACCAGGTTCTTGACCGGGCCCTCGATGAGCATCTTCATGATGATCGCCACGACCCCCACCAGCGTGGCCGCGACCGCCACCACCACGACGACGGCCATCATCGCCCCGATGGACCGCGTCCGCAGCCGCCACATGGCCCAGACGCCCAGCAGCGCCACCAGGAACCCCAGCCCGGCGGTGACCGCCACGATCATCCCGAGATCACCCATCGCCGCCTGCGGCGCCCCATCCGCGGCCGCGGTCACACCACACCCCCGGGCCCGCTCACGTCACGCCCCAAAGCACGCCGCACCCCGCAGGCCCGGTCACGCCGCGCTCTCCAGCGGTTCGTACCGGTAGCCGACCCCCCAGACCGTGACGATCCTGCGCGGTTCCGTCGGGTCGCGCTCGATCTTCTCCCGCAGCCGCCGCACGTGCACCGTCACCGTGGACGAGTCGCCGAACGACCACCCCCACACCTGGTCGAGCAGCGCCGACCGGCTGAACGCCTGCCTCGGGTTGCGCATCAGGTAGGCCAGCAGGTCGAACTCCCTGGCCGTCAGCATCACCTCGGCCCCGCGCAGCCGCACCTCGTGCGCGCCCACGTCCACGAGCAGGTCGCCGTCGCGCAGCACGCCGGTGCCGCCTGTGACGGACGCGCCGCGCGCCCGACGCAGCACGGACTGCACGCGCAGGGCCAGCTCGCGCGGGCTGAACGGCTTGGTCACGTAGTCGTCGGCGCCGGTCTCCAGGCCGACGACGCGGTCGATCTCCTCGCCGAGCGCGGTCAGCATGATCACCGGCACCGGCCAGCGTTCCCGCAGCTTCCTGCACACCTGCAGCCCGTCGATCTTGGGCAGCATCAGGTCGAGCACCATCAGGTCCGGCGGGCGGGCCAGCGCCCTGCGCAGCGCCTCCGCGCCGTCGCCGACGCACTCGACCTCGTGCCCGTCGCGCTCCAGATACCGCGCCACGACCTCGGCCACGGTCGGATCGTCGTCGACCACCAGGATGCGCGTGTTCACGACTTCACGGTACGGCGCGGCGCGCCGAATCCGTCAGACACGTCACCGGTTCGTAAGCCTCCTTCAGGCCCCCGTCCGGCCGGTAAAAACCTCGCAGCCCGCGCCCCGACGACGTACGGTGGCCCCATGGGTAAAGTCGTGATGCTCGCCTTAGGCACCCTGCTCGGTGCGTTCGTGCTGTTCAACTTCCTGCTTCCGATGCTGGGAGTGCTGCTGAAGGTCGCCCTGATCATCGCGGTGATCGGCGTGATCGTCTTCGTCGCGGTCAACGTGGTCGGCAAGTCCTCGCGATCCTCGTGACCCTGTTCGTTCTCGATCCGTGGCTGGCCGGGGTCACCATGATGGCGATCCTGCTGCTGGTCATGTGGGCGGCGGCGCTGCTGCCCGCCCTCGGCGGTGAGCCGTCCGGCTTTCCGCTGATCTACGCGCGCCGTACGGCGTTCCAGCGCCAGCGCGATCCTGACGCGTCCGGGCGTTCGCGTCCTCGCGCACCCTGACCTGCCCCGCTTCCTCCTCAGAAGCGGGGCTCAGACTCATGAGCCCTGAAATCTCACCCTGAATTCCGAAAGGGAAGGGCTCATGATCGATTCTCTCGTCACGTTCGTCATCGGCATGTCCGGCGGCAGCGCCGCGCTCGGCATCGTGCTGTTCACCCTGGCGGTACGCCTGTTGCTGCTGCCGCTCAGCGTGCGCCAGGCCCGTACGTCCAGGCTCAGGGAGAAGCTCGCCCCGAAGCTGCTCGAACTGCGCAAGCGGTACGCGCGCAACCCCGAGCGCCTCACCAGGGAGATGAACGCGCTCTACGCCAAGGAGGGCACGTCACCGTTCGCCGGCATCGGCGCCGGGCTGGCGCAGTTGCCTTTCCTGTGGCTGATGTACCAGGTGGCGACGCACCCGACCGCCCTGGCGGGGCAGCAGTTGCTGGTGGCGCCGCTGGGAGAGCAGGCGGCGGGCGTGATCGCCCATTACGGTCTGATCAGCTTGCCAGTTTCGGTCTTTGCGGTCGTCATCGCGTTGCTCGTGGTCGTGGCCTGGTTGTCGGCCCGCAGGATGAAGGCCACGATGCCCGACGGACAGCCCGAAACGATGCGGAAACTTCTGCCGCTGATGCCGTTCGGCGCCGTGCTGGCCGCGGCCGTGCTGCCGCTGGCGGCCGCGCTCTACCTGCTGGTCTCCACGGCCTGGACGTTCGGCGAGCGGGTCGCGCTGTATCCGCGACCGGCCGCCTGAATTGACCTAACCGGCCTCCCTGAGTGCGGCCACCTGCCCGTTCGCCGAGTTCACCGACCCGTTGGGCGCGGGCAGGATGGCCCACACGGTGGTCGTGTCACCGTCGTGCCGTACCCCCCAGCTCTCCGCGACGTACTCGACGATGCCCAGCCCCCTGCCTCCGAGCGACGACAGGGTCGGGCGTCCCGCCCGCGGCTCGGTGGCCGCGCCCCCGTCGCTGACAGCGACCTCGATGTGGTCGTCGCTGCGTAGCCAGGCGACTCTCACCATGCCTGACGGCAGCGGATGCGCGTGCCGCAGCGCGTTGCTCAGCAACTCGCTCACCACCAGCACGGCATCGTCGATCGCGGCCGAAAAAACCCCGCTGTCCTGCAGATCAGTGCTCAGACGCTGGCGGGCAACGGCGACGCTGGACGGCGCGTACGGCAGTAGCACCACGCTTGACACACCCACCTCCCCGCTCCCTGTGCCCCCCGCGGGAACACTCCCCGGTACGACCGAAATGCCCCGTTACTCGATCCCAGAAACCGCATCTCGATCACAGCTTGTACACATTGGACGATAGATCAGCGCAACCGTGACCACCTCGTTACCGCGTCGGTGTGTCGGATCCGATAGGGGATGCGCACCTCATCACGAGACGCAGCCGAGTGCCGCCACCTGGCCTTGGATGTGCGCTTACGTCGCCTCCCTGAGCTCTCGCCAGACTGCGGACGATATAGAGACCTAGTCCCACTCCACCAAACCGTCTCCGATCGCCGCTGTCCACCTGTACGAACCGCTCGAAAATCCGTTCACGATCCGTGGGAGCGATCCCGACACCTTCGTCGTCGACGACCACGACCGCCGTATCTTCTTCGCGCCAGGCCTCGACCCGGATCAGCCCGCCCTGCGGCGAGTACTTGAACGCGTTCTCCAGCACCTGGCCGAGCACGATGTCGGTGGCCAGCGGATCGCCCAGCACCCGCGGCAGGTCGTCGGCCACGCGCACCTCGACCCGGTGCTTGTCCGACAGCACGGGCAGCCCGAGCGTGGCCACGTCGATCCGCTCGGCCAGGTCGAACGACTCGATCCGCACCGCCAGCTCGTCCGCGCCGGCCCGGGCGCCGAGCAGCAGGTGGTCCATGAGCCCGCCCAGCGACCTGGACCGCTCGGCGATCGTGCGCACGGCCGAGCGCCGCTCGTCGTCGCTCAGCTTGTCCCAGCGCGAGTCGAGCGTGCTGGCGAACCCGCGCACGATGGTGATCGGCGTGCGCAGCTCGTGGCTGGTCGTGGCCAGGAACAGGTCCTTGGCCTCCTCCAGTTCCTTGGCCGCCGTCACGTCGCGGAAGTCGATGACGACCTCGCCGGTCTCCTCGATCCCGGCGCTCACCACGTCCAGCCAGCGGCCGGATTCGAGCTGGAAGGTGCGCTTCTCCCCCGGGCCTGGCAGCGGGAACGGCGGCGGCCCGCCGATCACGGCGGCGGCCGCGTACCCGGTCAGATCGACCGCGGCCGGGTTCCACCGCAGCACGCGCCCGGCCTCGTCGAGCACCGCGATGCCGTCGGCGCTGGCGTCGAACACGGCCCGTTCGTGCGCCCGCTGCCGCACCGCCTCCTGGTAGGCCACCGCGTTGCCGGCCGCGATGCCCGCGTGTCCTGCCAGCAGTTCGAGCAGTTCCAGTTCCAGGTGGCCGGGCTTGCGCCGGGCGAACAGCGCGTACAGCGCGCCGTAGGGCCTGCCGCCAACCGCGGCCAGGCCGAGCGCGATCGTGTGCAGCCCGGTGAGCCTGGCCCACACCAGGTCGCCGAGCCCTTCCGACTCCAGCATGACGGTCTTGCCGGTGCGTAAGAGTTTGTCGACCAGGCTCGTGCGCAGGTCTCTGGTGGTGCCTCTGAGCTGGTCGGGCAGCTGGTAGGTGCTGACCAACCGGAGCTTGTCGCCCTCGATCAGGACGAAGCCGCCGGCGTCCGCGCCGGTCAGCTCGGTCAGGCTGGCGGAGATGCGGTCGAGGACGGCGGGCAGCTCCAGCTCGGCGTTGATGTCGCCGACGACGTCGGTGAGCCTGCGCACGAGCCTGGCGCGGCGGGCCATGCGGCTCTTGGCCGCCTCCTCGGCCTGGGCCAGGTGGTGCACGCACACGTAGCCGGCCACCGAGTTGCCCAGGCGCAGCGCGCTGATGTCCACGCGCACGTCGAGCAGGACGCCGTCGCTGCGCAGTCGCTTGGTACGCAGGGACACGCTGTTCCCCGCGCCGCCGGTGCGCACGCGTTCGAGCACCGCGTTGTGCTCGGCGGTCAGCTCGCCGGGCACGATCGGCGCCCTGCGCCCCAGCATGTCGGCGGCCGGCCAGCCGAACAGCCGCTCGGCGGCGGCGTTCCAGACCAGCACGCTCTGGTCCCGGTCGAGCGCCACCACCGCGTTGGGCGAGCTGGCGAGCACCGCGCGGGCGATCTCATCGTCACTACCGGCCCATTCATCCCCCACACCTCCATAGTGCCCGTGGCGTGGTGCGTGCGAGGGGGGATCCGTCCGATACGCTGCGGTCACGACTTTTCCAGGCGGTGAAGAGGGTGAGGGTATGTCGAGTGGCGATCTCGATGCCCTGCTGCGGGTGACCTCGAGCACCTATCGGGGTGAGACGCCGCCCGACATCGCGTTCGGCACCTACGACGGGGCGCTCGGCCGCATGGTGCTCGCCGTGTCGGGCAGGGGCGTCGTGGCGTGCAGTTTCGAGCCGGAGAACACCGTGTTCGAGCTGATCACCAAGCAGGTGGGAACGTTCATCGGGCCCGACGCGCGGCGGCTCGACCCGGTGCGCAGGGAGCTCGACGCGTACTTCTCCGGCCGCCTGCGCACCTTCGCCACGCCGGTCGACCTGTCGCTGGCCACCGCCTTCGCCCGTACGGTGCTGCAGAAGACGATGGCGGTGCCGTACGGCACGACCACGACGCTGGAGGAGATCGGCGAGCTCATCGGCAGGCCGCGCGCCCTGCGGGCGGTCGGCAACGCGCTGAGCGCCAACCCGGTGTGCGTGGTCGTGCCCTGCCACCGCGTCCTGCGCCAGGACGGCGGGCTCGGCGACTACCCCGGCGGGGTGGCCGCCAAGCAACACCTGCTCAACGTCGAGCAGCGCGCCTCCGCCAGCCGATAGCCAGCGTCACCAGCGCCGCCACCACGGCCGCGCCGAGCGCGCCGTTCATCCACGGCTGCCTGATCTGGTCACGCAGGGGAGCCCAGAGGTCGTCCCAGGCCTGGACGGTCGGGGTCGAGGTGGTCAGCCAGTACGCCACGAAGCCCAGCGCCCACGGCACCAGCATCGACCAGCGCGACGGCGCGTTCTCCGCGGTGTTCCACCGCGACCGGCCGCCGAGCAGGAAGTAGTCGACGGCGAGCACCGCGAACATGGGCACGAACACCGCGCCGATCACGCCGAGGAACGCGCCGTAGGAGGTGATCTCCCGCAGCGCGATCCCGGTGGTCAGCACGCCGATGGCGATGGAGATGATCCGCCGGTCCACGCGCGGCATCAGGTTCTGCAGCGAGACCGTGGTGGAGTAGACGTTGGCGAAGGACTGGTCGGTCTCGCGCAGCACCAGGATGCCGAAGAACAACGCGCCCAGCGGCGCCGCCACGAACGGCTCGAACACCGCCATCGGGTCACCGCTGCCGGCCAGCGCCACCGCGTAGACGCCGAGCCCCAGGCAGGCCACCTGGGCCAGGGTGTACCCGCCGACGACGCCGGTGAAGGCCGCCCTGCTGGAACGCGAGTGCCTGGCGAAGTCGGCGGCCAGCGGCACCCACGAGACCGACAGCGCGATCACGTAGTCGACGGCCGGCGCGAACGCCGTCCACGAGCCGCCCGTCTGCGGCGGGGCCTTGGTCAGGAAGTACACCGTGAACCAGATCATCGAGATGATGACGCCGATCGTGACGTAGCGGCGCAGCACCCGGACCGCGCCGAGCGGCCAGATCGCCAGCGCGGTGGTCAGCAGGCCGGCGGCGATCACCCACACCTCGTAGGGCACCGAGCCGAAGATCGCGCCGGCCGCCTTGGCGATCACCCAGAGCTCGAAGGCGCCCCAGCCGATCATCTGCACGATGTTCAGCACGGTCGGCACGTACGACACCCGCGCCCCGAACAGCCCGCGCAGCAGCGCCATCGCGGGCATGCCGGTCTGCGTGCCGGGAATGGCCGCCAGGCCGACCATGGCGGTGCCGATCAGGCTGCCCACGACGGTCGCGGTCAGCGCGGCGGCCAGGCTGAGCGGCGCGTCGCCCAGCGGGTTGAGCAGGAGCAGCGCGCCGGAGAAGCCCAGAAGGCTGACGCCGAGGTTGGCCCAGAGCGCGCCCTGGTCGAGCACGCCCAGTGTCTTGGGCGGGGCTCCTTCGAGTGTCAGCGGAACTTCGTCTGCGACATGCGTCATCGCACACTCCCTACGCCGGCATTATCCGGACAGGTTCAGGCGGTCGGCAGCGCTTGTGGGGTCTGCCCTCTCAGCCCGGCCATGCCCGAGCTCCCGCGACTATGTAATTTGCGCCCTCATCATGCCCTATGTCGTGCGATGCCGACCACAGGGGTCAGCGCAGGTGGTGTATCACCTGCTCGGCGCGGCCGGGAAAGGCGACGAGCAGGTGCTCTTCGTAGGGGCCGTTCTCGTCGGGTCCGGTCATCTCGCGGACGTAGATCCGCAGCCGGTACCGGCCTGAGCCGCGGGCGGCGAGGTTCACCGACACGATCTCGCCGTCCTCGCCGGAGACGAACAGGCGGCCCGAGCGGCTGAGCACGCCGGCCTCGGCCACCCGCTGCCAGCCCGTGAGCCGCAGCGGCGGGGCGGCGGTGAACGCCTTGATCGTCAGGCAGATGGGCGAGAACTCGTCGGTCAGCACCACGGCGCTGGTGCCCTCGGCGTGGACGAGCCCGTCGTCGAAGGCCGCGTGCACGTCGGCGTGCTCGCCTTCCTCGTAGGAGGCCCGGTCGTCGAAGACGTAGTACGAGATGCCGTCGCCGAAGAGGGCGAGCGTGTCCTGGCGGGCGGCACGCACCCGTGGCCAGGGGTCGCGGCAGCGCGCGGTCAGCTCGGCGCGCTGGTCGGCCTGGGACCGGCGGGCCTGATCGGCCTGCCGGTCGGCGGCCCGTTGCCGGTCGGCCTCCTCGGCGGCGATGACGTCCGGGCAGAGCAGGTGCAGCGCGCCGGACAGGTCCCAGCCGTCCAGCGGCTGCCGCTCGTGCTCCCGCACCGCGCACGCGACCTGACCGGCGACGAGAATCCGCTGGTCGGGCACGTTTTCGAGGAGGCCGGGCGAAGTCGCATCCGAGTCCTGGCGCACCTGGCAGACGAACGCCCGCTCGCCCTCCTGCGGGCAGGAGCCGGCCCGCCCGGTGAACGTGATCCGCGCCAGTTCCTCCGCCTGGACCACGCCGAGCAGCAGCACGGCGGTCACCACCGCGGCGATCGCCCGCCTGCCGCGGCCCTCGGGTGCACCGGGGCCGGCCAGCTCGTGCGCCGAGCGGGCCGGCCAGATCGTGTTGAAGACGTTCAGCGCGCTGATCAGCGCGTACGTCATCCCGCCGTCCTGGATGACGTCGACGACCGGGAGCGCCACCGTGAGCGCCAGCGCGACCCAGCCGAACCGCAGGGTGCCCCGGCTCCAGCGGCCGTCGCGCCGCTGGCCGACCAGGACCGTCACCCACCAGACGACGGCGCCGAGTCCGGTCAGCTCGAACGCCCAGGACGACGTCAGCGCGCTGCCGGCCACCCAGCCGAGCGCCCCGGCGAGCACGTCGATCAGCCCGAGCGTGATGGCCACCGTACGGAACCCGGCCGAGACCCCGCCGAGCGCCAGCGGGAAGAGGATCACCAGGGGAGCCCCGCTGATCAGCGCCACGACGGCGAACACCGGGCGGGGCGACCCGCTGATCAGCGCCCAGAGGATCAGGTCGTGGGCGACGGCCAGGTAGAGCAGGCGGCGCAACCACACCGCGCGCCGGTCCGCCGGGTCAGCCGCTCGCCCGGAGGGCGAGGTCGTGGGCCCGCGCAGCACCTGCCAGTACATCCAGCTCCGCACCGCGCCGACCGCGACCAGCCCGGCCACGGAGACCCAGGGCAGCGACTCGGGCAGCCACGCCGACAGGTACAGCAGCGACAACAGGCCCAGCAGCTCGAACGACGAAGCAGCCGGGCTCCGGACGGTGACCACCGCCACCACGGCCACGACGAGCAGGTGTAACCCGGCGAAGACCGCCGCGAGCCAGCCAAAGCGATACCGGCGCACCCGAAGCCCACCCTCACCCGCATCGGCAGCAGACGGGTGATCTTAGCGCGCCGCCGGACGCCTGTCTCAGGCCACGAAAGGCGGCTGCCCGGTCTCGCTCACCATCGGCCGGTGCGCGTGCTCCCAGGACTGCATGCCGCCGCCCACGTTGACCGCGTCGCGGCCGAGCCGGTTGAGCCAGGCGGCCACCTGCATGGACCGGCCGCCGACCCGGCAGATCACGTAGACCGTCCGCTCGCTCGGGACCTCGTCGAGCCGCCCCTGGATCTGGGTCATCGGGATGTGCACGGCGTGCGGGGCGTGGCCGGCCGTCCATTCGTCCTGCTCGCGCACGTCGAGCAGGTATCCGTCTTCGGGGACTGCACTGGCCTCGATCTCAGGAACGGTCATGACCCCATCATCTCGCGTCTCGCCAGGTCCCGCGGCACCCACCGGCCCCGGGAGCACCAGGCGGCTACTTGAGCAGGCGCGAGAGCCTGCGGTCGGCCAGCGGTTTGCCGCCGGTCTGGCAGGTGGGGCAGTACTGCAGCGACGAGTCGGCGAACGACACCTCGCGGATCGTGTCGCCGCACACGTCGCACGGCTGCCCGGCCCGGTTGTGCACGCGCAGCCCGGACTTCTTCTCCGCCTTGAGGTCCTTGGCCGCCAGCCCGTGCGCGCGTTCGACGGCGTCGCGCAGGGTGGTCACGATCGCCTCGTGCAGGTCGGCGATCTGGGCGTCGGTCAACGTCGCCGCGATCTTGAACGGCGACATCTTGGCCACGTGCAGCACTTCGTCGGAGTATGCGTTGCCGATGCCGGCGATCACCTTCTGGTCGCGCAGCAGGCCCTTGATCTGGGTGCGGTTACCGCCGATGATCCGCTTGAGCGCGTCGACGGTGAACGCGTCGTCCAGCGGGTCGGGGCCGAGCGCGGCCACTCCGGGCACTTCGCCGGGGTTCTTGGTGACGTAGACGGCCAGGCGTTTCTGGGTGCCCGCCTCGGTCAGCTCGAAGCCGGGCGCGATCCCGTCGTCGTCGGGCGCGAAGCGCACGCGTACCGCGAGCGGCCCCTTGCCCGGGCGGACCGGCTTGGCGCCGGACATGTCCTCGCGCCAGCGCAGCCATCCGGCCCTGGCCAGGTGGATGACCAGGTGCAGGCCGTCGCAGTCGAGGTCGAGGAACTTGCCGTGCCTCGACACGCTGGTCACGCTCAGCCCGCCGAGCGCGGTGACCGGCGGGTCGAACGTCTTCAGCGCCTGGATGGCGACCACGTCGACGGCCAGGACGGTACGGCCCACCGCCCGTTCGCGCAGGAAGTGGGCGAGAGACTCCACTTCTGGAAGTTCCGGCATGTCACCAGGGTACGGTGCGCACCGGACCATCCACAGCCTGTGGACACACCCTGGGCAAAGCGCCTAAGGGACGTCCCAGAACGCCAGCTCGTGCGCCATCCCCTCGCGGAACAGCGCCTCGGCGCGGGCCGGGTCGGGGTCGGCCTCGTCGATCATCTGCCCGATCCTGGCCGTCAGCGCCGCGAAACCGGGGTCCGCGTACGTGTCCACCCACGCCCGATATCTCGGCTCAGCAGGCGGATTCTCCGCCAATATCTGGCCAAGCGTCGAATATCCCCACATACACGGGTAAAGCGCGGCCAGCCCCTCCCCGTACGACCCCGCGGACTCCAGCAGGAACCCCGTGTACGCCGAACACGCCGGCCCCTTCACCGCCCCGTCGAGATCGGCGCCGAACTCCGCCGACAACGACCGGTGCAGGTTCAGCTCGTCGTGGTACGTCGTGTGCGCCAGATCGACCAGGTCACCCAGATGGGCCGCGGGCGCCTGCCAGGCCAGCCGCGCGAACACCCGCACGTAGTCGTGCAGGAACAGGTAGTCCTGCTCCAGCCAGGACCGGAACACCGGCTCCGGCAGGTCACCCCGCCCGATCCCCGCCACGGTCGGATGCGCGAGCTGGGCGTCGAGCAGCGGCCGCCCGACAGCGTGCAATTTCTCAGAGATACCCATGAGTGTGGAGGTTAGTGTCGAAGCATGACTATGACGATCGCCGAGGAACTCCTCCTGCTGGCCTACAGCGAAGAGGAAGGCAAGCAGCTCATCGCGGCGGCCCAGCTCGACCCCGCGCTCGGCGGCGCCATACTCGCCGAGCTGGCGGTAGCCGGCCGGGTGGAGCTGTCGGACAAGAAGGTGGCCGTCATCGACCCCACCCCGCTGGGCGACGAGGAGCTCGACTCGGCCCTGGCCCGCATGGCCGCCGAGGACAAGGAGCGCAAGCCGGTCTGGTGGGTGCAGAAGCTGTACTCGAGCAAGCTGCGCAGGCGCCTGCTGACCAGGCTGGCCGAGAACGGCGTGCTGGCCGAGGAACGCGGCAAGGTGCTCGGGATCTTCCCCACCACCCGCTGGCCGGAGTCGAACCCCGAGGTCGAGGCCGGGGTGCGGGCCCGCGTGGCGCACGCGCTGTCGGGCGAGGACCCGGACGCGCGCACCGCCGTGCTGATCGCGCTCATGCACGTCTCGAAGCTGGACGCCAAGGCCTTCCCCGGCGCGGACAGACGCCGAGTCAAGGAGATCGCCGAAGGCGCCTGGGCCGCCGACGCGGTGGCCAAGACCATCGCCGCGATCAACTCGGTCATCGTGATCGCGGCCACCAGCGCCGCCGCCGGCGCCATCGCCTCAGGCTCCTCCTGAGCCGACCGGAGAACCGTCAGCCGGCGTCGAGCACCGCCTTCGGCACCGGCTTGTCCTCCTTCAGCGCGTTGAACAGCATCAGCGCCTTCTCCCTGTCCCACTTGACCGCCTGGCCGCCGCCGGCGATCTCGTTCCCGCCGAACGGCACCACCGTCGTGACCGGGCTGTCGCCCATGGACAGGCCCAGCGACAACATGTCGAACGCGCCGGTGTCGCCGTCGACCGCGACCGCCTCGGTGGCGCTCATCGCCAGCGGGATCGAGGTGAACGGGTTGATGAGCACGCCGGGGCTGGCCGCCTTCTTCACCACCGCGCTGAGGAACTGCCGCTGCCGCTTGGTGCGCTCGAAGTCGGGCAGCGCGCCACCCTTGCGGGTGCGTACGTAGCCGAGCGCCTGCGAGCCGGTGAGCACCTGGGTGCCCTTCTTCAGGTTCAGCCCGGCCTTGGGGTCGTTCACGTCGGCCCGCACGTTGATCTCGACGCCGCCGACGGCGTCGACGATGTCCACGAACCCGGCGAACCCGATCTCCATGTAGTTGTGGATGCGCAGGCCGGTGGTCGTCTCGACGGTGCGGATCAGCAGCTTGGGGCCGCCGATCGCGTACGCCGCGTTGAGCTTGTTGCGGCCCTGGCCGGGGATGGTGACGGCCGAGTCGCGCGGCAGGCTGACCAGGGTCGGCTTGTCGCTGCCGTCGGGGATGTGCAGCAACATCATGGAGTCGGTGCGCTGGCCCTGGGAGCTGCCGGTGGCGAGCTTCCTGCGCTGGGCCGCGGACAGGCCCTTGCGGCTGTCTGAACCGACCAGCAGCCAGTTGGTGCCCGCGGTGTCGGCCGGGCGGCCCTCGTAGTCGGCCAGCACGTCGCCGTCGATGCCGCCCAGGCGGGAGTCGACCCAGAAGAACAGGCCGATGCCGGCCACCAGGAGCACCACGAGCAGACCGGCGAGGATCTTGAGTATCGTCCGGCCCGACGGCAGTTTGCGCGGGCCGCGCGGCCCGCGCGGCTCCTTCTCGCGCCGCTCGGCCGACGACCTCAGCGGCTTGACCGGGCTGCTGCCCGAGCGCTCCCTGCCGTACACGCGCCCCTTGGACGACGACGGCGGCGACGAAGGCGGCGGCGGGGGCGCCGCGGCGGGCGCGGCGACCTCGGGCACGGGCATCTTGTGCGTCGGCGCGGCGGCCGGGCTCTGCGGCATCTGGTGCGCGGGAGCCCCGCCCGAGCGCAGGCCGTCGGCGGGCCGTGGCGGCAGCGGGCGGCCGTCTCCCGGCGAGCGCATGGCCCGTGTCCGGTCGTCCTCAGTCACGTCGCCTTCTTCCCTTCGGTCTGCCTAGACGGTACGTCGAACCCCCAGACAGTGCGCCCTCTGGTCAAGGTTTCTCCAGGGAAAAGTACCGGAACAGCCACAGAGAAGGGGGGACGTGCGGGCTCTGGCGGGCGAGCACGGAGTGGCACGCGGGCGAAACCCGGAGTCACTGCGGAAACATAGAGGTCACCAGCGTCGTTACGGTATTGGACGACCGCTATCGAAGGGATGACCGTGTCCGCTCCGGACCCATGGAGTCTATGCCCGTGCGCAGGCACGGGTTCCTCTGAGAGCTCACCACGGTGAGCGCTTATCTGGGCCTCCTGGCCCTCTTCCTCCTCACCGCGGCGACCGGGTACTTCGTCGCCCAGGAGTTCGCCTTCGTCGCCGCCGACCGCGGCCTCCTGCGCGAGCAGGCCGCCGCCGGTGACACCAGAGCCGTCAAAGCGCTCCAGGTGACCTCACGCCTGTCCTTCATGCTCTCCGGCGCGCAGCTCGGCATCACCGTCACCGCGTTGCTGGTCGGCTTCCTGGCCGAGCCGGCGATCGCCGTGCTGACGCGTCCGTGGCTGGCCGGCGCCGGGCTCTCCGACACGATGGTCACCGGGGTCTCCGTGGCCATCGGCGTGTTCGTGGCCACCGTCGTGCAGATGGTGCTCGGCGAGCTCGCACCCAAGAACCTGGGCATCGCCAGGCCCGAGCCGGTGGCCAAGTTCCTGGCCGCGTCGACGCTGGCGTACCTGGCCGTGGTCGGCCCGGTGATCAAGCTGTTCGACTCCGCGGCGACCGGGCTGCTCAGGCGGGTCGGCATCGAGCCCGTCGAGGAGGTCGAGCACGGCGCGACGCCCGAGGAGCTGTCCCGGATCATCGAGGAGTCCGCGGAGGCGGGCGAGCTGCCCGCGCAGCTGTCCGAGCTGCTGGAGCGGGCGCTGGAGTTCGGCGACAGGAACGCCGAGGAGATCATGGTGCCGCGGCCGCGCGTGGTCGTGCTGCGCGACTCCCAGCCGATCTCCGAGCTGGTCGAGGTCATGCGCCGGTGCGGGCACTCCCGCTACCCGGTGCTCGGCGGCGACGGCGACGTGCTCGGCGTGACCGGGGTGCGCGAGCTGCTGACGTCCGGGCTGGACGAGGGCCTGGTCAGCGCCATCACCCGGCCCGCGCTGCTGGTGCCTGACTCGCTGCCGCTGCCCGCCGTGCTGAACAGGATGCGCGCCGCGCATGAGGACATCGTCTGCGTCATCGACGAGTACGGCGGCCTGGCCGGCGTCATCACCGTCGAGGACCTGGCCGAGGAGCTGGTCGGCGAGCTCATGGACGAGAACGACCCCGAGCCGCAGGGCGCCGTCGAGCAGCCGGGCGGGATCTGGGAGGTGCCGGGCCGGCTCAGGCTCGACGAGGTCGAGCGGGCCACCGGCATCGCGCTGCCGGAGAGCGACGACTACGACACCCTCGCCGGCCTGGTGCTGGCCAGGCTGGGCCGGATGCCGAACCCCGGCGACAGCGTCACCGTGCCGATCGCCGCGGTGACCGACCCGTTCGCCGAGGACGACCAGGAGCACCTGGCCGAGCTGACCGTGATGTCGCTCAGCCGGCGGGTGCCCGAATGGGTGCGGCTCTCGCCCGCCCAGCACGCGGAGGCGGCCCGATGACGCTCATCCTCATCAGCCTCGCGCTGCTGGCCTTCAACGCGCTGTTCGTGGCCGCCGAGTTCGCCTTCGTCTCCTCCAGGCGGCACCGGCTGGAGGAGATGGCCTCCGGCGGCAACCGCCTGGTCAGGATCGCCGCGAAGTCGGCCGTGGGCGGCGGGCGCCAGCTCTCGCTCATGCTGGCCGGCGCCCAGCTCGGCATCACGCTGTGCACGCTGGGCCTGGGCCAGGTCACCGAGCCGGCCATCGAGCACTTCCTCGAACCGGTCTTCGCCGCCGCCGGCGTGCCCGAGTCGCTGCGCCTGCCGATCGCGCTGACGTTCTCGCTGGCGCTGGTGACGTTCCTGCACATGGTGGTGGGCGAGATGGCGCCCAAGTCGTGGGCGCTGACGCATCCCGAGCGGGCCGCGCTGGTGCTGACGCTGCCGTTCCGCGCCTTCACCTGGCTCATGCGCCCGCTGCTCTCCTCGCTGAACGGGCTGACCAACGTCATCCTGCGGCTGTTCGGCGTGCAGCCGCGCGACGAGCTGGCCACCACCAGGACGCCGCGCCAGCTGGCCATGCTGGTGGGCGAATCGGGCCGGATGGGCCTGCTCGACCGGGAGGAGCACGACCTGCTCACCCGGGCGCTGCGCCTGGAGGCCGAGGGCATCGAACGCCTGATGGTGCCGATCGACCAGGTCGTCTTCGTGCCGCCGTCGGCCGATTCCGCCGCCATCAAGGACACGGCCGCACACAGCGGTCACCTGCGGCTGCTGGTGGGCCGGCCGGGAGACGTCGGAGGCGTCCTGCACGCCCGCGACGCGCTCCTGCGCCCCGACCAGACCGCCGCGGGCCTGGCCAGGCCCATGCCCCGGCTGGCGTGCGTCACGCAGGTGCCGGAAGCGGTGGCCGCGCTCCAGGAGGCCAGGGCGCACCTGGCCCTGGTCACCGGCCAGGGCGGGGCCGTCATCGGCATGGTGAGCCTCACGGACCTGCTGAGCGTGCTGCTGGACACCAAGGCCGCCGCCTGAGCCGGAACACCGCCTGACCCGGAACACTGCCTGACCCGGAACATCGGGCGCCCGGCCGCGAACACTCGAGGAAACGACGGTGCGAGCGGCCGGGTGAGGCACCTCTGGCAAAGTTTTCCCGGGGACGGTGTGAGCTAAATCACGTAAGCAACCAGACAGCGGCCTGCAAGTGGCGGGCTTTACCGTCTTCCCAGCGGAGCACGGTCCCCCATGCGCCGGAGAACTTGCGGAGAACAAAGAAATGGCCCCGGCTCTTGCGAACCGAGGCCACTTTCGTCAGTGTGGGTCTGCCGATCTCATCGGTGACCCGAGTGGGCGAGGAGGGATTTGAACCCTCACGTCCTTTCGGACACACGGACCTGAACCGTGCGCGTCTGCCGTTCCGCCACCCGCCCTTTTTTGGGTGCGGAGAAACAGTAGCACGGAACTGCCACTAGTACTGAACCCGGATACGATCGCATAAGACACGGGAGCGGATGAGCTGGGCGCGACGGTCGAGGAGCGCCGGGCAGCCGCGTCGTGGGACGAGCGGAAACCGGGCGCCGGAAGCGTCTGGGGGCCGCGATCATATGCACGGAGGAAGGGAGGTACCCGGTGGGAGTCCTTCAGCGCTTCGAGCGAAGGCTCGAAGGCTTGGTTGAGGGGGCCTTTGCGCGGGCGTTCAAATCTGACCTTCAGCCGGTCGAGGTCGCCAGCGCGGTTCAGCGGGAGATGGATGAGCGTGCGGCGATCGTCGCTCAGGGTCGCACGCTCGTGCCCAACGACTTCGTGGTCGAACTGTCCACGACCGACAGCGAACGGCTCGAGGTCTACGCCGACAGCATCAGCCACGAGCTGGCCAACCTCGCCAGGGAGTACGCCAAGGAACAGGGCTACTCCTTCGTGGGACCGGTCCGGGTCCGTTTCGAGACCGCCGGAGACCTGGCTGTGGGGCTGTTCCGCATCCGGTCCGGCGTGATTCGCGGCGCGACGGTCGAGCAGGACGAGATTCGCCAGCCGGCGAGCGACCTGCCTCCGTCCAGGCCGCACGCGTTCAACGGGCGGCCCAGGCTGCTCGTCTCCACCCAGGACGACCCGCAGGGCGACCGTTCCTACGAGCTCACCACTCCGGTGACCTTGCTCGGCAGGGGCACCGACTGCGATCTTCGTCTGGTCGATCCCGGAGTCTCGCGTCATCACGCGGAGCTGCGCGTCGAGGGCCAGCTGGTGGTCCTCGTCGATCTCGGATCGACGAACGGCACTTTCGTCAACGGCCAGCCGGTACGCAGGATCGAGCTCCAGAACGGCACGCGAGTGACGCTGGGGCGCACGACTCTGGTGTTCCGGCGCGATTAGGGGTAGACAGACGGTCCATGTCCGAGCTCACGCTGCTGCTGATCCGGCTCGCCTTCCTGGCGGTGCTGTGGTTCTTCGTCATTGCCGCAGTCGGCGTGATCCGGACTGACTTGTTCGGCTCACGCACGGCACCCGCGGGCCCACGCAAAGGCGTGAAGCCCGCGAAACCGGTGGTCAAGCCCAAGAGCAAGAAGGGCGAGCCACGCCAGCTCGTTGTCACAGGTGGGCCCCTGCAGGGCACCACCATCAACCTTTCGGAGACGCCCATCACGATCGGCCGGGCGAACGACGCCACGCTGGTAGTCAGCGACGACTACGCATCCAGCCGGCATGCCCGGCTCTTTCCTCAGGACGGTCAATGGATCGTGGAAGATCTTGGGTCCACCAACGGCACGTATCTCGACCGCTCGAAAGTCACCCGCCCGACCCCGGTGCCGCTCGGTGTTCCGATCCGCGTCGGCAAGACAGTCATTGAATTGCGCAAATGACCATCGCACTCCGCTACGCCGCCCGCTCGGACGTCGGCCTCCTCCGCGAAGGAAACGAGGACTCGGCGTACGCTAGCGGCCGCCTGCTCGCCGTCGCCGACGGCATGGGCGGGCACGCACACGGCGAGGTGGCGAGTTCCGTCGCCATCGCCGCCATGGCCTCTCTGGAAGAGGCCCAACAGGGGGGTGACCTGCTCAACGCCATCGAGGCAGCGGTACGCGACGCCAATCGCAAGCTGCACGAGATGGTGGGGCGGGATCCCAGCCTCAAGGGCATGGGCACCACTCTCACGGCCATGCTCTGGAACGGCACCCAGGTAGCCCTGGTGCATGTCGGCGACTCGCGCGCCTACCTGCTCAGACGCGGGGAGCTGTACCAGATCACCCACGACCACACCCTGGTGCAGCAGCTCGTCGACGACGGGCGCATCACGCCGGAGGAGGCGGCCACCCATCCGCAGCGCTCGATACTGCTGCGGGCACTCGACGGCAGCGGCGAGGTCGATCCCGATCTCACGTTGCGCGAGGCGCAGATCGGCGACCGCTACCTGCTGTGTTCCGACGGCCTGTCGGGCGTGGTGAGCGCGGAGACGCTGCACGCGACGCTGACCAACATCGACGACCCTGAAGAGGTCGTCCGCCAGCTCATCGATCTGGCGAACCGAGGCGGCGGGCCCGACAACATCACCTGCGTGCTGGCCGACGTCCTGGAGATCACCGACGGGCAGCAGGTTCCCGCCGAGGCAGCCGTGGTCGGCGCCGCGGGCATGAACCGGCTGCATCCGAGCCCCCAGGACACCTCGCCGGGGCGAGTGAGCGCGGTGACCGCACCCCAGCCGGCGATCACCGATGACGATCTCGACGAGCCGGTCGCGCAGGCGTCCAGGCGGTCGGGCAGGCGTCGTCGCGTGTGGCCCGTGCTGGTCACCGTGCTCGGCATTGGCGGCGTCGTCGTCGGCGTCGGCGCATATCTTGGATATCAGTGGACCCAAGACCAGTACTTCGTCGGAGCTAGGGGCAACGAAGTGGTCGTGTACCAGGGAATCCAGACGGAGGTGGGGCCGTTCCAGCTCTTCAAGGTCAGCAAGGAGACGGGCAAGCCGCTATCCGGCCTGTCCACGGCCGACCAGGCCCTGATCAAGAGCGGAATCCCGGTCACCGACGTCAACGCAGGTATGACGAAAATCAACTCGTTCAAGTTCAGCCAGGACCAGAAGCCGGCGGTCACGGCCTCCCCGACGCCGTCGGTGACTCCGACCACGACGAAGACGAAGTCGCGTTAGATGAGCGAAGTGGCGGCGACCCCCGTCCCCATGCCCGCCAAGCGCCGTGGGGCCCAGCTCGTCATGCTCGCCTTCGCGGTGCTGATCGTCATGCTGGCCTACGCGAACGTGGGGCTGGCGGTCGACGGTCAGGTGCCCGCGGGCATGCTGACGTACGGACTGGGGCTCGGCGGCCTGATGCTGGCCGCCTACCTGGTGCTCGCCAAGTTCGCCCCGTGGGCCGACCCGCTGATCCTGCCGCTGGTGACGCTGATCAACGGCCTCGGCCTGGTGATGATCTACCGGCTGGAGGTCGCCGACCAGGCCGGCGCGTCCGCGGCCAGCCAGATCATGTGGACGGCCGTCGGCGTCGTCATGTTCGCCGCGACCCTGATCGTGCTGCGCGACCACCGCATGCTGCAGCGGCTCACCTACACCGCGGGCGCGGTCGGCCTGGTGCTGCTCGCGCTGCCGGCGTTACTGCCGGCCAGCCTGAGCGAGGTGCAGGGCGCCAAGATCTGGATCAGGATCGGCGGCTTCTCCATCCAGCCGGGCGAGTTCGCCAAGCTGGCGCTGGTGGTCTTCTTCGCCGGCTACCTGGTGGCCAAGCGCGACGTCCTGGCCCTGGCCGGGCGTCGGCTGCTGTTCATCGACCTGCCCAGGGCCCGCGACCTCGGCCCGGTCCTGGTGACGTGGGTGGTCAGCCTGGGCGTGCTGGTCTTCGAGAAGGACCTGGGCACCTCGCTGCTGCTGTTCGGCACGTTCATCGCGATGCTCTACATCGCCACGCAGCGCACCTCGTGGGTGCTGATCGGCATCCTGCTGTTCGTGGGCGGCGCGTTCGTCGCCGGGCAGCTGTTCGGCCACGTCGAGGCCCGTTTCGACGCCTGGCTCGACCCGCGTAACGACGTCTATTTCGGCAACGCCGACGTCTGCCAGACGAACCCGCCGAGCGACCCCATGTGCGGCAAGAGCTACCAGATCATGCAGAGCCTGTACGGGCTCGGCGCGGGTGGCATCCTCGGCACCGGCCTGGGCAAGGGCAACCCGGACGAGATCCCGCTGGCCTTCTCCGACTTCATCTTCGCCGCCACCGGCGAGGAGCTGGGCCTGACCGGCCTGATGGCGCTGCTGCTGATGTACGCGCTGCTGGTCGAGCGCGGGCTGCGCACCTCGCTGGCGGCCCGCGAGCCGTTCTCCAAGCTGCTGACGGGTGGCCTGTCGTTCCTGCTGGCCTGGCAGGTGTTCATCATCGTCGGCGGCGTGACGAACCTCATTCCCCTGACCGGTCTGGTCACCCCGTTCATGTCACAGGGCGGCTCGGCGCTGCTGGCTAACTGGATTCTTATCGCGCTGTTGGTACGAACGTCGGACGCGGCACGGCGGCCTCCGCCCCAGGCGATCCAGAACGAAGGACTGACGCAGGTGTTCCAGCGATGAACAGCACACTCAAGCGCGCGGCCGTGGCCTGTCTGACCTTGTTCGCGCTCCTGATGATCAACGTGAACGTCCTGCAGGCCGTGAACGCCGACAAGTACCGCGAAGACCCCCGCAACCGGCGCAACTACTTCGACCGCTACGCCGTGGAGCGCGGGCGCATCACGGCCGGCGGGAAGATCATCGCGGAGTCGGTGGAGACCAAGGACCCCAAGTTCAAGTTCGTCAGGAAGTACCACGACGGCCGGCTGTACGCGCACGTCACCGGCTTCTTCTCGCCTGAGAGCGCCTCCCAGATCGAGGGCGCCAAGAACAAGCTGCTCGACGGCTCCAGCCCCGACCTGCTGCTGCGCCGGAGCATCGACCTGTTCACCGGCGAGCCGACCAGGGGCGCGAACGTCGAGGTCACGATCAACCCCAAGGTGCAGAAGGCGGCCTACGACGCGCTGCGCGGCAGCGGCAAGCGCGGCGCGGTGGTCGCGCTCGAACCGAAGACCGGGGCGATCCTGGCCATGGTCTCGCTGCCCACCTACGACCCGGCCGAGATCTCGGTCACCGACAAGGGCAAGGCGTTCGGCCGTTACGACGAGCTGGCGGCCGACAAGAGCCAGCCGCTGCTCAACCGCAACATCGACCGCACCTACCCGCCGGGGTCGACGTACAAGGTGGTGACGGCGGCGGCGTTCCTCGAGGACGACTCCTCGCGCGGCCCCGACACGGTCGTGCCGGCGCCGCAGCGGCTCCCGCTGCCCAACACGAACATCAGCCTGCCCAACTACGGCGGCGCGGCCTGCGGCGCCGGCCAGGTGCCGCTGATCTTCGCGCTGGAGAGGTCCTGCAACACGCCTTTCGGCCAGATCGGCATGGATCTCGGCTACGACAAGATGCAGGACCAGATGGCCAGGTTCGGCTCGGCCGAGCCGTTCAGCATCCCGATGCCGGTGGCCCAGAGCAACATCGGCCCGCGCGAGGACGCGGCCGCGCTGGCCAAGACCGCCATCGGGCAGCAGAGCAACCAGATGACGCCGATGCAGATGGCCATGATCGCGGCCGGCATCGCCAACAACGGCGTGGTCATGAAGCCGTACCTGGTGAACAAGGTCAGTGACGCCAAGGGCGACACCATCGAGGAGGCCGACAGGGAAGAGCTGTCGGAAGCGGTGAGTTCCGAGACGGCGGGCAAGTTGCGCGAGATGATGGTGAGCGTCGTACAGAACGGCACCGCCAACCGGGCGCAGATCCCAGGCGTCCAAGTAGCGGGGAAGACGGGCACTGCGGAGACTTCCAACGGCCAGCCGCCGCACGCCTGGTTCATCTCGTTCGCGCCTGCGGAGAACCCGCAGGTGGCGCTGGCGGTGCTGGTGGAGTCCGGCGCCGCGAACGTCGGCGCGGAGGCGACGGGCGGCGGAACCGCTGCCCCGATCGCGAAAGCCGTGATGGAGGCGGTGCTGAACAAGTGATGGGACTTTGGTGCTAGACGGTAACGTGCTGGGTCATGCGGCTCGGTAACCGCTACCTGTTGCTCTCCCGGATCGCCGCGGGCGGTATGGGGGAGGTCTGGCGTGCCCGAGACGAGCTGCTCGGCCGCGAGGTCGCGGTCAAGGTGCTGCGCAGCCACATCTACGCCGACCCCCAGTTCCGCGGCCGCTTCCGCAACGAGGCCCGCATCACCGCCGCGCTGACCGACTCCGGCATCGCCCAGATCTACGACTACGGCGAGCAGGGCGGCGTGGCCTACCTGGTGATGGAGCTGGTGCACGGCGAGCCGCTGTCGGCCATCCTGGCGCGCAACGGCAGCCTGGGCCCCGAGGTGGCGCTCGACGTGGTGCACCAGACGGCCAGGGCGCTGCACGCGGCCCACACCTCCGCGGTGGTGCACCGCGACATCAAGCCGGGCAACCTGCTGGTCACGCCGGAAGGCACGATCAAGGTCACCGACTTCGGCATCGCCCGCGCGCTGGAGGCGGCGCCGGTGACCCAGACCGGCACGGTGCTGGGCACGGCCCAGTACGTCAGCCCCGAGCAGGCGCAGGGGCTGACGCTGACCCCGGCGACCGACATCTACTCGCTGGGCGTGGTGGCCTACGAATGCCTGTCGGGGCGCACGCCGTTCCGCGGCGACAGCCAGGTGGCCATCGCGCTGCGGCATCTCAACGAGCCGCCGCCGCCGCTCGGCGTCGACGTGCCCGCGCCGGTGCGCGAACTGGTCATGTCGATGCTGGCCAAGGAGGTGGAGCAGCGTCCCGCGACCGCGCTGGAGGTGGCGGACCGGGCGTACGTGCTGCGCGAGTCGCTGGCCGGGGCCGAGCACGTGCCGTACGAGCTGTACATGCTCACCGACCCGGCCGGCCATCGGGTGCGCGAGCCCGCGCAGGAGCCCGAGGACGTACGGACGACCGGCCCGCTGGCCGATCAGCCGCTCGGCCCGCCGACCAGGCGGCAGCCCGCGCAGAGCGTACCCGGGCGGCGCAGGGGCGCCAGGACGCTGGCGCTGGTCGCCTCGGCCGGATGCGCGGCCGCGGTCGGGCTGAGCGCCATCACGTTCGCCAACCAGACGCCCAACACCCCCGCGCCACTGCCCGACATCGCCGAGCCCACGCTGACGCTGCCGCTGCCCTCCCCCGATCAGCAGCGGCCGACGCGGACCAAGCCACACACGCGGCGACCCCCGGTGGTTCCGGTGAAGTCGAAGCGGCCGGTACCCTCGCGGTCGGCTACGGTAAGCAAGTCGGCAACTCCTACCAAGAAGCCAACACCGACCACCCGTACCCCGACTCCCACACCCACCCCAACGCCCACCAGTACACCGACAACTCCGACACCAACCGCCTCGCCCGATCCGGGGGAAACCATCCCGATGAAGGAGGAGACGTGATGCGTCACGGGGTCGATGATGGACACCGGCGGCCCCCCGAGCAGGCCGGTACCCAAGATGAACGGTAAGGGACAGTGCAGGAAATGACTCAGCCTCGGCTACTCGGAGGTCGTTACGAGCTCGACGGTGTCGTCGGGCGCGGCGGCATGGCCGAGGTGTATCGTGCCCGAGACATCCGGCTGGACCGCGTTGTCGCGATCAAGACCCTTCGGTCGGATCTGGCGCGAGACCACACCTTCCAGGCCCGTTTCCGCCGTGAGGCCCAGTCGGCCGCCTCGCTGAACCACCCGGCCGTCGTGGCGGTCTACGACACCGGCGAGGACGTCACCGACGGCACCCCCGTGCCGTACATCGTGATGGAGTACGTCGACGGCAGGACGCTGCGCGACCTGCTGCGTCAGGACCGGCGGTTGCTGCCCGAGCGCGCGACCGAGCTGGTCGACGGCATCCTGCGGGCGCTCGACTACAGTCACCGCGGCGGCATCGTGCACCGCGACATCAAGCCGGCCAACGTGATGATCACCCGGGCCGGCGACGTCAAGGTGATGGACTTCGGCATCGCCAGGGCGATGGCCGACTCGGCCGCCACGATGACCCAGACCGCGCAGGTGATAGGGACCGCCCAGTACCTGTCGCCCGAGCAGGCGCGGGGCGAGCGGGTCGACGCGCGCAGCGACATCTACTCCACCGGGTGCGTGCTGTACGAGCTGCTCACCGGCCAGCCGCCGTTCACCGGCGACTCCCCCGTCGCGATCGCCTACCAGCACGTGCGCGAGGAGCCGATCCCGCCGTCGCAGATCGATCCGGAGATCCCCCAGTGGGCCGACGCGATCGTGCTCAAGGCGATGGCCAAGGACCCGGCGCACCGCTACCAGAGCGCGAGCGAGATGCGGGCCGACATCCAGCGGGCGATGTCCGGCATGCCGGTCGACGCCCAGACGATGGCGATGACCGGCAACTACGGTCAGGGCACCCGCATGATGACCACCACGCAGGCGGCTCAGGGTCCGGCCACGCAGCGCACCACCGCGGTCCCCCCGTACGAGTACGGCGACACCGAGCACGGCGGCCGCGGCGGCCGGCGGCGGGCGTCGGGCGGCGGTGGCAACGCGGTCAAGACGGCCCTGTGGATCATCATCCCGCTGCTGATCATCGGTGCGTTCATCACGGTGGGCTACGTGGTGTTCGGCTCGAAGGACACCCCGACGGACACGCAGATCACGATCCCCGGGCTGGTCAGCCAGAAGAAAGAGGCGGCCGAGAGCACGCTCACCGAGCTGGGGCTGAAGCCCAAGGTGGTCGAGGAGTTCAGCCAGGACCTGCAGAAGGGCCTGGTCATCAAGACCGACCCGCAGGAAGGCAGCAAGGTCGACAAGGGTACGGAAGTCACCCTGGTCGTCTCCAAGGGCATCGAGAAGACGACCGTGCCGGAAGGCCTGATCGGTCTCACCCCCGACGAGGCCAACCAGATCCTCCAGCAGGCCGGGTTGCGCGGCACGGTCAAGACCAAGGTCTCCAGCAAGGCGCAAGGCAAGATCCTCGACACCAAGCCGCGGGCCGGCGAGGAGATCGAGAAGGAGGGCGTGGTCACCCTCTACGTGCCGAAGGAGCAGGCCGAGGTCCCGGGCGTGATCGGGCTCACCGAGGCAGACGCGCGCAAGCTGATCGAGGACGCCGGCTTCAAGGTGCGGGTGGTCCCGCAGCCGAGCAACGAGGCGGCCGAGGGCACGGTCATCCAGCAGAACCCGGCGGAGGGCAAGCCGCTCCCGCCGAACACCACGATCACGATCGTGGTCTCCTCGGGCCCTGACATCCCGACGCCGACCGACCAGCCGACGGACGACTTCCCGACCGACGACGTGCCGACCGACGACGTGCCGACGGAGGACGTGCCGACCGAGGACGAGCCGATCGGCGACGGCGGGCTCAACGGCTAGCCGCGCCGGAACGCGAACAGGGCCGCCCATCCCATCGGGGGTGGGCGGCCCTGCCGCGTCTCAGAAAGGAACGCCCCCGCCGCTCGGGGGCAACGGCGGGGACGCTCATTAGGTAGTCGCTCTGTGCGAGAGGTGTGTTACACGATCGCGCGCAGCCAGTTCGCCAGCAGCCGGTGCCCGTGCTCCGACAACACGGACTCGGGGTGGAACTGCACGCCCTCGATCGGCGCGGTGCGGTGCCGCAGGCCCATGATGACGCCGTCGTCGGAGCGCGCGGTGACCTCCAGCACGTCGGGGACGGTCTCGGGGAGCACCGCCAGCGAGTGGTAGCGGGTCATCAGCACCGGCGAGGGCAGCGACTCGAACACGCCCTTGCCGTCGTGGGTGATGGCGCTGGTCTTGCCGTGGAACAGCTCGGGGGCGCGTGACACGGTCGCGCCGTAGGCCAGGCCGATGGCCTGGTGGCCCAGGCAGACGCCGAGCAGCGGCCGGCCCTGCTCGGCCGCCGCGTGCACGAGGGGGACGCTCACGCCGGACGCCTCGGGCGTGCCCGGGCCCGGGCTGATCAGCACGCCGTCGAAGCCCTCGGCGTCCTCGGCCCTGACGCAGTCGCGCGGGCGCACGTCGCACGTGGCGCCCAGCTCACGCAGGTACTGGACGATGGTGTGGACGAAACTGTCGTGGTTGTCGACGACCAGGACACGGGTCATGAACGGACGGTCACCTCATCGAGTGTCACCACGGGTTCCAGGAGTGGGAACACGACATACCAGAGTACGGCCCCCGCCGCGACGACCAGCACGGCGGCCGTCGCGAGCTTGGTGCGGGTGTCGCCGGGAAGCCTGCGCCAGAGCCAGCCGTACATGTCATTCCATTCTGAGCTCGGTCTTCTTGAGCACGCCGTACACGATGAGCCGTTCGGCGGCGGAGTATTCGGGGTGGCAGGTGGACAGCGTGATGAACGCGCGCACGGGCCGGATGTCCGGCTTGCCGGGTACGGGGGCCAGGATCTCCACCTCGTCGGGCGTGACGATGTCCTGGGAGGTGACGCGGTAGGTGTAGCGGGCCTCGCGGGCCTCGATGATGATCTCGTCGTCGCGCCTGAGCCGGTCGATCTCGTTGAACGGGGCCGCGTAGGTGGTGCGGTGGCCGGAGAGCACGAAGTTGCCCACCTGGCCGGGCATGGCGCTGCCCGGGTAGTGCCCGGGGCCCTTCTTCAGGTGTTCGGCATCGACGCCTTCGACGACCGCGTACCGGTAGTCGCGGCCCAGCCTGGGGATGCGCAGCAGGGCCAGGGCCTTGCCGAGCTGTATCTTGGCCAGCTTGGCCGGCTCTTCGCCGGTCACCTTCGCGCTCAGCTCCCGCTGGAGTCGCACCTGCTGGCGCTGCGTGTAGGCGCCGGTCCCCCAGAGCAGGTAGGCGCAGAACATCATCATGATCAGGCCCGCGGTGATGCTCAGCTCCCCCACGGCCCGCAGCACGGCCCGCACCCGATCCACACTATTGCGCGATCGGCGGCCGGTTGGGGATCGCCATGTCGTGCGCGTGGCGACTATCCTGGGGCACGCTTCAACTACGCTTAACGAAGAGCCTGTGGACGATCCGGAAGCCCAGGCCCTCAGCAGGAGTTATCCAGTGCCCAAGTCCAAGGCTCGCAAGAAGGCGGTTTACACCCCGCCGCAGAGGTCCCAGCAGGTCAAGGTCAGCCCGCGCTGGCTGGCGCCGACGATGGTCGTGTCGTGGATCATCGGCATCCTGTGGATCGCCGTGTACTACGTCGCGCCGCAAGCCAAATTCTTCAGCGACCTCCAGAACTGGAACCTGCTGATCGGGTTTGTATTCATCATCTTCGGTGTGGTGCTTTCCACCCGCTGGCGTTAGTTCTTTCCACAGCCTTTTCCACACCCTGGGGAAGTCACCCCATCATGGGGATCATGCTGACTATCGCTGGGACGCGTACCAGTACGAGCACCACGAGCACGGCCAGCGTTCCAGCGATCGCCAGCCCCTGCCAGAGGGTCCTGTTGTTCCTGGGCGCGTAGGCCATCCCGGCCGCCAGCGCCGAGCCGACGATCAGGCCGCCGACGTGCCCGGTCCAGCTGATGCCCGGAAACACGAAGGTGAGCACCAGGTTCAGCACGATGATGACCGCGATGCCGCGCACATCCAGGTTCAGCCTGCGCCCCACCACGAACGCGGCTCCGAACATGCCGAAGACGGCCCCCGACGCGCCTACCGTGGGCTGGCCGATCGGATCCAGCCAGAGGCCGAGCACCGAGCCGCCGAGCGCGCTCAGCACGTAGAGCGCCAGGAAGCGCACGTGCCCATAGGCGCGCTCCAGGTACGGACCGACGAGGTAGATCGCGTAGCCGTTCAGCAGCAGGTGGATGATGCTGCCGTGCACCAGCGCGACGGTCAGCAGGCGGTGGTATTCGCCGAGCCCCGCCACTCCGGCCGGCCACATGGCCAGTTCCTTGACGACGGCCTCGCTGCCTGTGGTCAGGAGCTGGGCGCCGTAGACCAGTGCGGTGACGACCAGCAGGCCCCAGGTCACGTACGTCTTCTGGACCACGCCGCCGCCGAACGGGCTCCTGGCCTGCCTGACCGTCCTGTTGCCCTCGGCCACGCACTCGGGGCACTGGAAGCCCACGGCGGCGTCACGCATGCAGTCAGGGCAGATCGGGCGCTCGCACCGCTGGCAGCGCACCCAGGTCTCCCTGTCGGGGTGCCGGTAGCAGGTGGGGACCGCCTGTTCTGGCTGCTCGGGCTGCGAGGGCGGGCTGGGCGGCTGGCTGGTCATGACCGAAGCCTAAAGCGTGTCGGACCATGCCGCGTGTCGTGTGACCCCAGCCCGTCCCTCGCGGGAGCCCTGCGGGCCTGGATCAGGCCTGCACGCGCTCGATCGTCACCGACTGCAGGACGACGTCCGCGGACGGGCGGTCGCGGCGGTCGGTGGGGACCTTGGCGATCGCGTCGACGACCGCCTGGCCCTCGATGACCTCGCCGAAGATGGTGTGCTTGCCGTTGAGGTGCGGCGTCGGGACCACGGTGATGAAGAACTGCGAGCCGTTGGTGCCCTTGCCGAACCTGACGCCCGCGTTGGCCATGGCCAGCAGGTACGGGCGGTTGAAGTAGAGGTCCGGGTGGATCTCGTCGTCGAACTCGTAGCCGGGGCCACCGACGCCCTGACCCAGCGGGTCGCCGCCCTGGATCATGAAGCCGGAGATCACCCGGTGGAAGATCGTGTTGTCGTAGTAGCGGTCGGTCCGCTTGTCACCGTCGGCCGGGTGGGTCCATTCGCGGGTGCCCTCGGCGAGCTCCACGAAGTTCTTGACCGTCTTCGGCGCCTGGTTCGGGAAGAGTTCTACCTTGATATTGCCGTGATTCGTCTGCAGGTTTGCGATCAGCTTCTCAGCCACGAGACAGCTGCCCCCCTCTATGCACCGGGTTGGTTTTGTGATGTTTTGAGGACTATGGCCGTTGGGCCTTCAGGGCCATCCTCCCACGGCTCGCCATGATTGAGCCGCCTTGTCCAGGGAAGGTCAGGCTCGGGGCCCCAACGACAGGGGAGGTTGTCGTGTCCCTGACACTGAGAAGACGCCGCGTGGTCATCGATGTGCCCACCACGTGGATGGGCCGAATGAAGGCCCAGGCCGTGAAAACCGGTCGCCAGATCCAGCCGATGGCTGATCAGGCGCGGGTGGTCGCGAACCAGCGCATCGAGGATGCCCGCTACTGGGCGGCACCGCGGTTGGAGTCCACCGCACACATGTTCGAAGACCAGGTAGCCCCCAAGGTCAGCGCCATGCTGACCCAGGCGGCACGGAGGATCGACCCCAAGCCGACGCGTTCGCGCCGGTGGCCGGTCATGATTCTGCTGACCGGTCTCGCGGTGGGAACCGTCGGCTACATGTTCTATCGCCGCAATGCCCAGCAGTGGACCGAGCACATGAAGGACTCCGCCTCAGATGCATCACGCTGGGTCAGCGAGAAGGCCGACAGGACCGCCGAGTCCACCGACCGGATGGCGGCCAGGGTGTCCGACCAGGCGGACGAGACGTCTCGCAAGTTTTCCTAGTTCTCACCGCCGTGAACGCGCCCCCGAGCTTCGGCTCCGGGGCGCGTTCCACGTTCACGGCCATGGTTGACCTGTAACCAAGCGCTTGCTACAACCGCTGCATGACGCTGTCACCCCTCGACGACTTCCCCGTGCACCAGACGGCCGAGGTCATGCGGCACCCGGTCACCTCCGACAGGAACTTCTACGACCGGTACTACTTCAACTGCCACAAGGGCACCGACGACCTCATGCTGATCATGGGGCTCGGCCAGTATCCGAACCTCGGGGTCACCGACGCGTTCGCGCTGGTCAGGCACCGTGATCTGCACCGGGTGGTACGGGCGTCGCGCGAGCTGGGCGGCGACCGGATGAACACCGGGATCGGCCCCTTCCGGGTGGAGGTCATCGAAGGGCTCAAGCGGCTGCGCGTGGTGCTCGAGCCGAATGAGCATGGCCTGGCCTTCGACCTCACCTGGGAGGGGACGATCCCGGCGACGCTCGAACCACGGCACTACGTGCGCTGGCAGGAGCGCGTCATGTTCGACTCGATGCGGCTGGCGCAGACCGGAAGCTGGTCGGGCACCATCGCGGTCGGGTCGGAGGAGATCGCGGTCACCCCGGACGAGTGGCTGGGCACTCGCGACAGGTCCTGGGGCGTGCGCCCGGTCGGCGAGCCCGAGCCGCCGGGCATCCAGGTCAAGAACGCCGGGACGTTCTACTGGCTGTACGCGCCGATGCGCTTCGCCGACCACGCGATCCTGTGCATCGTCCAGGAGGACGAGCGGGGGCGGCGGGTGCTGGAGGAGGCGGTCAGGGTCTGGTCGGACGGCCGGGACGAGGAATACCTCGGCCGGCCCGAGTACCACCCGGTCTACGCGCCGGGCACCCGTGACGTGGTGTCGGCCACGATCACGTTCGCGCCGCCCGGTGGCAAGCCGTTCGACGTGCGGTGCACGCCGGTGCTGCCGGTGCACCTCATGGTGGGCACCGGGTACGGGCTGGAGCCCGAGTGGAAGCACGGCATGTACCAGGGGCCCGGGCCGGTGGTGCAGGGCGTGACGTACCGGCTGCCCGACGACGCGGCCAGGATGTGGGGACTGGTCGACGCCGTCGGACGCTTCGAATACGACGGGCTCGTCGGCCACGGTCTCTACGAGTACTGGGCGCTGGGCCCGCATCCGTCGTTCCCCGAATGATCACCCGTGGTCCCGCCGGCACGCCCCGGTCGTGCGGCGGGACCTCCGCGTCATCCCGCCTTGCAGGCGATCGTGACGGCCTTGATCTCGCCGGCCGCGCCGTCCGGCAGGGTGAGGTCCATCGGCGGGGCCGACGCGTCGTTCAGCGGCTGGGCGGGAACCGCGGGCTGGGCCGGCACCATCTCGGTGGCCTCGAAGGGCGCCCGCTCGACCGTCTCGTCCACCTTGACGTCGGGGTTCACGGTCGTCACCGTGCCCTCCTGGCCGGGCTGCGGCGCCGCGACCAGCTCGGCCGCCTTGATCGCCTTGAACTCGACGACCTTGCCGTCGGCGGTGGTGCAGGTGACCTTGGTCTCGTTCGCGGGCGGGGCGTCGTCGGCCAGGGCCGAGCCGCCGAGCACGGACAACGCGAGCACGCCGACCGCGCCGAGCACCGCGAGACGTCGCTTGAACATGGGATCTCCTCGTCGTAGAGCGAACGATCTGACGCTGCACAGGCTGGCCCGGCGTACCTGAAGCGAGGCTGAACACAGCCGAAATGATCTTCAGGTTGGCTTTAGGTGCGCTGCGGCACCCTGGTCGGTGTGCGAGTGCTACTGGTTGAGGACGAACAACGGCTGGCCGACCTGATCAAAGGCGGGCTGACCGGCGAGGGGTTCGCGGTCGACGTGGCCTACGACGGGCGCGACGGGCTCTGGATGGCCACCGAGAACGCCTACGACGTGATCGTCCTGGACGTGATGCTGCCGCGCATGAACGGCTACGCCATCTGCTCGCGGCTGCGCGAGGCCGGCGACTGGACGCCCATCATGATGCTCACCGCCAAGGACGGCGTCTACGACGAGGCCGAGGCACTCGACACCGGCGCGGACGACTACCTGGCCAAGCCGTTCTCGTACGTGGTGCTGCTGGCCCGCCTGCGGGCCCTGGTGCGGCGCGGCGGGCGGGAACGGCCGGTCTCGATCACGGTCGGTGACCTGGTCATCGACCCGGCCGGGCTGAGGTGCCGCAGGGGCGAGGTGGAGATCGCGTTGACGCCCAAGGAGTTCGCGGTGCTGCACGGGCTGGCCCGGCGGGCCGGCGAGGTGGTCTCCAAGAGCGACCTGCTGGCCCAGGCCTGGGACTTCTCCTACGACGGCGACCCGAACATCGTCGAGGTCTACATCAGCGCGCTGCGCAGGAAGATCGACGTCCCGTTCGGCCGGACGACGCTCGTCACGGTCCGCGGGGCCGGCTACCGGTTGGAGGCGGCGTGAACGCGTGGCATGACGGACTCTCCTCGGTGCGACTGCGGGCCACGATCGCGGCGACGCTGGTGGTGGCCGCGGCCCTGGGCGTGGCGGCGCTGGTGCTGGTGGTGTCGCTGGGCGGCAGCCTGCGCGCCAGCGCCTACCAGGAGGCGGCCAGACGCGCGGTCGCCGCCGTGCCGCTCGCCGAGGCCGCCGAGGTGATCTCCACCACGCCGGACTCGGTGGACCTCACCGGGCAGCTCGCGGTCGCCGAGACCATCACGGTCGCCCCGATGCGGGTCGGCCTGGTGCAGTTGAAGGAGGCCGAGCCGGTCTCCGACCCGGACGTCCGGGTGACCAGCGCGCAGCCCGCCGCGGCCGTCGAGTGGGCCCCGACCGGCGACTACGCGGTCGCGGGCCTGCCCGTCACCACCGCCGCGGGCAAGCACGGCATGCTGGTGGCCAGGGCCTCGCTGGCCACCGCCGAGGACGCGCTGCGCACGCTCAACGGCGCGCTGCTGCCAGGCGTGCCCGCGTTGCTGCTGGTCGTGGCCGCCATGACGTGGCTCTCGGTGGGACGCGCGCTGGCCCCGGTGGCCGCGATCAGGGCCAAGGTCGCCGACATCACCGCGCGTGACCTGCATCAGCGCGTGCCCGTACCGCGCTCGAAGGACGAGATCGCGGCACTGGCCACGACCGTGAACAGCACGCTGGACCGGCTGGAGACGGCGGTGGAGACGCACAAACGGTTCGTCGCCGACGCCGCGCACGAGCTGCGCAGCCCGATCGCCACCCTGCGGGCCCGGCTGGAGCTGGCCGCGCCGAGCGAGCTGACCGCCGAGGCGCTGGCCGACGTCGAACGCCTGCAGTCCCTGGCCGCCGACCTGCTGATGCTGGCCAAGCTCGACGCGGGCGAGCCGCTGCGCACCGCCGAGCTGGACCTGGGCCAGGTGGCCGCCGAGCAGTCGCTGCGCGCGGATCGGCGTCCCGAGGTGCGTCTGGAGCTCGACGTCGAGCCCGACGTGGTGGTCGACGGCTCGCGCGCGCACCTCGACCGGCTGGTGACCAACCTGGCCGACAACGCGGTGCGGCACGCCGCAACGACGGTCGAGGTGCGGGTCCGCGCCGAGGACGGCCAGGCGGTGCTGGAGGTGCGTGACGACGGCCCCGGCATCCCGGCCGAGCACCGCGAGTCCGTGTTCGACCGCTTCACCAGGCTGGATGAGGCCCGCGCCAGGGACGCCGGCGGCGCCGGGCTCGGCCTGCCGATCGCCAGGGACATCGCCACGCTGCACGGCGGCACGCTCACCTACGCCGGCGGCGCCTTCGTCGCCCGTTTCCCGTTGAAGGGCGCGGTGGGAGCCGGGTAGCGGGGTCAGGCGTCGAGTTGCATGAAGGCGCGTTCGATGGCCTGCCGCGTCACGTCCTCCTCGTAGGGGAAGCGGCCGATCAGGTCGCGCAGACCGGCCACGTGCGCGTGCCTGGCCAGCTCGGCCACCAGGTCGAGCTCGGCGTGCTGCCGCTCCACGAACGCGCGGTCCACCACCGCGCCGTGCCCGGGGACGAACACCGGCTCGGGCAGCGCGGCCAGCATCGCCGCGACCGTGCCCGGCCAGTCGAGCGGGTAGGAGTCGCCGAACGCCGGCGGCGCGCCCTCCTCGACCAGGTCGCCCGCGAACACCACCCCGGCGTCCGGCACGTGCACGACGATGTCGTTGCTGCTGTGCCCGAGCCCGAAATGCCGCAGGTGGACGATTCTGCCGCCGATGTCGAGCGTGGCCGAGCCGGTGAACGTGTGGTCGGGCGCGACGAGCCGCACCTCTTCGATCTCCGCGCGCCGCTCCTCAGGCAGCCGGGCGATGACGCCGGCCCGGTGGCTCTCGCCGTCGCGTTCGATCTCCTCGGCGCACCTGACGTGGCCCCAGATCTCGGCCGGGAGGAAGAGCGCGTTGCCGAAGTAGTGGTCGAAGTGGGCGTGGCTGTTGACGACCGTCCACGGGTTGCCGGTGATCGTCCTGATCGCGTCGACGAGGTCGGCGGCCTCCCGGTGCGAGACGCGCGTGTCGAGCACCAGGCAGTGATCGTCGCCCACGACCAGGCCCACGTTCATGTCGAAGGACCGGTGACGTCGGACGTACACGCGGTCACCGATCTCCTGCCACCGTTCCCCCATGCCGGAGAAGCATACTTTTATGATCAGTGCATGGCATATGACTTCCAAGTCGTGATCGACGCGAGTGAGCCGCACGCGCTGGCCGACTGGTGGGCGGATCTGCTGGGGTGGAACGTGGAGCCCCAGGACGAGGCGTTCATCCGCAGCATGATCGAGAAGGGCTACGCGTCCGACGACGACACCACCACGCACCACGGCGCGCTGGTGTGGAAGGCGGGCGCCGCCATCAGGCACCCGGACGGGCTCGAACGGGCGCCGCGGGTGTTGTTCCAGCTCGTGCCCGAATCCAAGACGGTGAAGAACCGGGTGCATCTGGACGTCAGGGCGGGGGCCGACAACATCGAGTCCGAGGTCGCCAGGCTCACCGAGAAGGGGGCCACGGTGCTGCATCGCGGGCAGCAGGGGCCGAACTGGTGGATCACCATCGCCGACCCCGAGGGCAACGAGCTGTGCATCTCCTGATCCGCGCCGGGGGTGGCTCGGCGGGCCTTCAGGTGAGGTAGGCCAGGACGGCCAGCACCCGGCGGTGGCCGTCCGCGGCGGGCGGCAGGTCCAGCTTGGCGAAGATGTTCGCGATGTGCTTGGCCACCGCCGCCTCGGTGACGACCAGCTCGCGGGCGATCGAGGCGTTCGAGCGTCCTTCGGCGATCAGCCCCAGCACCTCCAGCTCGCGCGGCGTCAGCCGGTGCAGCGGGTCGCGCCGCCGCCGCAGCAACTGCCGCACCACCTCGGGGTCGACCACCGTGCCGCCCGCCGCCACCCGGTCGAGCGCGTCGACGAACTCACGCACGTCGCCGATCCTGTCCTTGAGCAGGTATCCGATTCCCCGACCTTCGCCGGATTCGAGGAGTTCGGCGGCGTACGTCTGCTCCACGTACTGGCTGAGCACCAGCACCGCCAGATCAGGCCGCTCCCTGCGCAGGTCGAGCGCCGCGCGCAGGCCCTCGTCGGCGAAGCCGGGCGGCATGCGCACGTCGGTCACCACGGCGTCGGGCCGGTGCTCGGCCACGGCGGCGAGCAGCGCGGGCGCGTCGCCGACCGCGGCGACGACGGTGTGGCCGAAGCGTTCGAGCAGCCCGGCCAGCCCCTCGCGGAGCAGCACCGCGTCCTCGGCGATCACTATGCGCACGGGATCTCCACTCGGATCGAGGTCGGCCCGCCGATCGGGCTGGACACCGACAGTCTTCCGCCCACCACCTCCAGCCGGTCGGCCAGCCCGGTCAGTCCCGTGCCCTGGTCCGGGTCGGCGCCGCCCCGGCCGTCGTCGCGTATCTCCAGGACCAGCGTGTCGCCGGTCAGCCGGCCCGCGATCGTGCCCCGGGTGGCCAGGCTGTGCTTGGCCAGGTTCGTCAGCGCCTCGCTGACCACGTAGTACGCGGTGACCTCGACGGGGGCGGGGAGTCTGCCCAGGTCGTCCAGGTCGAGGTCGATGGGGACCGGGGAGCGGCCGGCCACGTCCCGCACGGCCGCCACCAGGCCCCGGTCGGTGAGCACCGGCGAGTGCACCCCTCTGATCAGCTCGCGCAGCTCGGCCAGCGCCTGCTTGGCCTCGCCGTGCGCCTGGCGCACCAACCGGCCCGCGGGCGAGTCCTCAGGCAGGTCGAGACCGGCCAGGCCGAGCGTCACCGACAGCGACACCAGCCGCTGCTGCGCGCCGTCGTGCAGGTCGCGCTCGATCCTGCGGCGCTCCAGCTCGTAGGCGTCCACCAGGCGCGCCCGCGAGCGCACCACCGCGCCGAGGCGCGCGTCCGGCGAGTCGAGCAGCGCCCGCACCATGACGCCGCGCGCCCCCGCCCACGCGGTGACCGTGTACGCCGCCACCGGCGTCAGCAGCGCCCCCGCCACGACCGCCACGGCCGCGACCCCGGGCGTGGCCTCCGGCTGGACCACCGGCGACGACATCAGCACCAGCGGACCGCCGACGGCGACCCCGACCATCAGCAGGTCGATCCACCACAGCGCGAGCACGGTGACCAGCGCCAGCCCCGCCTCCCTGACGCGCCCACCGGCGGGCGGCGGCCCGGCGTCGACCAGCGCGAGCCGCCGCCGCTCGAACCAGGCGACCAGCGGCACGACGGGCACGAGCACCGCGAACCCGGCGAACGCCGCGATGACCTGCCGCGGCAGCGTCCCACCCACCGCCTCCGCGAGGGCGAGCGACCCTGCGACGACCAGCGCCACGGCCGCTCCGGGGAGCAGGCTGGCCAGCAGGTACGCCAGCGAACGCCAGGGCCAGGCCGACCGGAGGAAGGGCAGCGGGCGTCTTGTCAGGGCTTCCAGGGCCGTCCCGTTGAGCACGTGGTGAACGGTATCCCCCGGTCGGCGGGGTGAGCAGTAGCGCCAGGACTACCTCTCACCCGGCCCGCCGGGGGCCGGCTCGCCTGACGTGGGGCAGGACCCCGATCTGGAAGTCGTCCTCGTAGACGAGGGTCCCCGGGTCGTCGGAGCGCACGACGTCGTACGGGATGCCGTAGCGGCGCAGCAGGCTCTCCAGCGGCGCCAGCGCGACCATGAGGGACGCGGCCGCGGGCTTGAACCACGGCACGGCGCCGATCGTGTTCCCGTCGGCGTAGTAGGGCGGGTACGGCAGCCGCGCGATGAACCAGTTGTCGACGTCGGCGAAGAGCCGATCGTCGGCGGGCGTGAGACGGCCGCCCATGCGCAGGTGATGGCAGGCGGCGAAGATGCCGACAGGCACCCCGAGCCGCCCGTAGTAGCGCACCTGGAACCGCACGTAAGGCCCGCCGCCGTCCGGTAAGGCAGTCTTCCGGCTTCCGATGCTCACGCGGGTGTTCCTACCCGGCGGCGCGGCCCTGCACGCGCTCGTGCGGCTCAGGTCGGGACGGGGACCATCAGCGGTTCGGCGGCGATCCGGATCTCCTCGCTGAACGGGGTCGGGCGGAAGGTGGCAGGGTCGAGGTTGACGTTCACCCGGTAGCCGTCGGCGTGCACGATCGACCGGTCGGCGGACATGACGCGGAAGCCGTACACGCCGCTGGTGCGTCCCATCCGGTCCATCCAGAACTCGACCACGACCTCGCCCGCTCCCACGATGGGCGCGTTGTACGTGATCTTGAATTCGCGTACGGCCAGGTAGATGTCCTTGAAGCGGGAGACGGCGGGGTCGAAGTTCCATCCGGCGTCCGTCCAGAACGCGGAGATGGCGCGCTCGACGAGCAGGGCGTAACGCGAGTTGTGCAGCAGGCCCATCGCGTCGAGGTCGTCGAAGTGGATCTGGACGGTGCGGCTCTGGGTCACGTTCAGTCCTCCGGGAGGAGCGCGGGGTCGGTGGTCAGTGCGCGCAGGCGGCTCAGCACCGCGCGGCGGGCCCGCTGGTAGGCGGCCTCGGGCCGGTCGAGCAGCCGGGTGTGGGTGATCGCGGTCTCGCCGAGCGCGTCGATCTCGTACGCGAGCTGCGCGGAGTCGGTGCCCTGCGGCAGCTCGCCAAGTTCCACGGCCTCGTCGGCGAGGCGGGCGATGAGCGCGAGCCAGTCGGCCAGCGCCTGCCCGATCCGTTCCTTGACGCTGCCGGGGCGGTCGTCGAACTCGACCTGGGCGGCGAAGAAGAAGCACCCGCCGGGCAGTACGCCGTCGGCGTAGAAGCGCAGGCGCGACTCGTGCAGCGCCAGCAGCCTGCGCACGCCCTTGGGCGCCTGCATCGCCGGCTGGACGACCTCGTCGACGAACTGGCGGGCGGCCCACTCGATGGCGTCGAGCTGGAGCTGCTCCTTGTCACGCCAGTGGGCGAAGAATCCGGACTTGCTCACGCCGGTGGCGGTTGCCAGCGCGCCCAGGGTCAGGCCGTCCAGGCCGTGGACGGAGGCCAGCGAGACCGCCTGGGCCAGGATGGCCTCCCGGCTGCGCTGGCCGCGGGCCCGGCGACCGTCCTCTTTGGTGTCGGTCATGGACGACACCTTACCTTAACGACCGATCGTTCTTTTAGATTATCTAGAAGCGAGGTTTCTCAGAAGAGGGTCAGCGGCTCCGACGGCATCGGCTCGGGCAGCGGCTCCACCTCCGGCACCCGGGCGCGGACCTCGTCGTGGAACCGGCGGGCGAGCGACAGCGCGTCGGCGTTGTCCGGGGTGTGGACGAACACCGTCGGCGACCGGCCTTCACGCAGCCAGCCGGCCACCGTACCGACCCAGTGCTGCCAGCCCTCGACCGTGCGGTCCGTGGCGTCCCTGCCGAGATAACGCACGATGGGACGGTCGGTGAGCGCCGCCGACCGGCGGGGCACGCGCGGCTTCTTGGTCCAGGCGTCGCGCTCGGCGTCGCTGGTGGGCGGGCTCTGGAACAGCGTGACCGTGTCGAACGGCACCCACTCGGCGTCCACCGGGGAGAGCACCTGCTCCAGCAGGCGTATCGACCGTTCGTCTTCGAAGAACGCGCGGTGCCGCACCTCGACCGCGTACCGGTGGTCGGTCGGCAGCCGGCGCAGGAACGCGGCGAGCGTGCCCAGATCGCCCGGGCCGAACGAGCCGGGCAACTGGATCCAGTAGGCGTGCACCCGCGGGCCCAGCGGTTCCATCGTGTCCAGGAACGCGCGCAGCTCCTCGTCCGCGCCGGTCAGGCGGCGTTCGTGGGTGATGGGTTTGGGCAGCTTGACGACGAATCGGAAGCTCGGATCGGTCTGCGCGGCCCACGACTCGACGGTGGACCTGGCCGGGGTCGCGTAGAACGTGGTGTTGCCCTCGACCGCGTTGCACCAGGTGGAGTAGGCGCGCAGGCGTTCGCCGGGTGGGAGGGGGTGCGGCAGGAACCGGCCCTGCCAGGGGGTGTGGTTCCACATCGCGCATCCCACATGAAGCCGCATACGTTCGACGCTACCAAGGCCGGAACGCCGGCTCTGTTCGTCGGGTCGTTTGCCAGGGCGGTCCTGTTTGTCGGGTCGTTTGCCAGGGCGGTCCCGTTTGTCGGGTCGTTGCCAGGGCGGTCCCGTTTGTCAGGTCGTTTGCCAGGGCGGTCCCGTTTGCCACGTCGGCCGCTTCCCTCGATCATGGTCGGCACCATGGACTTCACCGTCACCTACCACCCCAGCCCCGACGAAGTGGCCCGGGCGCTGCAGCAGGGCCTGCGGCGGCAGCTCAGGCTCGGCTACCTGGCCGCGCCCGCCGCGCTGGTCCTGCTGGGGGTGGTCTGTGTGGTGGTCGGGTCGCGCGGGGTGGCGATCGGGTCGTTCGTCGCCGCCGTCCTGTTCCCGTTCGTGCTCAACCTGTCGATCCGCCGTACCGCCCGGCGGCAGCTCGCCTACCTGTGCGTGCCCACCACGCTCCACGTGACCGGCGACGGGTACGAGTGCCGGACCGAGCAGTCGACCACGACGATGCGGTGGTCGCTGTTCAGCCAGGTCGTGAGCGCGCCGGAGTTCTGGCTGCTGTTCGTCGGCAAGCAGTGTGCGGGGTTCCTGCCTCGGCGTGCGTTCGACCCCGAGCAGCAGGCCGAACTCGACCGCTTCATCGCGGCACGTCAGGTCGGGGCGGCCTGAGACGCGTCTGCCTCGAACTGTCGGTGACCGTCTCTACGATCACCGCATGTTCGGCATGACTCCGGGTGAGACGTTCCTCGTCATCCTGCTCATCGCCATCGTCGGGGTCGGGGTCAGGCGTCGCCGGGTGGGCCGGGTTCACGTCGATCTGGGGTTCATCACGCCCATCGGCGTCCAGGTCCGGGCCCACGATCTCATCGAGGCGGGCCGGTTCGCCGACGCCGTCCGGCTGATCAGGAAGGAGTCGCAGGTGCCGCGGCGCACCGCGGTCGCGGTGGCGCAGGCGCTGCGGGCGGGTGAGGTGCTTCCGGACTTCCCGATGGCCTGGGACGGCGACCTCGCCGACCGGGTTCGCGAACTGCTCGCGGCCGGCAACCGCAAGGAAGCCGTCTTCCTGACCCGGATCACCGAGGATCTGGGCCTGTCCGAGGCCGAGGCGTTCGTCGATTCGCTCGCACGGGAACCGCGCTGAAGGGCTCAGAAAATGGGGCGTCCGTGCTCATGTCCGGCCCGTAGGGTTCTCGCATGTCGAAGACCCTCCGCCTCGCGCCCGTCACGCCCGCCAACATCGAGACCGCCCTCGCGATCAAGGTCCGCCCCGATCAGGAGCGCCTGGTCGCGCCGGTGGCGAAGTCGCTGGCCGAGGCGTACGTGTATCCGCAGGTGGCCTGGCCGCGCCTCATACTCGACGGCGACAAGGCGGTCGGCTTCGTGATGGCGTTCTTCGACATCGACTGGGACGGCAAGGGCGTCGATTTCCGGTCCGGCCTGTGGCGTCTCAACGTGTCGCCCGAGGCGCAGGGACGCGGCATCGGCCGCTTCGCCGTCGACGCGGTGGCCGCCGAGCTGAGGCGGCGCGGCGGGACGCAGCTGTACGTCACCTGGGAACCGGGCGAGGACGGGCCGGTGGGCTTTTATCGGAGGCTGGGGTTCCAGCTCACGGGTGAGACCAGCGAGGGCGAGACGGTCGGCGTCCTGGCCCTGCCCGACCTGGCGTAACGGCGGGCCCCGGCGAACAGCACGTCGGCCAGTTGGATCCGCCAGGGACCTCGGCCGACTGGGTCTGCCGCGCACGTCTTCCGGCTGGATCAGCCAGGTGCCGCGGCCGACCGGTCTTGCCGCCAGGGCCTCGGTCGTTCGCGCGGCGGCAGGGGCTTCTCCCCCGTCCAGGGGAGGCGACTCGCTCGCCGTAGGGAGTCGCCCCCGAGATGCGCACCCTACGGTCGACGTCATGGTTGGTTCTGATCGTCCGCGCAGGTGGCCGGCTTATGCGGTGGCGGCGCTGCTCCTCGGCTACGCCGCGGGGAAGGCCGCCTTCGCCATGCAGTCCAGGCTCGGGTTCCCCGGCGGCCCGCCCGTCCACGCCGCCGAGGCGCAAAGCTACTTCATGGACGCCGCCATCGCCCAGTGGTTCGCGTCCGCGACCGGCGTGCTCGCCGCGATCGTCGCCATCGCCACAGTGACGACGCTGGGACGCCGAGTGCCCAGGATGTTGATGCTGTTCGTCCTGACCGTGATGCTGCTGGCCGTGGGCGGCGGCGCGGGCATCATGATCCTGGACGGTTTCGTCGGCCTGGGCGTGGGCTGGCAGTGGTACCACGGTGTCCTGGGGATCCTGGTGATCGCACTGTCCCTGGAGATGACCCGGTCGTACGCGACCGCGACGAGACCGGTGAGCCGATGATTCGCGCGCGGACGAGGCTACGCTGTCGCGCGTGATCGTCGACCAACCGGTCTATTTCGTGATCCACTCAGCGGACCTGACGCCCGAGCAGATCACCCGGCACCTGCGTGTCGAACCGACGGAAACCGAAGTGAAGCAGTCGCGGCGCGGCAAGCGGGACGGACGCCTGATCCCGTCACAGCACGAGTGGAGGCTGGACTCGGATCTTGCGACTTTCCCGAGTCGGTGGCCGTCTCCTCCATGATCCAGCTGGCCGAGGGGTTCGCGACGGTCCCCGTCCCGTCCGGTCAGGCGGAATGACCTGCGGCCTGACCTCGCCGACGGACGGGGAAGGCCTGTGAGTCGTAACCGGCCCACCGCAGCAGGACGATGGCGAAGCCGACGAGGGCCGTGCCCGCCCCGGAGAAGAAGGCCAGGAACGCCGCTGCGAACTCCGCGTCCGTGTCGCCCAGCCCGGTCGCCTCACCGTCGACCCAGCCCACCGTGGTCCAGGCCAGGACGATGACGGTCAGCCCGAACACGGTAGTGATCGTGCCGAGGATGTAGCCGGGAGCACGCGTCCATACCTTCGCGATCGCCAGGGCGAGTCCGACCACGAACCCGAGCGGGACGGTCACGAGCTGCCCGAGCTCCAACCCGATCAGCGCGCCCAGCGCGCCGTGCTCGAACCCGTCACCACGCGGCCTCCACAGCGGCGGCACCGCCAGCACCCCGCCGATCAGGCCGATCGCCAGCAACCGTAGTAACGCCATGCATCTCATGATCGCGCACCCGGCCCGCCGCCCGGGTGTTCTCGGCGCAACTCGCCACCGTCCCCGCGCCTGGACGCGCGTCGGTGAGCAGCCCCGCACCACCAGCACGCTGCACGGACCGCGGGCAGCGGTCACCCGCCCACCGGACCGCTTCTCACCCGATGAGCAGGACCTGGTTCCCGTCGTCGAGCCGGCCGACCGTGCGCAGGAAGCGAGGACTGTGCCGGTGGCTGTAGGCCTCGGGCAGCCGGCCGGTGGTGCGCGTGATGCCCGCGGCCCTGAGCTCCTGGCGGACGTGCCGGCCGAGCGCCACGGCGACGGCCTGGGCATGACGGGTGCCGGTGATCCGGAAATCGGTGAACTTGCACGTTTCAGGCGACGGCTGGTGAAGCTGGATTTCCACCGTGCCGAGCACCTCACCGGGCGTCACCTCGCCCGGTGGTCGCTTCTGATAGGACCATCGGCGCAGGTCCCGGATGCGTGGCTCGTCGTCGGGCCGGGCCTGTCGTACGTGTGGCACGCCGTCGTCCCCGATCACGGCGACGTACCGGAACCGGTTGTCCGAGCACGGGGTCAGCAGCAGGTGGTGGCGGGAGCAGAGCGGATCCCAGTGGTAGGCGAACCACATCAGCGACGCGGCCAGGTCCGGGTGGGCGGCGGCCCATCGGTCGTCGAAGAAGAACCACTGCTCGAAGTGGTCGTAGCCGTCGTGGATGAACATCTGGGCCACGTGCTCGCCGGTCTGGATGACGGTGCGTTCGCGGTGACGTTCCGGGGCGGGCGGGGTGGCGTCCAGGAGACGTAGTGCTTCCGTGTGGGAGCCGGGCGCGCGCGGCTCGTCCCCCGAGATCCAGGTGTATTCGGGCCAGCGGTTGCATCGCTCGAGCGCGGCGGCGATGTCGTCCTCGCCGGGTGCGACCATCGCGCGCAGCACCCCCAGCTCCAGAGGCCATTCGCCGCTGTCGGTCTCCAGGTCGCGGAGTGCCGCTCCGAAGCGGGGGAGCCGTACGCCGGGTAGCGCGTAGGTGGGGTTCCAGCCGATGCTGTCGTGCTTCGCCTTGCAGGTGAGCAGGACGGCGTACACCGTCCCGTCCCCTGCCGGCGCTTTCCCCGCGGCGTTCAGCTCGGTGAGCGCGACCGGTGCGGTGAACGCCGTGGCGCCGCCGCTCGGCCCGTCGTGTACGGCGGGAGCCTGGGGTAATGGCCCGTCGTGTACGGCGAAGGACCACCGTTCGGGGTTCGCCGCGACGGCGGCGTCGTCCACCAGGTAGTAGGCCACGTCGTGGTCGAGCCCGTTGGCGAGGACGCGGATGCTGTGCTCGTCGACGTTGCACTGGTAGGCCTCCGGGAGCCGGGTTCTGGCCAGAGTGCGCAGGTCCTGGACGGTCTCCGGGGCCGGGCTCTCGGTCGTGAAGAGTTCGTCCAGGCCGTAGACGTTCGTGCCGAGCTCGCGGATGAGCCACTGGTAGGTATCGTGGGCGCAGGCGTCGTCCCAGACCTGGCGCACCCAGCCCAATACCGTCGGCTCGGCCACATGGCGAACCGATTTGCCCAGTATCCCCTGGTTCCACGATCGATAGATCACGTACAAGGTGGTCCGCCCGCCTGAAGGTCGCCGAGTGGTGGCCGTTTCGCCGTCCCATCCTGGTGCAGTCGGCCCCTGCCTGTCATTGGACGGGACGAACCGTGCGACCTCGTCCCGTTCCGGGGGAAATCGGGTCGACAGACGAGCGCACGATGCACTGTGATGGTTCGGCCGCCCGCCGTCCGGAGTGGGCCGATCAGAGGAGTTGCGGCTCTTGGCCACCTCGGGAACCGCGGACGTCCGCCCCACGATCAACACCGCGCTGGTCAGGAGGCTGGTCGAGGCGCAGTTCCCGCAGTGGGCCGCGCTGCCCCTGCGACTGCTCGATCCGGCCGGCTCCGACCATGTGATCTACCGGCTGGGCGAGGAGTTGTCCGTCCGGCTGCCCCGCCACGCCGACGCCATCGGGCAGGCGGACAAAGAGCTCGAATGGCTGCCCCGGCTCGCCCCGCGACTGCCTCTGGCCGTCCCGGTGCCCGTGGCGGTGGGTGAGCCCGGGTTCGGCTATCCGTGGCGGTGGGCCGTGTCGCGCTGGCTGGCGGGCGAGGTGGCGACCGTCGAGGCGCTGGCCGGCTCGTCCGAGGCCGCCGTCGAGCTGGCGGAGTTCCTGGCCGCCCTGCAACGGTTCGACGTCCGGCCGCTGGAATCCCGAGACGATCTCGAAGGCCGGCCGTTGGCGGACCGGGATCGCGCGACCCGAGCCGCAATCGCGCAGGTCGGGGACGTGTTCGACGCTGCCGCCATGACCGAACTGTGGAACGCGGCCCTGGCGGCCCCTGGCTGGGATCGTCCCCCGGTCTGGTTCCACGGGGATTTCCACACCGGCAACCTGCTGACCGTCGACGGCCGTCTCAGCGCGGTCATCGACTTCGGCGGGCTCGGCATCGGCGACCCGGCCTGCGACCTGACCATCGCCTTCACCCTGATGACGGCCGAAACCCGGGCCGCCTTCCGCGCCGCACTCGACGTCGACGACGCCACCTGGACCCGAGGTCGCGGCTGGGCCCTGGCCACCGGCCTGAACGCCTATACCGCCTATGCCGCCGTCAACCCGAGGGTCGCCGCCCAGACCACCCGCCAGATCACCGAGGCCCTGATCGGCTGAACCAGCAGCAACCGCGCTCCTGGCACAATCGTGACAAGGTGAGCAGTGTGAACGGGCCGACAAACGAACAACACGCATCAGGAATTTCGGCGGCAGTTCAACTCGGCGACATCGTCTCAGGCACGATCACGGAACTGGACCGCACTCACTCCGCCGTAGTACGACTCGACGACCCCCTGAGCCGGATTTCGGCGAGCATCGGCCTCCTGGACGTCTCCTGGCGTCACCGGCCGGAGGACATCATTCGAATCGGCCGCCGCATCACCGCAGAAGTGATCGCCGTCGAAGAGCAACCTCCAAGGATCAGACTGTCCCTGGCCGCGACAGAGAACCCCGAACTCTGGGCATTCCTGAAGGCACTCCGCCCAGGCGAGGTGATCGGCGGCGAAATAGCGGACGTACAACGCTTCGGCGTATTCGTAGCCCTGGACGACGGTCCTCCACACCCCATCTATCCGGGAGTGGGCTTCATCACGATCCCCGAACTGTCCTGGCGACATTTCGCCGACGCCTCGGAAATCGTCGAAACAGGCCAACGGGTCACCGGCTCAGTTCTCTGCTTCGACACCACCCAGGGCGAAGCCAGGCTCTCCCTTCGTGCCCTTCAGCCCGACCCTTTCCAGGAGTTCGCCGACGTGACCCGCGAAGGGCAAGAATTCCTCGGCACGGTGACCAAGGTCGTCCCCTTCGGCGTCTTCGTCAGAGTCGCGGACGGCATCGAGGGCCTCCTCCCTTCGGACGAACTCGCCCCCACTCCCGTCGAAGCCGTCCAGGTCGGCGACCACGTCCACGTCCGCCTCATCGACCTGGACCGCACTCGCCGCCGCCTACTCCTCTCCCGCTGATGCGGCGACTGCCCCGGGCTTCTCCACGGATGGAACCCGGTCAAGCAGTGGGACGCCCATCGTTGGAAGCGCGTGAAGATGTACGGCGGGCCATGGGCGCGGTGGTCGGCTCGGCGGTGGGCGACGCGCTGGGCGCCCCATTCGAGTTCGGCCCGGCGGGAGCGTTCTCCGCCCGCTTCCCGACGCCCGGCGCCGGCGGCGAAATGAGCGGTGGCGGCGGCTGGGACGCGGGCGAGGCCACCGATGACACGCAGATGGCCGTTCACCTGGCCGAGTCGCTGCTGGAGCATGGCGGCCTGAACCTGCCGGACATCTTCACCCGCTTCCAGCGATGGGCGTCCGACGACCCCAAGGACATCGGCTTGCAGACCGAGGACGTCCTGACCCGAGGACTGCCCTGGGACCAGGCCGCCACCGCCCACTACCGGAGCAGTCATCGGGCGGCAGGCAACGGCGCCCTGATGCGCGCCACCACGTCGGCGGTGTACTTCGCCCGCGACGGCCGCCAGGCCACCATGGACGCCGCCCGGCGCATCGCCGCCCTCACCCACGGCGACCCGGCGGCCTGGGAAGGCGCCGCGATCTTCCACGACCTGATTCGCGTCACCCTGTACGGCGCGGATCCCTTGGCGGAACTCCCGCGCACCCTCGATGCCGTCCAGCCCGAGCATCGTCAGCGCTACGCTGCCGTCCTCGCGACCGACTGGCATCCCGACCACGCCACCGAGTTCAACGGCGCCGTCTGGCCCTGTCTCGGCTCAGCCGTCTGGGCCCTGCGCACCACCCGCAACTTCGAGGACGCCATCCGCGCCGCAATCGACCTGGGCGGCGACACCGACACCGTCGCCGCGGTCACCGGCGCCCTGGCCGGAGCCGTCCACGGGCCGGCAGCGATACCAGCCCGCTGGACCGAACCCCTGCACGTTCCGCTACCCGGAAGCGGCGGCCGAACCTTGCGCCTGCCCCACCTGCTCGACCTCGCCCGCGGCCTCGCAGAACGCCCGAATACGGGGAGTTGACGCCGAGGCCCGACCTGACCGCGCCCGCGTATCGCACGCAACACCAGCCACACCCCCTACGGCTCACCGACAGGCCCGGCGCGCCGACGACACTCAAACCTTCTGATCCCCATTAACCTCAGCATCGCCCCGCCCACCACCCCTCATCCGGCGATGCGAACGGATCAGGCCAACTGCCCGCGACATAAAGCTCATCAAGCGGCTCAACCAAATGACGCAGCTCACGCGCCACTCGCGAAGGCAAGGCATGGAGAGCGAGCTCAAGAACCGCGCGTTCCTCGGTTCCGTAGAAGGGGTTGCACAACGGGCAGCCACAACCTCCAGAAAGCACAAGGCCGGGACGATGAGCTATCCGCGTCCATTCCCGAAGAGCTTGCGCCACCGCACCCGGCCAAAGACGCTCACGTTCCAAACGAGCGACTGCGGCCGCGAGCGCGCTGGAGCCACGCGCAAGCCCAGGCGCAGAAGCCTCGCCCGACCGTCTCCGCGAGGAACGGCCGGCAACCCGGAGCTGAGACGGCCGCCTACGCGGCATCTCCCTTTCTACCTGGATTCATGAGCACAGCATGCCAGATCCACGCCAACTCGCCTGCCGGACCATATCCGTCCGCAGCCGAGTCATTGTCGAAAGGTTCGCAGACCTAAGCGCCCATGCCGATTCACTCCTTGGCAGCGGAAATTTTGGCGCGCGCCCGGTCTCAACAGTGGCATCCCACGAAATGGCCTGTCGCCAATGGCCGGCGAGCAGGCCGCTGTTCAGACGGACACTCAGGTACTGTGCCACCATGGTGGATCTTGGTCGACAAATCGCCTACTGGGACACCGCCGGTGCCGCGAAGACATTCACCCACCCCGTGAATCTCGCCTGGCTGGCGACCGTGAGCCGGCAGGCTCGAATCCTGGATTACGGCTGCGGGTACGGCCGTGTCATGGCCGAGTTGCGTGAACACGGCTTCTCCGATGTCTCCGGAGTTGACCTGTCTCCCGCTCTGATTTCGCGAGGCCGCCAATTGCACCCTGACCTACGCCTGGCGGTCCTGGAGTCTCCGCCGAGCCTGCCGTACCCGCCGACGAGCTTCGATGTCGTACTGCTCTTCGCGGTACTGACGTGCATCCCAGACACGACGAACAGCGGGCACTCATCGCAGAAGTAGCCCGAATCCTGACACCAGGCGGGCTCCTTTACATCAGCGACATCCTGCTGGAGGACGACGAGCGAAACCAAACCCGCTACGCCGCCTATGCCCAGCAGCTCAAGACGCCGTACGGAGTATTCGCCACCGACGACGGCGCGGTGGTCCGACACCATGACCTAGCCGATCTGCACGCCCTCCTGCCCGCCTTCACCCTCATGGAAGAGCGCGAAATCTCTGTGGTCACGATGAACGGGCATGAAGCCCGAGCAGTGCAACTACTGGCCCATAAACAGTGACCCGCCGAGCCCCGCCCCACCGTTCCCCTTCAATACCCGCCCAGCCGAGCATGCCATCAGCAAGCCGACGAAGCCGGCCACGGCCTTCGTGGCCGATGTCGCTGACAGCGTATGGAAGGGGCCGGAAGAGACGCTTCCACGAAACAATGTGACGTGCGGATCTGCACTCAACGAGCATGATCGCCACCTGTGCTTCGGCCACCCCATCCAGCGCCGGAGCTGGATCCCGCTGACCTGGACGCTCGCCGCGGAGCAACGACGTCATGACGGCGGCCGAGGGGGCCGGCACGCTCGTCAGATGCCTCCTACCAGTCATGCTGACAATGACTACCCCTGTCGACCGCGCCGAATGGCACGGATGGCAGACTCTCGACGTGATCTCTGATGCTCTCGGCTATCTCCAGTCCTGGTACAGCTCCCAATGTGACGGCGACTGGGAACATGGCTACGGGGTCACGATCGACACTCTCGACAACCCCGGCTGGATCCTGAAGGTCGACCTCGTCGGTACCTCACTGGAGGGCGCTTCCAAGGGAAGCATGGAAGTGGATCGCTCCGACGATGACTGGGTTCGTGTGTGGAGCGACGGCGTCCAGTTTCAGGGCGTCTGCGGTCCCTTGAACCTCGGCGAGATGCTCGACGCCTTCCGCCAGTTCACTGACACCGCCAGCCCGCCTCCGCCTGCTTGACCGCCCCTGTACCCGCGTGGTCAGAGGTCGGCGCGCGAGAACATTACAGACTGCGCGCAGCGCGCCGCCGGACGCAAATCATCCGGCCCGTTGCGCCACATCCCTTGACCATCTGACGACGTTTCGTACGCGGCGCCCCCCTCGGAGCGGCACCGCCAGCTCAAGGCCAAGCGGGCGAATGCGTCAGGGCCTGCACTTTCATGATCTCTGGCACACCGGCAACACCCTCGCCGCGCTGATCTACCAGCACGCGACCCCAGACGCCGACTGAAGATCGCCGACGCGCGAAGGAAGGCGAGGGGAACGCAAGAAGCGCGATGACGGCGGAATCTCGACCCCCGCAGGCTAATGGCACGTTAATGGCACGAGAGCCAGCTGGCGAGCTGCTGCGACGACTGCACCAAGAGACGGGGCTGACCGGAAGGACCTGAGAGCGGACGCGGACGAGACAGGGGCTGACATGGGCCTGGTCTTCCGAACCCGGACCGGCACGGCGCTGGCGGCCCGGAATGTGCGCCGCGACTTTCCCAACGTGCTCGGTGCTGCCGGACTAGCCAGCGGGGAGTGGACGCCGCGAGAGTTGCGGCACAGCTTCGTCTCGCTGCTCTCGGACTCAGGGGTGCCCATCGAGGACATCTCACGCCTGGTCGGTCACGCGAACACGGTGGTAACCGAGACGGTCTACCGCTTCCAGCTCCGGCCGGTCCTGCTGGAGGGAGCCGAAGCGATGGACGGCATATTTCCGCTGGCCGAAGAGGCTTAGTCACTCAGTTAGACACTCACCCCCGCTGGAGGATCTTCGGCGGGGGTGTCTTTTCGCTGGTGGAGCCTAGGAGATTCGAACTCCTGACATCCTGCTTGCAAAGCAGGCGCTCTGCCAACTGAGCTAAGGCCCCGATACAAGTGCCTGACCTGAGGAAACGCGTCACAGCCAGTCACCTGCTCCGGTCGTACACCGTAGCAACAGCATAGGCTTTCGCGCCACTTGATATGGCCCCGAGCCCGGTGACGGCGTGACGAGGCTCGGGCCTGGGCGGTGGTGTTGCGCCGAGGCCCGGCCTTTCCCTCCCTCGATACTGCCCGATACCCCCCTCGATGATGAGTTACCGCACGGTGGGCGCGACCTCCGTGGAGCCCAGGTCGTCGCTCAGCACCAGCCCCGGGAAGTCCGCGATCGACTCCAGGATGTGCGTGGCGCCGCCCTTCAGCAGCCGCTCCCTGCTGTGCACGCCCGTGAGCACCCCGGCCACGATCGACGCGCCGGACCGGCGGCCGCAGAGCATGTCGCTCTCCGAGTCGCCGATGACGGCGACCTGGCGGACGTCCTCCACCCCCGTCCGCAGGACGGCGTGCAGCACCATGTCGGGCCAGGGGCGGCCGCGACCGGCGTCCTGGGGGCAGATGGCCAGGTCGATCTTGTCGTCCCAGTCGAGCACGCTCAGGACGCGGCCCAGGGTGTTGCGGCTGAAGGCGGTGATCAGGGCGAGTTTGATGCCTGAGCCCCTGAGCTTGTCGAGGACCTCGGGCACGCCGGCCATGGGTTCGAGCCCGGCACGTTCCAAAGCGCCCTCGTAGGAGCGCTCGAACGTCAGGTTCGCCGCCTGGGCCTGGGCTTCGTTTCCAGGAAATATCCCACGGAAGACATCGATCTTGGGGCAGCCCCGGGACCGGTGCACGTGGACCATGGCACGTGCGTACGCTCCGGTCCCGGGGACTATGCCCTGGGTGGCGATCGCCTCGGCGAAGGCGCGCTCGACCATGGCGATGTCTCCGACTGTGGTGCCCGCCAGGTCCAGGCACACCAGTTTTATGGGGACGACGTCACTCATCGCCTCGCCGGTCGGCTAGTTCTCGCTGCCGGTGGCCTCGGTCCACAGATCGAGCTCGGCGCGGTCGGCCTGCCACTTACGCCAGATCAGCAACCCCCCAAGGGCGACCAGCGCCAGAACAAGCAGCTTCTTCACGGTGTGACCCCACTTCTTCGACGGTCTCACCTGCCGGGGTGAGACCCAACGGTTGACATGCAGCCTAGCAAGGTATGGCTGCGGTCCCTGAGTTGCGCACGGACCAGATGTGCTGAATGTACGGAGAACGAGCGTTCGGCCCCAGGTGGGGCCAGCTATACCCGTCCTATCTTGGACAACGTTTCGATCATGCCAAATAGCCGGACTCGGCGCACGTTAGACAAACCCCTGGGGGGTATGTTACGTTCCTCGCCGTCCACGAGATACCCCCTAGGGGTAATAGGAAGGAAGGGAGGGCATCATGGCTGAGAATCCGCGCCGGTGGTGGGCACTCATCGTGCTCGCCGCCGCACAGTTCATGGTGATCATGGATACGTCCATCATCGGAGTCGCACTGCCCGACATGCAGCGCGACCTCGGGTTCACCGCGAACAGCCTGCAGTGGGTGTTCAACGCCTACGTGGTCGCGTTCGGCGGGCTGCTGCTGCTCGGCGGACGCCTGAGCGACCTGTTCGGCGCGCGCAGGGTGTTCGTGACCGGATGGGTGATCCTGATCGCCGGCTCGGTGATCGCGGCCGCCGCGGGCAACGCCTGGACCGAGATCCTCGGCCGCGGCGTCCAGGGCGTCGGCGGCGCGCTGATCGCGCCGGCCGCCATGACGTTGCTCATGATGCTCTTCGGGGGCAACCCGCGCGAGCTGGGCAAGGCCATGGCGCTGTACGGCGCGGCGGCCCCGGCCGGCGGCACCGCGGGCGTGTTCCTCGGCGGCGTCATCACCGAATACCTCAGCTGGCCCTGGGTGTTCATCATCTACATCCCGATCGGCGTGGCCACGCTGCTGGCGACCGGGCTGCTGCCCGCGGTCCAGGGCAAGCGGGGTTCGGTCGACGTGGTGGGCGCCGTGTCCGCAACCGCCGGCATCGCGCTCGCCGTGTACGGCATCGTCAGCGAGAACTGGCTCGCCGGCCTCGGCGGCGTGGCGCTGCTCGCGCTGTTCCTCATCGTCCAGCGCAGCGTCAGGGAGCCGCTGATGCCACTGTCGATCTGGCGTACGCCGGGGCTGGCCTCGTCGAACCTGGCGATGGCGCTGCTCGGCGCGGCCTGGATCCCCATGTGGTACTTCCTGAACCTCTACCTGCAGCAGGTCCTCGGCTACGGCGCGTTCCCCAGCGGCGCGGCGCTGCTGCCGATGACCGTCGCCATCATGATCTTCATGATCGGCATCACCGCCAAGCTGCTCGGCCGCTTCGGCGCCAAGCCGCTCATCGTGATCGGACTGCTGGTGCTGGCGGCCGGCGTGTTCGGGCTCTCGTTCGCCGGTGAGGGCGGTTCCTTCGCCGTGAACGTGCTCCCGGCGAGCCTGATCGCCGCGGTGGGCATGTCGCTGGCCTACATCCCGGCCATGATGTCGGCCATGTCCGGCGCCCGGCCGGAGGAGGCGGGCCTGGCCTCGGGCATCGTCAACACCACCTACAACGTGGGCTCGGCGCTCGGCCTGGCGGTCATGACCGCGATCGCCACGTCCGAGCAGCGGCTGGTCGACGGCTTCCAGGGTGCCTTCGTCGGCGCCGCGGTGGTGGCCGTGGTCGGCGCGGTGCTGGCGGTGGCCCTCATGCGCAAGCCGGCCGCCGCGAACGCGCCCGCTGCCGACGAGCGGGCGAAGGTGTGAGCTGAATCTCATCGTCCCTCCGACATACCCTAGGGGGGTACGGTGTTAGCATCGACTACGAGCAAGAAGAACGCCGAAGCGAAGGAGACCGCCATGAGCACCGCCACCTACACCGTCAAGGGCATGACCTGCGGCCACTGCGTCAGCTCGGTGAAGGAAGAGGTCGGCGAGGTCGCCGGGGTCACCTCCGTGGAGGTCGACCTGGCCAGCGGCCTGCTGACCGTCAACAGCGACAGCCCGGTCGACCAGGGTGCGATCAGCGCCGCGGTCGAGGAAGCGGGCTACGAACTGGTGGCGAACTCGTGAACACCGCGGCCGGCCAGGTCGGGCCCACCCCGGGCCCGACCACCCCGGCCGGCCCCACGGGAACGCGATCAGCCACCCACTCCCACACTCAGACTCACGCAACTGATACCCCCGGGGGGCTCCAGATGTCGCAGCACGGCTACACGCTCAACCCGCTGACCACCGTCAAGGCCGGCGCACCCACCGACTTCCGCTTCACGGTGACCGGCTCGGACGGCCGCCCGGTCACCGGCTACCAGGTCGAGCACGACAAGAAGCTGCACTTCATCGTGGTCTCCCGCGACCTGACGACCTTCCAGCACCTGCACCCCGAACTCGCCCCCGACGGCACCTGGTCGGTCAAGCTGACCCTGCCCGCCGCCGGGCCGTACCGGGCCTTCGCCGACTTCGCGCCCATCGGCGGGAGCGGCGTGACGCTCGGCGCCGACCTGCTCGTCCCCGGCGATCACCGGCCCGAGCCGCTGCCCGAGGTCAGCCGTACGGCCACGGTCGACGGCTACACTGTGACCCTCGACGGGGACCTGGTGCCCGGCCGGGCCGCCAAGCTCACGCTCACGGTCGGCAAGGACGGCGAGCCGGTCACGGACCTGCAGCCGTACCTCGGCGCCTACGGCCACCTGGTGGCACTGCGCGCCGCTGACCTCGCCTACCTGCACGTGCATCCCGAGGAGAGCGAGCAGGCCGGCCCGGAGATCACCTTCTACGCCGAGGCGCCCAGCGGCGGCGACTACCGCCTGTTCCTGGACTTCCAGCACGACGGCGAGGTCCACACCGCGGACTTCACGGCGAGCGCGGACGGCCCGGCCCCCGCAGGCGCCCACGAACACCACGCGGGCACCCACCACCACTGACAGCAAGACGCACGCCGGGAACGCGCAGGAAAGGAGAGATGATGTCTTCCCTCACCGAAGACAGGGCTGTCGAACTCTCGATCGGCGGCATGACGTGCGCGTCCTGCGCCAACCGCATCGAGCGCAGACTGAACAAGCTCGACGGCGTGACCGCCACCGTCAACTACGCGACGGAGAAGGCGAAGGTCACCTTCCCCGAAGGCGTCGATCCGCAGACGCTGATCGGCGAGGTCGAAAAGGCCGGCTACACCGCCGCGCTCCCCGCCCCGCCCACGGCTAAGGCAGGAGAAGAGCAGGAGCCCGCCGACGAGCTCGCGCCGCTGCGGCAGCGCCTGATCACCGCCGTCACGCTGAGCGTCCCGGTGATCGCGATGGCGATGATCCCGCCGCTGCAGTTCACCAACTGGCAGTGGTTGTCGCTGGTGCTGGCCGCCCCGGTGGTGGTCTACGCCGGCTGGCCGTTCCACAAGGCCGCCTGGACGAACCTGCGCCACGGCGCGGCCACCATGGACACCCTGATCTCGCTCGGCACGATCGCCGCGCTCGGCTGGTCGCTGTGGGCGCTGTTCTTCGGCACCGCCGGCACCCCCGGGATGACACACCCGTTCGCGTTCACCATCGAGCGCACCGACGGCTCGGGCAACATCTACCTGGAGGCCGCCGCCGGGGTCACCGCGTTCATCCTGGCCGGCCGCTACTTCGAGTCCCGCTCCAAGCGCCGGGCCGGAGCCGCGCTGCGCGCGCTGCTGGAACTGGGCGCCAAGGACGTGGAACTGGCCGACGGCCGCCGCATCCCGGTCGAGCAGCTCAAGACCGGCGACAGGTTCGTCGTCCGGCCCGGCGAGAAGATCGCCACGGACGGCGTGATCGAGGAGGGCGCCAGCGCGGTCGACGCCTCGATGCTCACCGGCGAGTCGGTCCCGGTCGAGGTCAGACCCGGTGATGCCGTCACCGGCGCGACCGTGAACGCCGGCGGACGGCTGGTCGTCCGGGCCACCCGGGTCGGCGCCGACACCCAGCTCGCCCAGATGGCCAAGCTGGTCGAGGCGGCCCAGACCGGCAAGGCCCAGGTGCAGCGCCTGGCCGACCGCGTCTCCGGCATCTTCGTGCCGATCGTCATCGCGCTGGCCCTCGGCACGCTCGGCTTCTGGCTGGGCACCGGCGACGGCGTCGGCGCGGCGTTCACCGCCGCGGTCGCGGTGCTGATCATCGCCTGCCCGTGCGCCCTGGGCCTGGCCACGCCGACCGCGCTGCTGGTCGGCACCGGACGGGGCGCGCAGCTCGGCATCCTGATCAAGGGCCCGGAGGTCCTGGAGTCCACCCGCAGGATCGACACGATCGTCCTGGACAAGACCGGCACGGTCACCGAGGGCCGGATGACGCTGGTCGGCGTGCACCTGGCCGAGGGGGAGAGCCGCGAGGAGGTGCTCAGGCTCGCCGGAGCCATCGAGCACGCGTCCGAGCACCCGATCGCGCAGGCCATCGCCAAGGCCGCCCAGTCCGACGCCACGGTCGAGGACTTCGCCAACGTCGAGGGTCTGGGCGTGCAGGGCATCGTCGACGGCCACGCCATGCTGGTGGGCCGGCCCCGGCTGCTGGCCGAGTGGTCGCAGCACCTCACGTCCGAGCTGGAGCGGGCCCTGCACGCCGCCCAGGCGGCCGGCCGCACCGCGGTCGCGGTCGGCTGGGACGGTCAGGCCCGCGCGGTCCTGGTGGTCGCCGACGTGGTCAAGCCGACCAGCAAGGAGGCCATCGCCCAGCTCCGCGCCCTCGGGCTCACCCCGGTCCTGCTGACCGGCGACAACGAGCAGGTGGCCGAGACGGTGGCGGCCGAGGTCGGTATCGACGAGGTCATCGCCGAGGTGCTGCCGGCCGACAAGGTCGATGTGGTCAAGCGGCTGCAGGCGGAGGGCAAGGTGGTGGCCATGGTGGGCGACGGCGCGAACGACGCCGCCGCGCTGGCCCAGGCCGATCTGGGCCTGGCCATGGGCACCGGCACCGACGCCGCGATCGAGGCCTCCGACCTCACGCTGGTCAGGGGCGACCTGCGGGTGGCGGCCGACGCGATCAGGCTCTCACGCCGGACGCTGGGCACGATCAAGGGCAACCTGTTCTGGGCCTTCGCCTACAACGTGGCCGCCCTGCCGCTGGCCGCGCTCGGCCTGCTCAACCCGATGATCGCCGGGGCCGCGATGGCGTTCTCCAGTGTCTTCGTGGTCAGCAACAGCCTGCGGCTGCGTGCCTTCAAGTAAGACGTGCGTGCCTTCAGGTAGGACATGCGTGGCTTCAGGTCGGACACGCGCGCCTTCAGGTAGGACGCGTGTGCGTTCCGCCCATCTGACGGCCGGTGCCATCGCGGCGCCGGCCGTCACGAACATGAGGCCGACCAGCAGCCAGCCGGCCGCGCCCGCGCCGAGCACCAGCCAGGTCAGCACGACCGGGCCGAGCATCCTGGCCACGGCCACCCCGGTGCCGAAGAACCCTTGATACTGGCCCTGCTTGTCGGCCGGAGCCAGCCCGAAGCCGATCTCCCACGACCCGGCGGCCAGCATCATCTCGCCGGCCACCAGCAGCCCGCCCGCCACCAGCAGGAACAGCCAGGCGTACGGCCCGAGCCCGGACAACGCGAACACCGCGCACGCGGCGAACATCACGAAACCGGAGTTCCGCACCGAGACCGAGGCATCGCGCAGGCCCTTGACCCGCCTGGCCACCCGTACCTGGAACAGCACCACGCTGAGTGTGTTGAGCAGCAGGAGCACCGAGACCAGCCATGCCGGGGCGGTGGTGCGCTCGGCGATCCACAGCGGCACGAGCAGGCTGAGCAGCGGCATGTAGAAGAGCATCACCGCGTTGATCAGCGTCACCACCGCGTACGGCCGGTCCCTGAGCACGGCCAGGCGCGGCCCGGCGGTCACCGGGGCGGTCCGCACGGCGGGCAGCCTGAGCAGCACCAGCGCGGCGATCACGAAGCCGGCCGCGTCCAGCGCGAAGACGGTCTGGTAGCCGGCCCGGGTGCCCAGGTGCAGCGCCAGGCCGCCGAGCGCGGCGCCCACGGCCAGCCCGGCGTTCAGCACGGCCTGCAGGCTCGCGCGTACGGCGGTGCGCTCGGCCGGCTCGACCAGCGCGGCCAGCAGCGCCTGACGGGCGGCGGACAGGCCGGTCTGCGCGGTGCCGTACAGGCAGGCGACCGCCACGAACCAGCCGAACGAGCCGACGAACAGGAACGCCGCCACCGCCGCGGCCGTGGTGAGCGCCAGCAGGACGGCCACGCCGCGGGGCCCGCGCCGGTCGGCCAGGTGCCCCAGCGGCACCCCGGCCACCGCGCCCACCGCCCAGCCCAGCGTCAGACCGAAGCCGATCTGGGCCGGCGACAGGCCGACCACCCTGGTGAAGTAGAGCGCCGAGGTCACCAGGTAGAGCCCGTCGCCGAAGGCGTTGGCGAACTGGGCCAGCGCGAGCACCCGCCGGTCGTTCATGACTTGTAGGACTCCGGGATCATCCTGGCGGAGACGCCCATCCGGTTCCAGGCGTTGATGGACGCCACGGCCACGATGAGCGCGGCCGACTCCTCCTCGGTGAAGTGCGCGGTGACCTGCGCCCAGACCTCGTCGGTGACGTCGTCGGTGGACAACCTGGTGGCGGACTCGGTGAAGGCGAGCGCGGCGCGTTCCTGGGGGGTGAAGAAAGGCGCCTCCTGCCAGACCGCCACCGCGTGCAGCCTGGCGTCGCTCTCGCCGGCGAGCTTGGCGTCCGAGCTGTGCATGTCCACGCAGTAGACGCAGCCGTTGATCTGGCTGGCGCGCAGGCGGACGAGTTCCAGGAGTGGCTTGGGCAGGGTACTGGCGGCCACGAACCGGTCGAGGCCCGCCATCGCCCGGTAGGCGTCACCGGCCAGGGAGCCGAGATTGATGCGTTCTGTCATGCGCCCATGCTCCACCCACCTTTGTCCCGATATAAGCTCCAATTTCCGGTGAAATGATTGGGCCAAGATGGACGTCCACATCAGCCTGCACGGCTGCGGTGACCTGGCCGCACAGGTGTACAGGCAACTGCTCGACGCCATACTCGACGGACGCCTGCGCTCCGGCGAACGACTGCCGCCGACCAGAGAGCTGGCCACGCGGCTGGAGATCTCCAGGAACACGGTCGCGGTGGCCTACGACCGGCTGGTGGCCGACGGGTTCCTGGTGGGCCGGGCGGGCGCGGGCACGTTCGTGTCCGCCGACCCGGTACGCGGCCGGGCCGCGCCCAAGGGCGTGGTGCGCCCGCGCCCGGTCTGGCGCGACCTCACCTTCTCCCCCAACCTGACCGGCGACAGGTACGACTTCCGCGTCGGCGTGCCAGACGCCCGGCTGTTCCCGATGGAGACCTGGCGCCGGCTGGTGGCCCGCGAACTGCGTCCTGGCGCCGCCGTCTACGGCGACCCGGCCGGGCACGAGGGCCTGCGTGAGGCCATCTCCCGGCACATCGGCATCAGCCGCTCGGTGCACGCGAGCGCGGCCGACGTGCTGATCACCAACGGCGCGCAGCAGGCGCTCGACCTCATCGGACGCGTGCTGATCGAGCCGGGCGCGTGCGTGGCGGTCGAGGAACCCGGATACCCACCGGCCCGGCTGCTGTTCCGCTCGCTGGGCGCGCGCGTGGCCGGGGTGCCCGTGGACGCCGAGGGCCTGGTCGTCTCGGCCATCCCGAGCGCGGCCCGCCTGGTCTACGTCACCCCTTCGCACCAGTTCCCGCTGGGCACGCCCATGTCGCTGGCCCGCCGCGCGGCCCTGCTCAAGTGGGCGGAAGGCCGCAGCGCGGTGGTGATCGAGGACGACTACGACAGCGAGTTCCGCTTCGGCGAACGTCCGCTCGAACCGCTCCAGAGCCTCGACCGGGCCGGTCGCGTCATCTACGTCGGCTCGTTCTCCAAGACACTGCTGCCCATGCTCAGGCTCGGCTTCCTGGTCGCCCCGGCCTCGCTCGGCCCCGCGCTGCGCGCGGCCAAGCAGCTCTCCGACTGGCACGGCGAGCTGCCCACCCAGGCCGCGCTGGCCCGCTTCATCGACGAGGGCCTGCTGGCCAGGCACATCAGGAAGGCCACCCGCGAGTACGCGGCCAGGCACGAGCTGATCGCCGCGACGCTGGCCGCGGACGAGCGGCTGCGGCCGGTGCCGTCGTCGGCCGGGCTGCACCTGTGCGCCAGGTTCGCCCCAGGCGTGTCCATGAACCGGCTGCCCGGGCTGGCCGTCGAGGAGCTCGGCGGGTACTGCGGCGAGACGCCCGCCCAGCCCGGACTGGTGCTCGGCTACGGCGCGATCGGGCAGCACGACCTCCCGGACGGCCTGCGCCTGCTCCGCCGATCGCTCGGCTCGACCGGCTAGCGGCGGTCGCCGCGGCTCCAGAACCGCCTGGACCGATGCTCGCCCGACAGCTGCGGCTCGTCCGGCGGTGAAGGCTGGCGCACGATCACCACGGTCGTTCGCGCGTGTCTGGCGCAGTACATGCTGGTCGACGGCAGGAACAACCGGCTCAGCAGGCCGCGCCTGCCCCGCCCGAGCACCAGCAGATCACCCTCGCGGGCCAGGTCGACCAGGTGGTAGCCGGGGTCGCCGACCCGGCCGATCATCGCGGTCGTGACGTCGTCGGGCACGCCGCCGGCCACGTCCTCGAACACGCCCGAGATCACCTCGGAGCAGCGGGCCTCCTCCCCCATCCTGACCGCGTGCTGCACGGGCAGTGCCTCGGGGAAGGGATGTACGGGCGCGCGACTGACGTGGACGGCCACCAGAGCCATGCGGTGGAGCCTGGCCACGCCGATGGCCCAGGCCAGAGCCCAGCGCGAGGCCGGGGACTCGTCCACCCCCACGATCAGCCGCGCACCGCCGGGCAGATCCTGTTCCACAGCGCCTCCTGTTGGAAGTACGACCATAGTGCGCCTACCCACCGGTTACCGGGAGGTGGCACTTTGCGAACTCTGGAGTCCCCGAGTGCCGCGGGCGTAGCATGCGGGGGTGGAACGAGGGTGGGTGCAACCCCGTCCCGCCCTCGACCGGCGGCTCGACGGGGCGCTTACGCACAGGCTCACCACTCTCGTGGCGACCACGGGCTTTGGGAAGTCGATCGCGCTGGCCGGATGGAGCCAGGCCGTCGGGGGTGTGCTGCACCGGCTCGGGCCGGCCGATCGCGACCTGCCGACGCTGGCCGGGGCGGTGGCGTCCGCGCTGTCGCAGGCGGTTCCCGGGCTCCCGCACGACCTGATCGCCACCGCCGGGTCGCCGCTCGGCCCCGACGCGGAAGAGCTGTCCAGGGCCGCGGCGCTGGCGGGCGCGCTGGCCGAGGCGCTGGCCGGGCGGCTCACCCGGGGCCTGGCACTGATCTTCGACGGCGTCGAGGCGATCGCCGACGCGCCGGGCCCGGTGCGATACGTCGAGACCCTGGTCCGGGCCGCGCCCAGGCACCTGCACCTGGTCACCGCCTCGCGGGCGCCGCTGCCCTTTCCCACCGCCCGTCTGCGCCAGGACCACGAGGTGCTCGACCTCGACGCCACCGACCTGGCGCTCACCCCCGGCGAGACCGAGACCTGGGCCCACGCCCGGCTGGGCGAGCCCGGCGCGGGCATCGCCGCCGCGCTGCACACGGCCTGCGGCGGCTGGCCGGCCGCGGTGCAGGCCGCGCTCGACGCCCTGGCCAGGGAAGATCCGGCCGTCTGGCCGGGCAGGGCGGCGAGCCTGGCGGCCAACTCCGCCACGCTGGAACGGCTGATCCTCGCCGCCTACGACGACCTGCCCGCCGCCATGCGCGAGTTGTTACGCGCGGCCACCGCGCTGCCGGTGCTGACCGGCGGCCTGGCCGCCACGCTGGGCGCGCCGCCCGACACCCTCGAGTCGCTGACCAGGCGCGGGCTGTTCCTCGAAGCCGGCCAGGAGGGCCACCGGCTCACCGCCACCAGCGCGCACGTGCTGACCAGGCACGCGCCGCTGGACCGGCACGAGGCCCACGACGTGGCCGCGGTGGCCGCCCGCTGGTACACCGAGCACGACCAGCCCGAACTGGCCCTGCGTGCGGCGGTGGCGACCGGGCACGCCGATCTCGCCGCGGCGCTGCTCGACGCCCACGGCCTGCGCCTGGCCGAGCGCGGCGACGTGATCGCGGCGCTCGACCTGCTGCCCGAGCCGGTCAGGCGCTCGCCCGCGATGCTCCGGCTGGCCGGGGTCGCCGAGCAGAACCGGGGGCACTGGAACACCGCACGCGACCTGCTCGCCCGCGCGGCGGCCGGCCCGGCGTTCGACGCGCTGGTGGCCAGGCGGCTGGGCTTCATCGACCACATGCGCGGCGACTTCGACGCCGCGCTCGACTCCTACCGCAGGGGCATGGAGTGCGGGATGCCGCAGGCCGACGCGGCGATCTGCGCGGCGTCGGCGGCCACCGTCCTGTGGATGCGGGGTGACCGGGCCGGCTGCGCCGAGCTGGCGGACCGGGCGCTGGAGCAGGCCGGCGCGAGCGGCGCGCCGGCCGCGCTGGCGGCGGCGAACACGGTGCTGGCCATGCTGGCCGCGCTCGACGGCGACCGCCGCGCCAACGACGCCTACTACCTGCGGGCCCTGGAGTACGCCGAGCGGGCCGGGGACGTCGTGCAGCTCATCCGCATCCGGTCGAACCGGGCCTCCAGGCATCTGGACGAAGGCGCGAGCACCGACGCGCTGGCCGAGACCGAGATCGCGGCCAGGCTGTGCGACCTGGTGCCGTTCGCGCCGTACGCGCCGTTCGTGCTGGAGAACCGGGCCAAGGCGCTGATCAGTCTCGGCCGGCTGGAGGAGGCCGAGGTCGACGCCGCCGACGCGGTGGCCCGCTGGGAGGCGATGGGGTCGCACCTGGTCACGTACGGGCTGACCAGGCTGGCCGAGATCCACGCGCTGCGCGGCGACCGCGGGGCGGCGATCGCGATCTGGCGGCGGATCATCGCGGACTCCGTCAAGTCCGGCGAGGTGCAGGGCCGGTCCATCATGCTCAACGCGCTGGCCGACCTGCTGGCCCGCGAAGACCTCGACGAGGCGGCCCGCGTGGCCGAGCAGGCGCTCGAACACGCGGAAGGCATCGCGGGCGTGAACGCGCGGGTGGTCAGCGCCAGGGTCGCGCTGGCCGCCGACCGTCCCGACGACGCCAGGGCGCTGCTGGCCGAGGCCGAGCCCGTCGCGGTGCGGCGCAGGGACCACGCCGCCCAGGCCGCCATCGTCGAGCTGCGTGCCGCGCTCGACGCCGACCCTGGCCTGGCCGACGAGGCGGTGCGCCGCTGGACCCTGATCGGCGACCCGATCGCCACCGCTCGCGCCGAGCTGGTCAGAGCCGGTCTCGGCGACCCGATGAGCGGCAGGGACGTGGCCGCCCGGGTGCGCGAGCGCATGCACGCGATCGGCTGCCGGGCGCTGGACGACCGGATCGACGCGCTGATCGGCAGGTTCGCGCCCGCGCCCGGGGCGAAGGTGGTCGTGGAGACCATGGGAACGTTCCGCGTGCTGCGCGGCGGCGTGCCGCTGCCCCGTACGGCCTGGCAGTCGCGCAAGGCCCGCGACCTGCTCAAGATCCTGATCAGCAGGCGCGGCGGCGCGATCAGCAGGGAACGCCTGGTCGAGATCCTCTGGCCGGAGCAGGAGGACCCGCACGTGGGGCTGCGCAGGCTCAACGTCATGGTGTCCACGCTGCGCACGGTCCTCGACCCGGCACGCGAACGGCCGGCCGACGCCATCGTGGTCTCCGACGAGGGGGCGTTGCGCCTGGACCTGTCGAACGTCGACCTCGACGTCGAGCGGTTCCTCGACCTGGCGGCGGGCGCCGTCCGGCTGGATCAGGCCGGGCGTGCCGCCGAGGCGCTGGAGCGCTGGGAGTCGGCCGAGTCGGCGTACGGCGGGGAGTTCTGCGAGGAGGACCCGTACGCGGACTGGGCGGTCGGGCTGCGCGAGCAGGCCAGGCTGGCCTACGTGCAGGCCGCGGCCAGGCTGGCCACGGCGCGGGCGGCCGAGCGGCGCTACGACGAGGCCGCGCGCTACTGGCTGCGGCTGCTCGAACGCGACCGCTACGACGAGCGCGCCCACCTGGGCCTGGTCCGGGTGCTCGACCTGGCGGGCCGGCGCGGCGACGCCCGCAGGCGCTACCACCTCTACGCCGAGCGCATGCGCGAGCTGGAGGTCGAGCCCGCGCCGTACCCCACGTGAACCTCGCGTGAACCCGTACCTGAACCAGACCTGAGCCCGTACCTGAACCAGACCTGAGCCCGTACCTGAACCAGACCTGAACCGGCGGGAGAGATCGTGCGGGCATGACAACGGCTCCCCCGATCCAGGTGGTCGCCCTGAGGACGACCTCCTGATGCGAACCGTCATCGTGCGCCTGGTCGAGCCGGAACAGTCCGGCGGCCAGTTGCGCGGGCTGCTCGAGGAGGTGGGCTGCGAGCCGGTGCCGTTCAGCGGTACCGAGGCCGTCGTCCGCCTGCTGCACGACGCCGCCGGGATCCGGCCTGAACCTCCCGCGAACCCTCGCCGGGAGGATGACGGCTGAGAGGAGGCACGATGAGCGAGCAGCTGGGGAGTGGATGGCCGTTCGTCGGGCGAGGGGGTCCGCTCGCGACCGTGCGCGGGGCGCTGCGGTCGGGGCCGGGCGTACTGATCGCCGGTGCGGCGGGGGTGGGCAAGAGCAGGCTGGCGGCGCAGGCGCTGATCGGTCTGGGGGAGTTCGCGGTGGTGCGCGCGCTGGGCACGGAGACCGCGGCGGTGATCCCGTTCGGCGCGTTCGCGCACGTGCTGACCGGACGCCCGCCAGAGGGCGGCGAGAACCTGCTGTGCTGGGCGGCCGGCCACCTGCGCGCGGCGGCGGGCCCGGGGGAGCTGCTGGTCAGCGTGGACGACGCGCACCGGCTCGACTCCGCGTCCGCGGCACTGGTGCACTACCTGGCGCGTACGGGTGCCGCCAGGATCCTGGTCACCGTACGCAGCGGCGAGGCGCAGCCGGCCCCGGTGGCCGCGTTGTGGAAGGACGAACTGCTCGACCGGGTCGAGCTGCAGCCGCTGACCGTCGACGAGGTGGGCGAGGTGCTGACCGGGGCGCTGGGCGGCGAGGTGGGCGCGGCGACCGTCCGGCATCTGGCCAGTGTCAGCGAGGGCAACGTGCTCTACCTGCGCGAGGTCGTGCACGCCGGGCGCACCGGCGGCTGCCTGGTCGAGACGGGCGGGCAGTGGCGCTGGCGCGGCGAGCTGCCGGTGACCACCCGGCTGCGCGAGCTGGTCGGGGCCAGGATCGGCCATCTCGACCAGGCCGAGCGCGAGGTGCTCGAACTGGTGGCGTTCGGCGAGCCGCTGGGCACCGAGCTGCTGGTCTCGCTGACCTCGGCGGACGTGGTCGAGCGGGTGGAGTCGCGCGGCCTGGTCGTGACCGTGACCGAGGACCGGCGCGAGCACGTCCGGCTGGGGCACCCGCTGTACGGCGAGGTGGTCCGGGCGGACTGCGGCACGCTGCGGACGCGGCGGCGGCTGCGCATGCTGGCCGAGGCGCTGGAGGCCAGCGGGCTGCGGCGGCGCGAGGACGTGCTGAAGGCGGCCGTCTGGCGGCTCGACAGCGGCTCGGCCAGCGATCCGGCGATGTTGCTGTCGGCCGCGAACCTGGCCTGGGCCAGGCGTGACCCACGGCTGGCCGCCCGCCTGGCCAGGGCCGCGGCCGACGCGGGCGCGGGCGTGTCGGCGGTCGCGCTGCTCGGCCAGGTGCTCATGGTGCTCGGCGACGCGGACTCGGCGCTGGCCGCGCTGCGCCAGGCGGCACGCACCGCCGTCACCGAGGGCGAGCGCGCCCAGCACGCCTTCAGCCTGGGCATCAACCTGGCCTGGGCGGGCGCTGACGCCGAGGCGTGCCAGGTGCTCGACGTGGCCGCGCGGGCGCTGACCGACCCCGCCTGGCAGCAGGAGGTGCACATCTACCGGGGCGTGGCCGACTTCTTCGCCGGCCGGCTGACCGGCGCGGCCGGTTCGCTGGGCAGGGCGCGAGCGTGCGAGCCGATGACGGTCAGGGGCGCGGCCCACGCGGCCGGTCTCGAGGCCTGGATCGACGCGTACGCGGGACGGACCGAGCACGCGCTGAGCGTGGTCGAGCAGGCGCTGGCCGGCGCGGACGACTGGGCCGACGAGGCGCCGCACGCGCTGCCCACGCTGCTCGATGCCCGCTGCGCGGCGCAGGTGTTCTCCGGCCGGCTGGAGCAGGCCGGGCGCACCGCGGCGGAAGGCATGGAGCTGGCCGCGGCCGAGCTGTCGGTGTCCGGGTTCGGGGCGTACCGGGCGATGGCCGCCAGGCTGCGCGGCGACGCGGTGTCGGCGGCGCGCTGGTGCCGCGACGAGGCGGGCCGGCTGCCCGCGGGCACGCCGTGGCTGGGCCGGTGCCTGGCCGAGCTGGCGCACGCGCTGGCGCTGCTGGGCAAGGCCGGGCAGGCGCGCGAGACGCTGGCCGCGGCCGAGGACCTGGCGGGCAGGTGGGCGTTCACCCGGCAGCCCGCGTCGCAGGCCGCGGTCTGGGTGGCCGCCGCCTCCGGCGACCTGGACGAGGCGGTGACCAGGTGCCTGTCGGCGGTCGACGTCGCCGAGAAGCAGGAGCAGCGCGGTTTCCTGCTGTTCGCGCTGCACGACCTGGTGCGGCTCGGCGTGCCCGCGCTGGCCGCCGACCGGCTGTCCGCGCTGGCCGAGCGGGTGGAGTCGCCGCTGGCCGGGCTGCTGGCCAGGCACGCGCGGGCCACCGGTGACGCCGTCGAGCTGCGCGCGGTCGCGGCCGGTTTCGACCGGCTCGGCCTGACGCTCTACGCGGCCGAGGCCACCGCGCAGGAGTCCGCGGCCCACCGGTGCGCCGGACGCGGTTCCCTGGCCAGGGGCGCGCAGACCAGGGCCTGGGCGCTGGCCAAGCGGTGCCCCGGGATGTCCACGCCGGCGCTGGTCGAGCTGGCCACGCCCGAGCTCACGCCACGGCAGCGGGAGATCATCCAGCTCGCCGCGGCCGGGCTGACGAACCGGCAGATCGCCGACCGGCTGACCCTGTCGACGCGGACCGCGGCCAACCACCTGCAGGCCGCCTACGACAAGCTCGGCATCAACGACCGCACCCAGGTGGGCCGCCTGCTCGCGGCCCTCTGACAGTTCCGGTTCCGGTTCCGGTTCCGAGCCCGACGCTGGACGAGTGCGAACGGGCGCCGACCGTACCCAGCCCGACGCTAGACCAGTGCGAACAGCCCGTCGCGCAGTGCCTCGCGTTCTTCAGGTGAGAGCGCGAGGTACGGCTGCGCGGCGCGCCGGTTCGTGTCGTCCTCGATGCGGGTGCGCAGCGGACCCTCGGGCAGCGTGACGATCTCGGCCGCCGACAGCCCGGCGATCTGCCAGGCCGCGGCGTGCGCGTCGGCGCGGTGGTAGCGCAGCGCGGCGAGCCGGTTGAACAGCAGCAGCTCGGCCGGCGCGCCGTCCGGCTCGTACGGCGGCACCGCCAGCTCGAACGCGCCGCCCGGCAGCGGCTCGGCCCGGTCGAGCACCCGGGTGACCAGGTCGAGCACCCGCTTCGGCTCGTGATCGGCCCAGACCCGCTCGGCGCCGGCGCCCTGCACCTCGTACAGCGCCAGGACGAACGACAGCCCGGTACGCGTCAGCCGCAGCGTGCCCGCGCCGTCCTCGGCCAGCGTGCCCTCGCGCAGATGCTCACGCAGCCCGGCCTCGATGCCCGCCGCGTCGCGATACCGGTAGAGAGCGGACAGGTCGCGGCGGGTCAGCGCGCGCAGCGGGAGGATGAAGCGCAGGTCGTTCAGCAGGCCGATGGTGACTCCGGCGCGCTCGGCGAGTTCGAGCCCCGCCCGGTGGGCGGCGGCGTGCGCGTTGACGTGGGCGGCGTCGATGACGGGGGCGATCGCCGCCGCGTAGTCGAGCAGAACCGGGAATTTCCGCATTTCGCAGCATTATGCCCGGGCCCATAGCGGATCCGCAGCGAATCCATACTGCCCGGCTCCAGGGTGAGATCAACCGTTCGGCGCGCGCCGGTGTTCTCTCACCGCCCTGTGCCTCGCTGCTCCCTGGAGATCTCATGACTGCCAACCGTTGGCTCGCCCTGCCCGTGGTGCTGGTCGCGGTGTTCATGACCACGCTGGACTTCTTCGTCGTCAACGTGGCCGTCCCGTCGATCCGCGCCGACCTGTCGGCGGGCGACGCCGCGCTGCAGTTCGTCGTCGCCGGTTACGGGCTCGCGTACGCGGCCGGTCTGATCATCTCCGGGCGGCTGGGCGACCTGTTCGGGCCGCGGCGGGTGTTCGCGGCCGGGCTGGCGCTGTTCACGCTGGCCTCGCTGGCGTGCGGGCTGGCGCCGGGCGCGGGCGCGCTGGTGGCCGCCAGGGTGGCGCAGGGCGCGGCGGCCGCGCTGCTCGCGCCGCAGGTGCTGACGCTGCTCGGCGCGATCTACCGCGGCGCCGACCGGGCCAGGGCGTTCGGCTGGTACGGCACCGCGGTCGGCCTGGCCGGAGTCGGCGGCCAGGTGATCGGCGGGCTGCTGGTGGCCGCCGACCCGCTGGGGCTGGGCTGGCGGGCCTGCTTCCTGATCAACCTGCCCGCCGGGCTGGCGGCGCTGGCCCTGACCAGGCGGCTGGTCCCGGACGTCCCTGCCGCGAACGCCACGCGCGGCGGCGTCGACCTGCTCGGCGCGGCCCTGGTCGCGGCGGGGCTGGTCGCGGTCGTGCTGCCGCTGATCCAGGGACGCGAGCAGGGCTGGCCACTGTGGACGTGGCTCTGCCTGGCCGCCGCCGGGCCGGTGCTCGGCTGGTTCGCCGTCCGCCAGCGCCGGCTGGCCGCGGCCGGACGCGAGCCGCTGCTGCGCCTGGACGTGTTCGCCGAGCGGGGCTTCGTCCCCGGCCTGGTGGCGGTGGCGCTGCTGTTCGGCGCGTCGGCGGGGCTGTCGTTCGTGCTCGCGCTGTACCTGCAGGAAGGGCTCAGGCTCGGCCCGGCGGCCGCAGGAGCGGTGTGCACGGCGCTGAACGCGGGCTTCTTCGTGGCCTCGCTGCGCACCGGCAGGCTCGGCGCGCTGCTCGGCCGTGGCCTGCCGGTGGCCGGGGCGCTGACGCTGCTGCTCGGCCTGGCCCTGCTGTACGGCGCCGGCACGCCGGCCGCGGTCGTGGTGTCGCTGCTGTTCACCGGGGCCGGGATGGGGTTGCTCATGTCGCCGCTGCTGTCGTCGGCGCTGGACGGCGTGCGCAAGGAGCGCGCTGGCGCGGCGGCCGGGGTGCTCGGCACCGTGCAGGAGACCGGGGGCGTGCTCGGCGGCACGGTGACCAGCGGCGTCTTCCTCAGCGCGCTGGACGGCGGCTGGACGGCCGCCACGCACGCCGCGCTCGCGGTGCTGATCGCGTGCGTGCTCGGGGTGCTGGCCTACGCGCTGTCGCGGGCCGTGCCGAGGCCGCGAGCGCGGCGTCGTGAATGGCCCCAGCGGTCGGTCAGCGGGTCGGTCAGGCGGTCGGGAGGCACGGCTGCGTGCGTGCGGGAGCCGGTCGGCCGGTAGGCCCATCCGGCTTCTTGATCACCCGGTGCGGCACCCGGCGAGGTGCCGTGGAATCCTGAACGGGTGTCCCCGCTGTTCCGTCTCGCCCGCGCCGCGGCCTTCGCCGTCGTGTCGCTCGGGCTCGGCGTGGCGGCGCACGTGCTCGGCGGCGGGTCGGTTTCGGCCCCGGTCATGCTGGGCGCGCTGGGGCTGTCGTTCGGCGCCGCCGTTCCGCTGGCGGGGCGCGAGCGCACGTTCGCGCTGATCCTGCCGCTGCTCGGCGCGCTCCAGGTGGTCATGCACCTGCTGTTCGCGCTGGCGCACACCGCGCCGGAGCAGGCGGCGGCCGGGCACGCGCACGCCGGGCTGGTGCCCGGCCTGGGCATGCTGGTGGCGCACGGCTGGGCGATCGCGCTGACCGCGCTCTGGCTGTCGCGTGGCGAGGCCGCGTTGTTCGCGGTGCTGCGCCGCCTGGCCGTCCGGCTGCTCGTCATCGTGCTGCCCCTGTTCAGCACGCCTTTCTCCGTCCCGCCGAGCACGTCGCGGCCGCTCCTGCCGCGCTCGGCGGTGCTGCGTCACGTGGTCAGCAGGAGGGGTCCGCCCGAGGTCGTCCCCGCCTGACCTGCCAGGTCCGGCAGACGTCTCCTCCGACAACCCCTGTGCCCGGGGCGGCGTTCGCGTGCCCCGGGGTGAAAGGCGTTTCCCCGTGTTCTCTCGTCATGCGTTCTCTCGTTCGGCCTTGCTGCTGGCCGCCGCGCTCCTGATGGCCGGCTGCGGCGGCGAGCCCACCACCGCCGCCGCGCCCGCACCCTCCGCTTCCACTTCCGCTTCCGCCGATGCCGGCGTGCCGGCGCTGACCATCACCGACCCCTGGGTGAAGACCACCGGGAAGGCGATGACCGCCGCGTTCGGGACGCTGGTCAACAACACCGACGCGGCCATCACGATCGTGGCCGGCGCGACCCCGCTGTCCCCAACCGTGGAGCTGCACGAGGTGGTGGAGTCCGGCGGCAAGATGGTCATGCGGCCCAAGGAGGGCGGTTTCGTGGTGCCCGCGCGCGGCACGCACCAGCTCCAGCCCGGCGGCGACCACATCATGCTCATGGGCGTCACGGACGAGGTGAAGCCCGGTGCGCGGATCCCGTTCACGCTGACCGTCAAGGACGGCCGGCCGCTGGAGTTCACCGCCGTCGGCAAGGACTTCGCCGGCGGCAAGGAGGACTACCAGCCGGGGCACCAGTGATCTCGCGCAGGAACCTGTTCGCCGGGGGCGCCGTCACCGCGGCCGGCGCACTCGCCGCGCCCGCGACCCCGGCCGCCACGCCCACCCGCGCCACTCTCACCCGCGCCGCCCCGGCGGCCGAGCCGTTCCACGGACCCCACCAGGCCGGCGTGGCCACGTCCCCGCAGGCGTACGCCGTGTTCCTCGGCCTGGACCTGCGGCCGGGCGGCGACCGCGAGTCCGTCGTGCGGCTGATGCAGTTGCTCACCGACGACGCCCGCCGGCTCACCCAGGGCCGTCCCGCGCTCGCCGACACCGAGCCCGAGCTGGCCACCACCCCCGCCAGGCTGACGATCACGTTCGGCTTCGGCGCCGGGCTGTTCGCGGCGGCCGGGGTCGAGCCGCCGCTCTCGCCGCTGCCCGCGTTCGAGACCGACCGGCTGGACAAGCGGTGGAGCGGCGGCGACCTGCTCGTGCAGATCTGCGCAGACGACCAGCTCACGCTCGCGCACGCGTTGCGGATGATCGTGAAGGACGCCCGGTCGTTCACCCGCGTCAGATGGACGCAACGCGGCTTCCGCAGCGCGCTCTCACCGGCGGGCACCACGCAGCGCAACCTGATGGGCCAGGTCGACGGCACGGTCAACCCCACCGACCTGGACCGGGCGGTGTGGATCGGCCAGGGTCCGCAATGGCTGCACGGCGGCACCACGCTGGTGCTGCGCAGGATCAGGATGAAGCTGGAGACCTGGGACGCCGCCGACCGGGTGGCCAGGGAGTTCACCATCGGCCGCAGGCTCGGCGACGGCGCCCCACTGACCGGCCGGGCCGAGCACGACGAGCCGGACTTCGCGCGCACGAACCGGCTCGGCTTCCCGGTGATCTCCGAGTACGCCCACATCAGGCGGGCCCGGGTGGCCGATCCCGGGCAGCGGATCCTGCGCCGGCCGTACAACTACGACGAGGGCGTGGCGGCCGACGGCACCTCGGACTCCGGGCTGCTGTTCGCCTCCTACCAGGCGGACGTCGAGCGGCAGTTCGTGCCCGTCCAGCGCCGGTTGGCCGAGGGTGACCTGCTCAACGAGTGGATCACCACGATCGGTTCGGCCGTCTTCCTCATCCCGCCCGGGTGCGGGCCCGAGGGGTGGATCGGGGAGACCCTGCCGTCCTGATCCCGGGCCGTCCTGATCCCGGTGTGTCAGCCGTACCTGCCGCCGGCCGGGCGGAGTGCGGCGGCGAGGTCGGCGGCGAGCCCGGGGATCTCCCCCGGGCTCAGCGCGGCGATCGTGACGCGGATCGCGGGCGGCGTGGCGATCCTGTTGCGCGCGCCGGGCGCGACGGCCCAGCCGGCCGCCAGCAGCCGGCTGATCACGGTGCTCTCGTCGGGCACCGGGACCCAGACGTTGAGCCCGCTGCGCCCGTGTGCCGGGATCCCGTGCCCGGCCAGCGCGGCGATCAGGCCGTCGCGGCGTTCCGCGTACGCGGCGGCCACGGCGGCGCTGTCCACCGCGCCGGTGCGCCACAGGTGGGCGACGGCGCGTTGCAGCAGGTGGCTGACCCAGCCGGTGGCCAGGCGCTGACGGCCGCGCAGCCGCTCCAGCGTGAGCTGGTCGCCGGTGACCAGGGCCAGGCGCAGGTCCGGGCCGTAGGCCTTGGCGGTCGAGCGGGTCAGCAGCCAGCGGGTGGTGGCTCCGGCCAGCGGGTGCAGCGGTAGGTGGACCAGGCCGGCGCCGTGGTCGTCCTCGACGAGGAGCACGTCCGGGTGCGCGGACAGGACGGCACGCAGCTCGCGGGCGCGTTCGGCGGTGACGGCGGCGCCGGTCGGGTTCTGCACGCGGGCGGTGACGACCGCGGCCCTGGCGCCCGCGCGCAGCGCCCGGTCCAGGTCGGCGGGCAGCGGGCCGGCGTCGTCCATCCGCATCGGCGCCGGGCGCAGGCCCATGGCGGGGACCAGGTCGAGCAGGGCCGTCCAGCCCGGGTCCTCGACCGCGACCGCGTCGCCGGGTCGCAGGTGGGCGAGGAAGACGCGTTCGACGGCGTCGAGCGTGCCCGAGGTGACCGCCAGGGGAGCCGCGGGCACGCCGTCTTCGCGCAGCCTGGCGGCGGCCAGGGCGAGCAGTTCCTCGTCGTCGCCGGTGCCGTACATGGCGGGGGTGCGCTCGTGCGCCAGCGCGGCGGCGGCCAGCGCCTCGTGCAGCGCGGGCAGCAGCGCCGGGTCGGGGTTGCCCCTGGACAGGTCGCGCGCGCCGGGCGGCGCCTCGACGCGGAAGTCCTCGCGGGTGGTGCCGGCCGGGCGCGGCCTGATCCTGGTGCCCCGGCGGCCGGCCGTCTCGACGACGCCGCGCTCGCGCAGCAGGCGGTAGGCGGCGGCCGCGGTGTTCGGGCTGACGCGGGCCTGCGCGGCGACCTCGCGGACCGGGGGGAGCGCGGCGCCCGGCGCGAGCAGCCCGGACGACACCGCCGCCTCGACATTGGCGGCAATCTCGCTGGCCGTCCCACCGGTTACCCGATATCTTTCTAGCACAAAAACTATTATGTACTAATACAAAGTGAGTTGCGATGCTGATTCAGCCCTGGGACGCGGCCCGTGACGACGACGAGTGGCGAAACTGGCTGGCCGGGCACGACTTCGGCCAGCTCGCGGCCAACGGCGTGGACGGCGAGCCGCCGGTGGTCGTGCCGACGCACTTCCACTTCGACGGCGGCGGCCGGATCGTGCTCCACCTGGCCAGGCCGAACCCGATCTGGGAGGCGCTGGCGGCCAATCCCACGGTGGTGCTGAGCGTGTTCGGCGACTACGCCTACATCCCCACCACCTGGCGCTCGGACTCCCCCACCGACGGCGTGCCGACCAGCTATTACGCCGCCGTCCAGCTCACCTGCACGGCCGAGATCGTGGACGACAAGGAGGGCAAGGCGGAGATCCTGCGCCGCCAGCTCGCCCACCACCAGCCCGACGGCGACTACGGCCAGGTCGCCGTCGACGACGGCCCGTACCGCAAGCTGCTCTCCGCCATCCGCGGCCTGCGGCTGGAGGTGACCCGGGCGCGGGCCAAGTTCAAGTACGACGACCACCGGCCGGCCGAGTTCCGCCGCGCGATCGCCGACAGGCTGGCCGAGCGCGACCTGCCCGGCGACGCCGGCGCCCGCGCCCAGCAGCTCAGGCGCCTGTCCCTCCAGCCGCAGGCGCCGAGCTAGCCGCAGGTGCGGAGCATGTGGGCCAGCGCGGCCCGCTCGTTCGCGGTGACGCGCAGCCGGTAGTGGTGCTTGACGTCGATCCAGGCCCGCGCGTACGTGCACCAGTAGTCGCGCCGGGGCGGACGCCAGGTGATGGGGCTGCGCCCGCCCTTGGCCACGTTGGCGCGCTCGCTCACCGCGATGAGCTCGGGCCTGGTCAGGTCGTTGGCGAAGGCGTGACGCCGCGCGTCGCTCCACTTGTCGGCGCCGGAGCGCCAGGCGTTGCTCAGCGGCACCAGGTGGTCGACGTCGATCTGGGTCTCGCTGGTCAGCGTCATGCCGTCGTACGGGCTGTGCCACCGGCCGTGCACGGCCCGGCACTCCAGGTCGGTCCGGTACGACAGCGCGTCACGGCGCAGCACCACCTCGCGCGTGTCGCACGGACCTTCCTGCTCCTGCCATTCCGGCATGAACCTGGCGTGGCTGTAGCCGGCCAGCGAGCCCGGCCTGCCGACGGTGAGCTGCTTGAGCCGGGCGCGGGCGTCGGACACGGACGCCGGCTCCGGCAGCGCGGGCACGGCCAGCGGGACGATCAGCAGTGCCGCAGAGACCGGCCACAGGTGGGTCAGCATGCGTACACCAGTAGCAGCAGCCCGGCCCCGGCGAACGGCGGTTGACCCAATACTGACCCGCGCGCCGGCCGCGCGCTCACAATCCCAGCGATCTCCGCAGGAACCCGAGCTGGTGCACCAGCAGGTTCTCCGCCACGGCCTCCTGCGTGGGCAGGTGGGTGGCCTGCGACAGCGGCAGCACCTCGTGCGGACGTCCCGCGGCCAGCAGCGCGGCCGAGAACCGCAGCGTGTGCGCGGCGAAGACGTTGTCGTCGGCCAGCCCGTGCACCAGCAGCAGCGGCCGGCGCAGCGACGACGCCTCCAGGACGGGCGAACAGCGATCGTAGGCCTCCGGGTGCTCGTCCGGGTGACCGAGGTGGCGTTCGCGCCAGTGGGTGTCGTACAGCCGCTGGTCGGTGACGGGCGCTCCGGCGACGGCGGCGTGGAAGACGTCGGGGCGGCGCAGCACCGCCATCGCGGCCAGGAACCCGCCGAACGACCAGCCGCGGATGCCGACCCTGGTCAGGTCGAGCGCGGGATGCGCGGCCGCGGCCGCGCGCAGCGCGTCCACCTGGTCGTCGATCACCGGTCCGGCCAGGTCCAGGTGGATGGCGCGCTCCCAGGCCGGGCCGCGTCCCGGGGTGCCGCGGCCGTCCACGACGAGCACCGCGAAGCCCTGCTCGGCGAACCACTGCGAGACGTGGGCGAACCAGGCGGGCTCGGCGGTGGCCTTGCGCATGGCCGGCCCCGCGTACGGGTCCATGAGCACCGGCAGCGGCCCGTGCTCGGGCCGGTGCCAGGACGGCAGGAACAACGCCGCGCGCAGTTCACGCGGGCCCAGCCTCAGCATGGCCGGCCGCGGTTCGAGCACCGGACGCGCGGCCAGTGAGGCGATCTCGGCGGACGTCCCGTCACGCAGGATCCTGGCGCGCGTGCCCGAGCGGCTCAGGGTGCGTGAGACCAGCACGATCGTGCCCGCCCGGCCCGTGCCGCCGTGCCCGCCCGGCTCGTCGCTGACCCGCCGCAGGCCGGTGTCCGGGTGGTAGGCCCACAGGTGGGTCTCGGCCGGCTCGTCGACGGCGGTGAACAGCACGCTCTCGCCGTCGACCGCCTCGATCCTGTCGAGGTGCAGGCCGGGCGGGGTGACGGGCACGCCGTCGACCAGGAGCCTGCGGGTGTCGTCCTGGTCGGCGCTGGTCAGCAGCGCTCCCGCGGCCGTCCTGGCGGGCAGTCCCGGCACCAGTTCCACCCAGGCGTCGTCGCACTGCTCGGCCAGCACTCGCGTCTCGCCGGTGCCCGGGTCGATGCCGAGCACCTGGACGTGGCGCTGGCTTCGATCCTGGACGGCGGCGTACGGGCCGAAGGCGTCCCAGCCGGCGGCGGTCAGGTACTCGAACGCCTTGGTGTCCCAGCCGACCGGCGACAGCGGGCCGCCGGACACGTCGGCCAGCCACAGGCCGACCTCGGCGTTGGCGGTGCCGACCGCCGGATAGGGGAAGCTCGACGGCGGCCGCGACGGGTCGGACGGATCACCCACGTACCAGCGGGCCACCCCGGCCGTGTCCACCCTGGCGACCAGCAGCCGCCGTCCGTCCGGGGCCCACCAGTAGCCCCGGTGCCGGTACATCGACTCGGCGGCCACGTGCTCGGCCAGCCCGAACGTCACCTCAGGGCCGTCGGGCCGGGCGAGCGCCCGGTCCTCTCCGCTCGCGCACTCGACCACGCGCAGCGCGCCGCCGCTGACGTACGCGATCCGCCGCCCGGTGGGGTCAGGGCGCGGGTCGATCACGGGCCCGTCCACCGGCAGCGCTTGGATCTCGCCGTCGGCGGGGCGCACCGTCCACAGGCGGCCGGACAGCGCGAACGCCAGCACCTCGCACGCCTGGTCGGCGGCGTAGGCGACGATCCCGGACGACGTCTGCCTGGCCCGCTCGCGCCGGACGCGTTCCTCGGCCGACAGTTCCTCGTCCGCGCCTGCCAGCAGTTCCAGCGGGTCGGCCAGCAGGTGTTCCACGCCGTCCCTGAGCATCCACAGGCAGGAGACCGGGTCTTCGCCGCCCCTGCTGCGCAGGAAGAAGACCGTGCGGCCGTCGGGGGAGATCGTGAACGAGCCGGGGACGCCGAGCGTGAAGCGGCGGGTGCGGGCGAGCTGGCGGGGGAGCGATGGTGACGTCATTCTGCTTCCTTCACGGAAAAGTGATCGAAAAAGCAGAATGGCCACCTCCGCCCGGCGGAAGCAGCCCATTTTCATCCAGCTATCAACCAGTATAGCAGGTGATCAGGGCGTACTCCTGGCGTGCGTGCCCGGCGTGTAGCCGAAGGCGCGGCGGAAGACGTCGATGAACGCACTGGCCGACGACCAGCCGCAGCGGTGCGCCACCGTGGTGACGGGCACGTCGTCGGCCAGCAGGCGCAGCGCGTGGTAGAGCCGCAACTGGGTGCGCCACTGCGGGAACGTCATGCCCAGCTCGCGGCGGAACAGCCGGCTGAGCGTCCGCTCGCCCGCCCCCGCGGCCGCCGCCAGCGCGGCGAGCGGGCGCGAATCGGCGGGGTCGCGGCGCAGCAGGTCGCAGACCGCCCTGAGCCGGGGATCCGCGGGCGCGGGCAGGTGCACCGGCTGCTGCGGCGAGGCACGCAACTGGTCGAGCAGCACCGCGCGCAGGCGCAGCCGCTCGGGCCCTTCGTCGTGCGGGTCGCGGGTGTAGGCGAGGATCAGCTCGCGCAGCAGCGGGCCGACCGCCAGGACGGTCGGCGCGTCCAGTCCCAGCGGGTTGACCTCCGGCGGCAGCCCGAGCAGGTGCAGCGTGAGATGGCCGTGGGCGCGGTGCGCGTGCACGCACCCGGCGGGCACCCAGATCGCCCGGGTCCCCGGCGCGAACCAGGTGCCGGCGTCGGTGGTGACGGCCAGCACGCCCGAGCCCGCGTAGACGATCTGGTGGTCGTCGTGGCGGTGGGCGTCGATGATCTCGCCGGGCGCCAGGGCCTGGGTTCGGGTGGGCGCCTCGGCGGTGTGGCGGATATACGGCATATGTTGGCATTTTATCGGAAGCGCGCCAGGCAGCCCGCTGACCAGGATGGACACGTGCCCAAGCCCATCACGCTGCTGTCCGTCGGCCATGCCTGCGTGGACGTCTACCAGGGGGCGGTGGCCGCCCTCGTGCCGTTCTTCGTCGCCGAGCGCGCCTACACCTACGCCGCGGTCTCCGGCGTGGTGCTGGCCGCGTCGCTGCTGTCGTCGATCGTCCAGCCCCTGTTCGGGGTGCTCACCGACAAGTGGGCCATGCCGTGGCTGCTGCCCGCGGCCACGCTGGCGGGCGGTGCGGGGGTGGCGCTGGCCGGGGTGGGCGACTCGTACGCGCTCACGCTGGCCGCCGTCGCGGTGTCCGGGATCGGGGTGGCCGCCTACCACCCGGAGGCCGCCCGGGTGGCCCGCCAGGCCGCCGGCGGCAGCCACACCGCGATGGGCGGGTTCTCGCTCGGCGGCAACCTGGGCTTCGCCGTCGCGCCGCTGCTGGTCTTCGCCGCCATGGCCGTGGGCGGGCTCGACGCCACGCCGCTGCTGGTGGTCCCGGCCGTGGCCGGCGCGCTGCTGTGCCTGACCGCGCTGCGCGCCGTCACGCCCAGGGCCGCGGCCGCCGCCCGCGCCGACCTTCCGGTCCGGCGTGACGACTGGCCGTCCTTCTTCCGGCTCACCGGGGCGATCATGTGCAGGTCGGTGGTCTTCGTCGGGCTCAGCACGTTCGTCGCGCTGTACGTCCGCCAGCGCACCTCCGGCGGCGAACTCTCCGGCACGCTCGCCCTGTTCGTGCTCTACCTGGGCGGCGCGGTGGGCACGGTGGCGGGCGGACGGCTGGCCGACCGCTTCGGCCGGGTCAGGGTCGTCCAGTGGTCGTACGCCTTGACCGTCCTGGCCGTGGCCGGGGTGGTGTTCGTGCCCGGGCCGCCGCTCTACCTGTTCGTCGCGCTCACCTCGGCCGGCCTGTACGTGCCGTTCTCCCTGCACATCACTCTCGGCCAGGACTACCTGCCCAACCGGATGGGCACGGCCAGTGGCGTCACGCTGGGCCTGACCGTCAGTGTCGGCGGGCTGGCCGGGCCGCTCGTCGGGGTCGTCGCCGACACTGCCGGGCTGCGTACCGCGTTGCTGCCGCTGATCGTCCTGCCCGCGCTCGGCTGGCTCCTGCTCCGCACCCTGCGCGAGCCCGCCGTCACGCCTGCTTGACGGCCAGCAGGTGGAACAGGCGGGCGACCCGGCGGTAGGGGTCGCGGGCGCCGGCCTCCCACTCCAGTTCCAGCAGGTCGGCCAGCCCGTCGATCGGGCCTGAGTCGTCGCGGTGGTCGGTGAAGATCCGCACGCCGTACCAGGTGGAGGCAGGGGCGCCCAGCCCGGCCAGGCGCTCGGCCAGGTCCTCGACCCGGTCGGCCCGCGCGGGCAGGTACGCATCGCCGACCTGCCGGCCCGCGCGCAGGCTGGCCAGGCCGTCGCGCCAGTCGCCGCGCAGGCCGCTGCGCATGGCGATCGCGTCGGCGTTGAGCGCCAGCACCGACAGCAGCCCGCCCGGCCCGGCCAGCGCGACCAGGTGGCCGAGCATCGGCGCGGGATCGTCGAGGTAGGCCAGCACGCTGTGGCAGCAGACCGCGTCGAACGCGCCGCCGTCGACGCGGCCCGGCACGAGACGCACCCGTTCGCGCACCTCGGCGGGCTCGTCGGCCAGGTTGCGCCGCGCCGCCGCCAGCATGACGGGGTCGGGGTCGGCCACGGTGACCTGGTGGCCGGCCCGGGCCAGCATGATCGCCTGCCGGGCGTGGCCGCCGCCCACGTCCACGATGTCGCACGGCCGGTCCGGCAGGTTCTCCAGGATCGCCCGGGTGACCAGTTCGAAGCGGACGGCGCTGAGCGGCCCGCGCGTGTGCTCCAGATAGGCGGGGGCCAGCATCGGGGTCCAGGTCATGGGGCGGCCTCCGCCCTGGCGGCGGCGAAGCGGACGATCTGCACCACGAGCCCGGCCACCAGCAGCCCCGCCGCGACGGACATGAGCTGCCGCAGGTCGAGCCAGGTGCCGAGCAGGCCGCCGAGCCCGACCCCGGCCAGCGCGGAGACCTGCATGGACGTCCCCGCCATGGCCATCACCCTGGCCACCTGCTCCCCCTTGGCCGCGCCCTGCAGGGTGCCGAAGACCGTGGAGATGAGGATGGTGCCGCCGAAGCTCCCGGCGAACTCGAACAGCACCACCGCCGCCGCCCCGGTCACCCCCGGCCCGGCGAACGGCAGCAGGGCCAGCGAGAGGATGGTGAGCACGGCGCTGATCGTCAGCGTCCTGGCCGGGCCGAACTTGTCCAGCAGGCGTCCGACCACCAGGCCGCCGCTCACGCCGCCCACCGCCCCGAGCGCGATCAGCGCGCCGATCAGCGCGGAGCCGATCCGCAGCTCGTGCACCAGGTACAGCATCAGGATCGTGTCGACCAGCCCGTTGACCAGCGTCACGATGATCAACGCCTGTATGCCGGAACGCGGGGCCAGGAACTTCGCGATCTGCCACAGCTCGCCCGTCGCGCCGCCGCCGCGCCCGCCGGGCTGCCGCTCCGGGGCCTCGATCCTGATGCGGCGCAGCAGCAGCGCCGACAACAGGAACGACACGCAGTCCACCAGCAGCACCAGCGGCGCGGCCAGCACGGCGAGCAGCCCGCTGCTGATCGCCGGCCCGGTGATGTCGGCCACGCTGCGCGTGGTGTTGAGCTTGCCGTTGGCGTCGACCAGCCGTTCCTTGGGCACGATCTGCACGACCACCGGTGTCGCCAGCGAGGCGTAGACGCCCAGCAGCAGCGCGGCCAGCCCCTGCAACACCAGCAGCAGGACGAAGTTCAGCGCCCCCCACCACCACAGCAGCGGGACCAGCCCCACGATGACGGCCTGCAGCAGGTTGCACGCGATCATGTACGGCAGCCGATTCGCCAGCGAGTCCGCCCACATGGCCGCCGGGATGCGAATGAGCAGCACCGGCAGCGTGCCCATCGCCGCCAGCCAGGCCATCTGCCCCAGCCCCGCGTGCAACGTCACGACGGCCACCAGCGGAACCACGACGATGGTGACCGCCGACCCCAGCTGAGAGGTCCCGACAGCCGTCCAATAGGCAAGGAAATTCCGGTTATGCGTGTTAGGCGCCGTAATCGACATGGAACCTCCGGATCAGCGGGGCGGCAGCCGGCCGCTGCCTCAGGGACTCCAGGCAGAGGCCCACCGCGGTGTCGAGCGGGGGGTCGGCGGCCCTCCGCCAGTCGTCGGGCGTGATGAGCACCTCGACGTCGGGATCGACGCCGCGGTTCTCCAGCTCCCAGCCGCGGTGGTCGAACCAGAACGGCCGCGACGGCACGCTGACCAGCGTGCCGTCGGCGAGCTGGTGGAAGCGGTCGTTGCCGACCACGCCGCCCCACGTCCTGCTGCCCACCACCGGGCCGAGCCCCAGACGCTGGATGGCCGCGGTGACGATGTCGCCGTCGGACGAGACCCGGTGATCGGTCACGGCCACGACGGGTCCGCGCGGCGACTCGGGCGGGTAGCTCACCGGCGCGTCGTGGCGCGGCACGTCCCAGGCGATGATCTGCCTGCGCAGCCGGTCCAGCAGCAGCGGTGAGGCGTTGCCGCCGCTGTTGCCGCGCAGGTCGACCACCAGCGCCTCCAGGTCGAGCTGGGCACGCAGGCCGCGGTGCAGGTGGGCCCAGCCGTCACAGTCGGTGTCCGGCACGTGCACGTAGCCGACCCGGCCGGCCGACAGCACGGCCACCCGGTCGCGGCGGCGGCGCACCCAGTCGTGGTAGCGCAGCCGGAACTCGTCGGCCACCGGATGCACCAGCACCCGGACGCCCCGGCCCAGCGTCAGCTCCACCGGCCGGCCCGCCTTGCCCACCAGCAGCGGGAACGGGCCGCGCGCCGGATCGACGGGACGGCCGTCCACGGCGGTGATCACGTCGCCCGGCCGCACGTCGAGCCCCGGCGCGGCCAGCGGCGAGCGGGCCAGGTCGTCGCAGTCGCCGCTGGGCAGGACGCGCTCGATCCGCCAGCCGCCCTCGCCGTCTCTCGCCAGGTCGGCGCCCAGCCTGGCGGCCCTGGCCCGGGCCGGCACCGAACGCGGCGCGGGCCTGACGTAGGCGTGCGAGCAGCCGAGCTCGCCGTTGATCTCCCAGAGCAGGTCGATGAAGTCCGCGTCGCCGTCGATGCGCTCGGCCAGCCGGGCGTACCTGCCGAACGCGTCCGGCCAGCCGACGCCCGGCAGGCCCGCCGCCCAGAACTCCTCGGGGACCAGGTGGCGCAGCTGGTCGAGCGCCAGCCGCCGGCGCGTCATCGGATCGACGTCGGCCTTGATCCCGGACAGGTCCAGCTCCTCCTCGGCGAACTCCCCCGCCAGGTCGATCAGCCGAAGGACGCCTGCACGCCTGACCAGCAGCCACCGTCCGTCGTGGCCGGTCGCGTACCGCTCGACGCCGGTGGCCAGCTCGGTCGTCTCCCCCGTGACCAGGTCGAACCTCTCCAGCGTCGCGCCGCTGCCGGTTACGGGGAGTCGCAGCCAGGCCAGGCCGCCGGGCACCGGGCGCAGGCACGCGTAGACCGCCTCACGCACCGGCACCGGGATCAGCCGCGCCGGCAGTCCGTCGACGTCCACCCGCCCGGCCGGTACGGCGGGACCAGTCGTCAGCGTCCTGCCCCAGCCGGGGAACGGCGACGGCGTTCCCGCGGCCAGGGGCACCAGGTGCGGACGGCACCCCCAGGGAAAGGTCAGCCCGAAGGCGTGCTGGTCGTAGACCGGGTGGAAGTCGCGGAAGGACAGGAAGGCGAGGTAGCGGCCGTCCAGCGTGAAGCAGGGGTCGAGGTCGTAGCAGTCGCCGCCGGTGACGTCGGTGACCTGCCCGGTGCCCGGTTCGGCCAGCTTGACCCGTGACGCGCGGTGCCGGTGCACCTCGGTCCAGGTCAGCCACCGGGAGTCGGGGGAGAACGCGACCGCGCCGATGCTGCCTCTGATCGTGGCCCGGGTGCGGTTCTCGCCGGTCACCGGGTCGACGAGGGTGAGCGTGCCGTGCGCCGAGACGACCGCGAGCGCGTCACCGTCGGGTGCGGTGGCGACCTCGGTGATCCTGCCCAGCTCCCCCGGGCGGCACAACGGGTGCGGCTCGCCTTCCGGGTTCTCCGTGACGAGCACGTCCGGGCCGTCCTGCCGGTTCTCCGACACGAGCACGTCGAGGCCGTCCTGCCGGCGGACCCAGACCGCGCCGGCGCCGAGCGCGCGGGGCAGCCGTCCCTGGTCGGTCAGCAGCGTGGCCCGGCCGCCCCGGTGCTCCACCCGGTGCACGGTGCCGGCGACCTCCACCAGGCTCGACCGTCCGCCGCGCTCCGGGCACGCCTGGCCGATCCCGTCGTCGGCCGTCACCTGCCGCAGCGTGCGGCCCGTCCTGGCCGGCAGGGTCAGCTCCAGCCTGCGGCTCTCGCCGTCCAGGTCGTCGAGCAGCCAGATCTCCCCCGCGTGCTGGTAGACGACGCGTTCGCCGTCGCTGGTGGCCGCGCGGGCGTAGAAGTTTCGGTGCGCGGTGTGGCGGCGCAGGTCGGAGCCGTCGTGACGGCAGGAGTAGACGTTGCCGACGCCCTCGTGGTCGGAGATGAACGCGATCCGCCCGCCGACCGTCATCAGCGAAGCGATCATGCCCTGGTGCCCGGGGAGCAGCCGGCGGAAGGGGCCGTCGCCGTCGGCGATCCACAGGCGGCCCATGCCGCCGCCCCGGTAACGCTTCCACTTGGCCGGGTCGGCGTGCGCCCGGTCCGTGATGAGCACGGTGGTGGTCCCCGAGCGGGCGATCTCGGCCACCGGCCCGTACGGCAGCCGCTCCGGCGGGCCGCCCGCGATCGGCACCAGGTAGGCCCACAGGTCGCGCGGGTTCGGCTGCTCGATCGCCGAGGTGGCCAGCAGCGCCGTGCCGTCGGCCAGCCAGCCGTGCAGGCGGGCGTGCGGATCGCCCCAGTAGGTGAGCCTGGACGGCGTCGTGCCGTCGACCGGCGCGAGCAAGATCTCCGGCGCTCCGTGCCGCCGGCTCATCCAGGCCAGCACGGAACCGTCGGGGGACAACCTGGGCCAGGCCACCGGCCCGTCGGCGCCGGCCGGGTGGCGCCTGGCGGTGCCGCCTGCTGCGTCGGCGTCGGCTTCGGCGTCGGCTTCGGCGATCCAGACGTCGTCGCCGCTGAGCAGGGTCAGCAGGCCGCCCGCGAGATGGGGATCGCGTAAGTAGCCGCGGCGGGTCATCGGCCGGTCACGACGTTCGCGGCGGTCAGGTAGAGCACGTTCTTCACCTGGAACGGGGTGAGCTCGGGATGCTTGCTCAGGATGAGCGCGCAGCGGCCGGTGATGTGCGGGGTCGCGAAGCTGTTGCCGGTGTTGCGGGTGGTGCCGCCGCCCGGCGCGGCGACCGTCACGGCCTGGCCCGGGGCGAAGAACTCGACCGGCGGCTCGGGGTTGTACAGGAACGTCTCGGGATCGCTCTCCCGATGGCTGCCGACCGAGATGGAGGAGGAGAAGCGCCACGGGAAGCTCTCGATGCGCATGTTGTGCGCCGACGCCACGACCAGCACCCGGTTGAAGTAGGCCAGGTCGAGCGCCTCCTGCAGAGGACCGCGGAACTCCTCCTTGGAGGTGGAGAGGCTGAGGTTGATCACGTCGAAGCCCTGGGTCACGGCCCAGCGCAGCGCGGCGATCAGCGCCCGGCCCGAGGTGATGCCCCGGTGGTCGAGTATGCGCAGGCTGTGGATCTCGCATTCGGGGGCGATCCTGCGCACGATTCCGGCGCAGGCCGTGCCGTGGCCGTGCACGTCTTCCGGCGGGACCTCGACCACGTCGAGGTTCTCGTCGAGCCCGGAGGAGCTCACGACGGCGCCCACCAGCGGATGACCCGCCTCGACCCCGCTGTCCATCACGCAGACGCGCACGCCCCGGCCGGTGGCCCCGCCCCAGGCGTATTCGGCGTTCACCTGGCCGGATCCGGCTGCGGGCACGGTGATGGAGTCGACTTCACGCTTTTCCAGGTACCACGTCAACCGGACCTGCGAGCCGATCATCCGATCAGCCTAAATGTCGCCCACATACGCGTCAAGCCCGCCGTTTTAGCGTCGGCTGGTTATCGGTATATTCGCAGGTCAGCCGTGCTGTTGACCTTGAATCACAGCCCTCGGAGAGGCCTTCAGAATTCTCCGGCCTGCGGATATGAGTTATTCAAGTCTCGATTAGCGATTTATTGAGCGCGCCGGGTTGGAGTATGAGCGCAATATCCAACCCGGGAAAGGGAAGCCAATGTCCGACGCACGCAAATCCGCCGCACGCGCCCAGGTAGCCGCCGCCGCCGCGAACCTGGCCGCCGCGCTCAAGGAGCTGCGCGAGGCCGAGCCCGAGCTGGTCGAGAACTACGAGGCCGCCGAGGTGCTCGCGCACGAGGCCCAGCAGTCGTGGAGCGTCTCCTACACGACCTCCCGTCCCGAGGACGTCGACTACTGACGGACGGCCGGGGGAGCCCGGCGCTCCCCCGCCGTCGCCCGCCCGTGACGAGCCAGCCCTGAGAGGAACCAGCGCAGCATGCTCGCAGAAATCACCCAGGCAGAGATCGACAAAGGGGTCGGGGCGTTACTCGACGACTACCTGGCCGTCACGCACGAGGACGCCGTGGTGATCGCCTACACCGCCGACAGCCGGCCGGCGGCCGCCCAGGTGCTCATCGCGCTCAGGAGCCGCGACATCCCGGTCTCGTCCGTGGCGATGCGGCCGCTCAGCGACCCGACCTTCCGCTCGCGGTTCGCCGAGGTGCTGCCGGCGCCGGAGAGCTTCGCCGGCCGACTGATCGTCCTGGCCCTGGAGAAGAACACGCTCTCGCACAGCAGGCACTTCGAGGCGATGCTGAAGGACTACCCGCGCTCGCGCTGCACGCTGTGCCGGGTCATCAGCGCCTCCGACGAGTTCTTCGCCTACGCGCTCAACAGCTCGTCCACCAGTCTGTCGCACCGCAACGCGGCGCTGCTGACCAGGATGCTGGCGGCCACCCGGCTGCGCGTCGCGTCCAAGGCGGGCACCGAACTGGCGATCACGCTCGACCACGACGTCTACGAGTGGGTCAGCAACCGCGGCGAGCGCCGCGACGGCGGCACCTTCCTGCTGCCGCCAGGCGAGATCGCCACCTACCCGGTACGGGTGGACGGCGTGCTGGTGGCCGACGGCGCGTTCAACGCCAACGTCTTCACCCGCCACGACGCCAGGCTCGGCGCGCACCCGGTCCACGTGGAGATCACCGACAGCGTGGTCACCTCCTACGACTGCGCGGACCCCACCACGCTCAGGCTGCTCGACCTGTGCTTCCAGCGGCCCAACGCGCGCCGGATCGGCGAGCTCGGCTTCGGCACCAACGACGGCATCCCCGGGTTCATCGCCACGAACTCGCACATCAACGAGCGGCGCTGCGGCGTCCACATCGGGTTCGGCCAGCACAACCAGGACCCCAGCCGCAACCTGCACACCGCCGACATCCACCTGGACCTGATCACCGACGGCGCGAGCGTCTGGTTCGACGGGCACCCGGAGCCGCTGGACCTGGCCGACTGGACCGCGCCCGCGACGGCCCACCCCAGGGGCGTCAGCGGCGAGGACTTCTTCGACATCGACTGCTGCGGGCTCGAACTCGGCAACCTCGGCAACCTCGGTGTCGCCGACCTGGGGGAGTGATGAGCATGCCGTTCGACGCACTGGCCGCGCTGCGCGGCACCGGCCACCCCGTCGACCTGCTCTCCGACGCGCAGCAGGCGGTCTTCGCCACGCTGACCGAGCCGGAGGTGGAGGTGCTGAACCGGCTGAAGGCCCGGCTCGACGCCGTCGCGCCGGAGGCGGAAGGGCACGGGGTCAAGATCGTATGAACGATCCGGCGGTCCGCACGTCCCGGCGCAACGTCGTCGTGCTGTTCGTCGACCTCGTCGGGTCCACCGGACTGGCCGAACGCGTCGACCCCGAACTTCTCCACCGCATCCTCGACCGCTACTACGGCTGCTGCACCTTGGCCATCGCCGAGTACGGCGGGACGGTGGAGAAGTTCATCGGCGACGCCGTGATGGCCGCCTTCGGCGTGCCCGCGGCCCACGAGGACGACGCCACCCGCGCGGTGCTGGCCGCCGCCGCCATCTTCGACGCCATCGGCAGGCTCAACGCCGAACTGGCCCCCACCCACGGCATCGAGTTGAACGTGCACGGCGGGATCGCGGTCGGCGAGGCCGTGGTCGTCTCCTCGCCCGCGAACGACCTGCGGGTCATCGGCGACGTGGTGAACACCGCCGCCCGCCTGCAGAGCGCCGCCGCGGCCGGTGAACTGCTCATCGACGCGGACGTCGCGCTCATGGCCGGCCCGCACGCCCGGCTGGAGGCGGTCACCCCGCTCACGCTGAAGGGCAAGAGCACGGTCATCCCCGCCTACCGCTTCCTCGGCCGGGCGCAGGAGCCGCCCGGAGCGGGGGACGACGCCGTCGCCCTGGTCGGCAGGGAGAGCGAGCTGGCGCAGCTCGACCAGATCTACCGCCGGGCGCTGGCCGGGCGCTGCTGCTGCGTCACCGTGATCTCCGCGCCGGGGCTGGGCAAGTCGCGTCTGGTGCGGGAGTTCGTCCGGGCTTCATGCGCCGGGCAGGCGCGGATCATCAGCGGCTCCTGCCACTCGTACGGCAGGGGCGCCACCTACCGTCCCATCGCCGAGATGCTCGGCTCGCTGGCCGACGACTGGGCCGGGGTCAGCCAGGCGCTGGGCGGGGAGCACGGCGGAGCCCGGGCGGTCGGCAGCCTGACGGCGCTGGCCGGCGGCGCCGACGGGGAGCCGGTCGGTGAGCCCGTCGGGGTCGCCGAGGTCACCCACGCGGTACGCCTGCTGTTCGAGTCGCTGGCCCGTACGCGTCCGCTCGTGGTGATCTGGGAGAACCTGCAGTGGGCGGAACCCACGCTGCTCGGCCTGATCGACGAGGTGGCCAGGTGGCTCACCGACGTGCCGGTGCTGCTGGTCTGCCTGGCCAGACCCGAACTCCTGGACGTCAGGAGCACGTGGGGCGGCGGACTGCCCTGCTCGGCGATCCTGGAGCTGGAACCGCTGGCCGAGGAGGAGATGGCCCTGCTGGTGGCCGGGCTGCTGCCGGTGGCGCTGCCCGAGCTGGAGGTGAGCGCGCACAGCGCTGCGCCGCCGGGCACGAGCGCGCCGCCGGGTACGAGCGTGCTGGCTCGGCGGGCGATCACCGGTTCCGAGGGCAACCCGCTGTTCGCCGAGCTGATCCTGGCCGCACGGGACGAGGGACAACCGGCCACGCCGGTGCCGCTGACCATCCAGACCGTGCTGGCGGCACGGCTGGACCGGCTCGACGACGGGGAGCGCGAGCTGCTGGAATGCGCCGCCGCCTGCGGCTACTCCTTCACCCACGACCAGCTGCGCCTGCTGCTCGGCGAGGAAGGGGCCGAGCGGGAGCACGTCGACGACCGGCTGCGGCGGCTGCTGCGCGGACGGCTGATCGTCCGCGACAGGGACACGGGCGGCTACCGCTTCGCCCAGGTGCTCTTCCGCGACACCGTCTACACCCTGACCAGCAAGGCCAGACGGGCCACCTGGCACCTGACGCTGGCGGCGCACGCGTCCGGCGGCGACCCCGACCGGGCGCACCACCTCGAATCCGCCTGCACCTTCCGCAGAGAGCTGCGTCCCGACGACCCCGAGCTGCCCGCCCTGGCCACCCGGGCGGCGCTCGCGCTGCTCGACGCGGGCGCCAGGGCGCTGCGCTGGACGGACCTGCCCGCCGCCGACGCCCTGTTGCAACGCGCTCAGGAACTGCTGCCGCCTGGCCGGCCCGAGCATCGGCGGCTCGCCGTGTGGATCTGCGACACCAGGCTCGCGCTCGGCGACGTGGACGGCGCGCTCACGGCTGTCGCAGCCGCCGAGCGAGCGCTGCCTGGGGACCCGGCGAACGCCCTGACCTGCGCCATCCAGCGCAACATCGTCGGCGTCTTCACCGGCACCGCAGACCTCAACGCCCCGAACCTCGACAGCACGCCAGGCCACGACCCAGACCTCGACGACCCAGACCTCGACGGCACGCCAGGCGACGACCTGGGCTGGTGCCGCCTGTACTACCTGCGCAGCCTGCGCCACCTGAACGCGGGCAGGTTCGGCCCCGCCGAGGCCGCGCTGCGCGCCGGGATCGAGCGGGCCGGCGCCATGGGCGACGGCTACGAGGAGAACCGCCTGCTGGTCGCCCTGTGCGAACTGGCCCAGTGGTCGCCGACGCCGATCCCGGCCGGGCTGGAGGTGTGCGCCGAGCTGTCGGCCAGGTTCGCCGACGACCGGGCCATGCTCATCCCGGTGCTGGTCGCGCGGGCCCGGCTGACCGCCTGGCAGGGCGACCTGGACGCCGCGCGCACCGCACTCGACGCGGCCCGCGAACACGCCGCCGACCTGCACATGGAACGGGCGCTCGGCGCGGTGGCCGAGGTGACGGGCCTGCTCGAATCGCTGCGCGGCGACCACGTCCGGGCCGAGGCGCTGTTCACCCAGGCGGCGCGGGCGCTGGCGAAGGCCGGCAGCGCCGACGCCGCCGCGATCCTGGACACCTGCGCGGCCCGCGAACTGCTGCACCAAGGCCGCGTACGTGAGGCCGTCGAACGCGGCGCCCAGGTGAGCGGCGAATGGACGCAGACCGACGCGAAACTGATCACCACCGCCTTCCGCGCCCGCTGCGCCGCGCTGACCGGGCTCGACGCGGACGCCGCCGCGCTCGCCGACGACGTACGGCGGCTGCTCACCCTGACCGACGACCCCTGCCTGCAGGGCGACGTGCTGATCGAACTCTCCCGCGCCTACAAAGCGCTGGGCCGGCCCGCCGAAGCCGCGCACGCCGCCAGGACGGCGGCCGGCCGGTACGCCTCCAAGGGCGCCACGCTCATGGAACGGCAGGCCGGCGCGTGGGCCGCGCGGCTGGCACATCCAGAAGGAGGAACGGCGTGAACCGGATCGACGACCTGGAGGTGTGCCGTGCCCGCTGAGATCCCGCTGCACTCCCGTGACACCGACATCTCCGAACCCCTGCTGCTGCAGTCGATCGTCGAGGTCGCCAGGCACGTGTTCGACTCGGCCGCAGCGTCGATCTTCCTGGTCGAGGAGGAGACCGGTGACCTGATCTTCGAGGCGGTGGCGGGCAAGGGAGAGGAACGCCTGCTCGGCACCCGCTTCCCGGCCGGCACCGGGATCGCCGGCTGGGTGGCGATCAGCAACCAGCCGATGCTGGTCGACGACGTGTCGCAGACGGCGCAGTTCGCCCAGGGCGCGGCCGAGTCCACCGGGTACGTGCCCACCAGCATCATGGCCGCGCCGCTGCTCAGGCGCGGTGACTGCGTCGGCGTGCTGGAAGTCCTCGACCGGGGCATCGGCCACCGCGGTGAGCTGGCGGACGTGGACCTGCTGTCCCTGCTGGCCACGCAGGCGGCGCTGGGCCTCGAACTACTCATCAAGGTGCGTGGCGGGCGTACCGCGCACGACCCGAGAGCGGTCTTCGACCGCGTCGCCGCACACCGGGACGGACCCGTGAGCGAGACCGCGCTGCGGCTGCTCACGGTGGTGGAGGAGCTTCTGGTGCGTGGCGAATGACGGGCCTGCCCCTCATCGGCCAACTGGACGACGCCCACGCCTACCACCTCGACCTACGCCCACACCCTGTCTCTTATACACCTCTGACGCTGCCG
>NZ_JABCPZ010000140.1 GCF_013283785.1 Nonomuraea antri
TTGCTGGTGGGGGTGGTCGGCGGGGTCAACGGAGTGGTGAAGCTGGCGGTCTCCGACGGCGGTCTCGGCACCGGTAACGGGGTGTTCGGTGCGGCGGTGGCGGCGGCGCTCGGGCTGGCCGGGGCGGCGCTCGGCGGCCTGGCCCTGTCCCGCTCCCGCCGCCGGGCCGAAGCCGTCCCGGCCCGCTCCCATCACACCGCCTGACCGGCCCCGGGCCCGCTCCCGCCGCGCCGTCTGACCGGCATCGACCAGGCGCGCAACAACAAGATCAGCGCGCTTTCCGGGCTCATGAACGGCTTCTCACCGTCACCCCAGGGAGTGCGGGACGATGCCGTGTGCGGCCAGTCGCTCGGGGACGTCGGCCAGGACCGGTAGCTGGTCGATGTGGTGGATGCCGGTGGGCAGCGCGCCGTCGAGGACGGCGCGTGTGACGTACGCGGCGACGAGGGCGGTGGCACGGCTCTGACCGTTGCCGGTGAGGGCGAGCGCGGCGTGCCGGTCGCCGTTGACCCCGTCGACGCGGACGGCGAAGCCGTCGCCGCCCAGATGTACCCGGGACAACGCGGTGGTGATGAGGCGGCGCAGCGTGGGACGCCGGAAGACGCCGAGCCGGCGCAGGCCGGCCAGCAGGGCGGTGGAGAAGGCCGAGTCGAGGCATAGACGGGTGGTGACGCTCGGCACGCCGAGGGTGCGGCGCAGGCTGTGCTGGTCGGAGAAGTCCAAGGGGTGGGCGGTGCGGCGGCCGTGGCCGGGCATGAGGTATCGCCGCGGCCGGGCGGCGGCGGGCCGGGCGAGCCGGCTCACGGTCCAGCCCACCGCGTCCGCGCCGTGCTGTTCGCCGGCGCCGAGCAACACGGTGATGTCGATCTGCTGGGCGCCGCCGAGGCGTTCGTGCACGCGCCGGGCGAGCAGGTTCGTCAGTCCCGGCGCGACGCCGACGCTGAGGACCCCGGTCGCCCCGCCGACGGTGGCCCGGTCGGCGAGGTCTTCCACCTGGCGCAGCAGGTGGTCGGAGGCGCCGACGTCGACCAGGTGGACGCCGCGGGACAGGCAGGTCTCGGCGACGGTGGCGTCGGCCGGTTCGACGCAGAGGACGACCACGGCGATGTCGCCGGGGTCGAGGAGCCGCTCCAGTCCGGCGATGTCGGCCAGGTCGAGCCGGACCCTTCGCACGGTGGCGGGAAGGCGGGCGCCGTCCGGATTGCGCCCGGCGGCGATGACCTGGCTGGGGAACCATCCGTCCAAGGTCGTCGAAACCTGGGCGCCGACCGCGCCATAGCCGCCGATCACGAGGATTCCCGACACCCGTTCGACCTCCTGTCACTCCTCCAGCATTTCGCTAGAGCTTGTCACTAGTCATTCGGGTTGCGCAAGGAGTGTGCCGATCAGAGTCCCGGCCGCCCAGTCGGCCCAGGCGTGCTCGCTCCAGCCCCGGTGGCGGGTGAGCAGGAGGTAGGTCTCCGGCGCCAGGACGGCGAGGGCCATGTCCGCGGCGCGCAGCGCGTTGAGGCCGGGGCGCAGCGCGTTCTTGGCGGCCAGGGCGCCGGTGAACACGGCCAGCACCGTGTGCCGCTGCGTGATGTTGGTGCGCCACAGCTCGGCGATCTCCGGGTCGGTGGCGGCGGCCGTGCGGACGACCTCCAGCAGCGGCGCCACCCTGGCATGAATGTCGGCGGTGGCCTCGGCGAGCCGTTGCAGCAGCTCCAGTGGGGGCGCGGCGAGCGCTTGGGCGACCCACGGGCGGTCGAGCGTGGCGACCGGGGCGTCGTCGCCGGCCACCTCGACGTCGAGCAGTTCCTTGAGGATCGCGCGTTTGGTCTCGAAGGTGAAGTACAGCGTCTGCACGGCCACCCCGCCCTGGGTCGCGATGGCCTGCATGCTCGTGGCGGTGTAGCCGCGTTCGACGAACAGCTCGCGGGCGGCGGCGAGCATGCGCGCGCGGGTCTGGGCCGTCTTGGCCGCGCGTACTCCGGGCTTGGGTGGTTTCACCGGCGATCTCCTCAACTTGACTAGAGTATCACTCTAGTGCAACCTTGGCTGGAGTGCTGCTCCAGCGAAAGGGGCGGTGTATGGGCAACCGCACCACGACGGGTCACATGGCCGCGCTGGCGCTGGTGGTCCTCCTGGACGCCACGGTCGTGAACATCGCGCTGCCGAGCATCAGCGCCGGTCGGATTCAACGTGTGGGTGCTCGTGGCGGCGCGTGCGCCGCAGGCATCACAGGTCTTCGACGCGGCACCCGAGGATCTTGATCAAGGTGGATTTCGGGAAGTACACCGCTCGTGAAGCGAGCAGCTGACAAGCCCCAGGTCGCGGGCCACGAGGACCGTAGTCAGCCTGTCGTTGGTGTCGAGCTTCCGGTAGACCTGCTCCAGGTGTGCGTTGACCGTTCTGAGCGCGATGCCAGGCGGCGTGCGATCGCCGCAGCGGTCAAGCCTTCCGAGAGGAGCGTCAGGACGGTCAGTTGGCGGGGGGTGATCCCACACCGGGCAGCCTGAGCATCCGGGCCGAGCAGCGGAACCCCAGCGTGACGCCTCTCTATCCGCCGAAGCTCTCGCAACTGGCTGTCCACTCCTGCCAGCAGAGGCTGCAGGCACTGAGCGAGTGCGCGGTCTCGCTCCGTGAACTCCATGCCGGCACGGCTGACAGCGAAGGTCCGCAGCAGCCCTGGCGAAGCCCGCACCGGTATGGCGAGGACATAGCGCATACCCATTGAGACGAGCTCTTCGTGTGCATCGGACCGACGCCATTCCTGATCGGGACGGACGTCGGCCGTGGCCAGAGGGCGCCGATCTTTCGACGTCGCGTAGCACCGGGTCAAAGGGTGACCGAGAAGAAGCCGAGAGGCGTTCCTGTTCAATGTTCGGTCCGCAGTGGCGCTGGGATGCCCTGCGGATGCCAACCCGGTGCCTCGCTCCAGTTGGATGGTGGCGAAGCCGGCAGCGTCGCCGTCCAGGCACTCGCCGAGCCGAGCCGTGAACCAGGGCAGCAATTCGCCGGAATCAACAGCCTCAAGAAAAGCAACACCAAGATCGAGCAGCGATTCATGATCGCGCCCAGACAAGGCCGTCACGCACACATCGTCGGCTGAAACCTTGATCGATTCCACCCTCGGAAATTCTGCCGATACCGAAGTCTCCCGCCAGGTATCAAGCTGCGGCTATCCAAGTTTGCGTCGGCAAACAAACAGCTCCGGAGGTGCAGGGCCATGTCCCAGGCGGAAGTTGAGAATGAAGGACGCAATATCTGGGAGGAGATCCTCGCAGGTGCCCTGTGGGTGATCGAAAACCGGCTGGACATCGGAAGGTGGTGGGCCATAGCGACCAACGGGGTGACCAACGTCAAGAAGTGGGTGAACCTCACCGATCAGACCATTCGTGTCTGGAAGATCGACGGCAGCGGCCGGGAGAACGCGTACACCATCGGTCCCAATGACGAGGTGTACGGAGAGATGTGGATCCCATGGGCTGACAACCCGCCCCAGTACGCAAGTCACCACGCGACGATCCAGGTCGACGATCAACCGCTGGCCTTCTTCTGGCAGAACGGGAAGAACGTCCGCTGCAGCACGAGCGACGACTTCGTCTGGGACGGCGCGCATGTTCCTGGCGCCTCTGCCAGCGGCGGCGACAGGATCATGGTCTTCGCCAAGAACCCGGCGGGTCGGCTCGGCTTCGCTCTCGCGGCCTTCAAGGAGTGGCCCGAGATTTGAGGCCGCGAGCAGCGACACAAGCCGCTTGGCCGGCTTGTCCTCCACTCGGGTTCTAATGACCCTCGAGTTCCATCGGGCTTCTCTAGCCCAGGACGTGGGCGGTTTCTGGCCGGAAATGACCGGGTTCGCGCCTTTTCCGGCTGTTCCATTGACTGGAACAGGATGTCACGTCTTCAGGTCGAGGAGCCGTCATCGGTGACTGGCTCAGACCACAAGGAGAACCGTCTTGATCACGACTGTGAAACGGCGCGTGCTGAAGGCGGTGGGCATCGTGATGGTGCCCACCGCCGCGCTGGTCCTGCTCGTCGCGTCGCCCGCCTCCGCCACGCGAAGCTGCAACGGCGGTACGGCCAGCAACGTCTGCCTGACCATCGAACCCGGCATCCTCTCGGGCCGTTACAGGGTCATTCTCGGGGTGGACTTCCGCATCTCCCGTCAGGCCGCCCAGGACATCATCAACGCCGCGGGCGGTCACCCGGTCAAGGGGCAGATCTTCGGCTCCGATCCGGGGACGGACCCCCGCCTTTTCGACCTGCAGGAGAGGTACACCTCCGCGTCCGACGAGGCCGGGCTGAGCGCGGAGTTCTTCATCAATGAGGTCCCCGCGTCCTTCCTCGACGAGGACTGGGGCACCGACGAGGTCTACGGGAAGATCACCATCACCGACCGTCGCGGCAACCCCGTGCTGACCACCGTGCTGAACTCGGGGACCATCTCCCAGAGCTTCTAGCGCTGTGACCGGAAACTTCTCTTGATCTGCGGCTTGACGGCCCGGAGTCTCCGGCGCCATCTGGCCGGACCGTCTGGTCGGGGGTAGACCTCAACGCCCCACCCAGAGCTGCCTCGAACAGTGTCAAGGCAGGGGGTTCGAAACCGAGTTCGGTCCGGTCGTTTCCGCTGGAGAACCCCCGGTCGAGGCCGCACGTGGCACTGGCGCCACCGGCAGCATAAGCCGCCCTGATAGCGCGTGCAGAAATCATCATTGGTGCTTAACTCATCGACAGAACAGAATGCCCACATGTCCAGCCCCACAGGCCCTCAGGCCGATGTCACCCGTCACCCCCGCGAACCTCTGACTGAGACGCCTTCTCCGGAAGCTTTTCGCAAGGCCAGAGCCGATGGAAATGAGCGCCTGCGCGCCAGCGGCTCATTGTTCGAATCCTTCTTCTCGCTGGACGAAGCGGCGTACGCGCCCGGTGCCCTGCCCACCTCGGTGAAGGAACTGCTCGGCCTCGTGGTGTCCGTGATGAAGGACTGCGAGGAATGCGTCTACTACCACCTCGAACGATGTGACGAAGAGCAGGTGGCTCGTGATCAGGTGATCGAGGCGCTGCAGATCGCCCTTGTAGGAGGCGGGTCGGTCACCATTCCGCTCCTTCGCCGAGCCGTCTCGTACATGGAGAAATCCCGAATCTCGCCGAGGCGAAAGCGTGAGCGAAGTTCAAGTGAAAGTGAGAATGCCCGGCCGAGCGCGGCGACGCCCAGCGTCTGCGCCTCGCTCAAGGTGGCGAGGACATGAGCCCGGACGGCCGAGCAGCTCGGCCGCTGCCGGGCCCGCCGCGGGCAGGGAGGCGGGACGATCGGCCAGTTCGCGCAGTTGCCGGCAACATCGGTCACCAATGTCCGCTGGTGGACCCGGTGACGCTGATCAAATCCTGATGCCGCCGTCGGCCGTACGACAGCCGGTCGCCGCGGCGCGGTGCCGTCTCATCTGAAGGTGGCGAGAACGACCGGGTCGCGGGCGGGCCTACACCCATCCGCACACTCGGAACGAGGTAAACCTTCAGGCCGAGCACATTCCGACGCGGGCAATCCATCCGGGGCGGCGATGCCGAGGTGATGGTGGCCGCCGCGGTCCGGCGGACGTCCCAGGAGACGGCACCGATTCAGGATCCGGCCGACGCTGGAAAGGCCGCCTCCCGCAGGGGGTCGTACACCACACCTACGGCGCCCGGCACGTTCTGTTCACGGCCGTCACCCGGTGGCGAGAGCTGCCGCCGCACCGGCATGGCAAGGCGGCGTTGGTCGCGACACGCCTGAACCAGGTCGCCCTCGGCTGGTTCGCGTTCGCAGGCGATGACGGGATGGACAGGCCCCGCTGGAGCGGCCCGGTCGTGTGGTGCAGCGCTTGGGCCAACTGCTCGCGCTGAAGCCGGCAATATGCTCCGCCGAGGCTGTGGATCGCAGACGGCACCCTGATTCCGGTACGAGACCGCACCGTCGCCGCTTGTGGCAAGAACTACCGCTTCTCCGCGAACGTGCAGGTCATCATCGACGCCGGCGCCAGGCTAAGAGTGGACACTGGCACCGGGCGGCAAGGCCGACGCTCACGCTTGGCGGGACTCCGGCCTGCCCGCCCAGTGCGAGGACGTCACCGTTCTGGCCGGCGGCGCCCATGTCAACACAGGCCTGATCGTCCCGCACCGAAGACGGTCAGTACTCCTTGCGGAGCAGGGCCCGGACCTCGTCGCCGACGTCGGGAGCGAGCGTGCCGTCCGTGGTGAATCCGAGCCGTTCGGCGACCTCACGGCCGTGCAGGTCAACGGCCGATTCGACGAGATCGCCGAGGACGTCGGCGGAGCCCCGGGCCCGGCGGACGGCGATCACGCATACCGGCACCGGGATCAGCAGCGCGGGCCACCACCACGTACCAGGGACGAGATAGAGCAACCCCCAGGCGAACAGGCGCGCGTCCCCGGTCACGGCCGACCGCGCGGTGGCCAGCTCGACCCGGACGGAATCGGGCACGGTCAGCCAGAGCCGTGGCCACAGCGACGCCAGATCCAGCGAGTACGCCAGATAGACCCGCTCGCCCGCCGCGCGCATCCGGTCGCCCATCCAGGTCGGGCGCTCCGGCGGGATGAGGCAGATCCTGTTGCGCGCGGCCAGCGCCGCCTCCGGATCAGCCGGCGAGCCCGGCCCCTCCCGGTACCTGGCGATGACCGCGCGGTCGAGCTTTCGGTGACGTCTGTTCCACCGGGCGGCGCGCCAGGCGGTCAGGACGCGTCCCGGCAGGCCGAGCCGCGCGGCGAACCAGAGCGACTCGACGCCATGGGCCAGGCCCCGCGCGGCGAACCCGGACATGACCGCGCCGGCCAGGAACGCCGCGCTCGCCAGCGCCTGCATGCCGCCGCTCGGCCCGCCGCCCAGCCAGGTCTCGATCCTGCTCACCGCCGGCCGGGGGTCGAACGGGTCGTCCATCAGCCAGGTCACGGTCGACACCGCGGCGAACACCACGCCAGGCAGCAGGAGCTGCGTCAGCCAGCGCTCCGCGGCCTTCTGCGCGAGCTGGGCCAGGAAGCCGCTCACAGCTTGAGTCGCTCTTCAGCCAGCGACAGGTCGTGAACCGGGCAGCCGGGCGGCGACGCCCGGGTGCTCCAGGTGGCGCGTTCCACCCGGGCGCAGCGCAACGGCTCGTCGGCCGGGCAGCGCAGCACGGCGTGCACGCCACGGGGCCGCAGCCCGCTCAGCGCCGCGTACCGCGTTGTCGGCTCCTGGCCAGAGCGGTAGGCGTCCGCGCCGATCCCGTGCGGCAGCCCTTCGGCGCGCAGGGCCTCCTCCAGCGCCGCGAACAGGGTCATCAGCTCGGCAGGAGCCGACCCGGACCGCGCGGCCGCGACGATCGCCGAGGCCGCTTCCCGCACCGGCCCGTCCGTCACCAGAAGGCCGTCGGCCTTCTCCAGGCGGGCGCACAGGGCGGCGATGAGCGATGCTAGGGGAGGGGGCTCCTCGGGCTCTGTCATGCGGCGGAGTCCTCCTGGCTCGGGGGGACGGATCTTGGCACCAGGATGCCGCCTCACCACCCCCCATGGCGATGTTTCTGCGGACTTGGCGGGTGCGCGATGGTGCGGGAGATCGGGCGGTTACGACGTACTGCGCAGGGCCTCACCGCCGACGCCTGGCACCCCGTGCGCTGGCTGCGCCGCGGTGCTCTGTCGCTGCGCTGGGCGGTCCATCGGGAGCGCTACCGGCTGTCGGGACATCCCCTGGAACTGCGCGCGGCCATCGAGGCGCTGCGCTCGGCACTTCGGCTGATGCCGGCCACGCATCCGCTGCGTGGCGCGTACCTCACCAATCTCGGGCTCACGCTGGAGATGGGCTTCACCGACCTGAACATCGCCGACGACCTGCACGAGGCCATCGCCACGCTGCACGACGCGCTGACGCTCACCCCGCCCGGCCACTTCCGGCGCGGCGCGTGCCTGGCCAACCTCGGCGTCGCCGTCCACTACCGCGGGGTGGCGCTGGAGTCGCGGGCCGACCTGGATCTGGCCGTGCGGCTGCTGCGCAGCGCGGTCACGGCGGTGCGCGTCGACGACCCGGAACGGGCGATGTTCATGTCGAACCTGGCCGGCGTGCTGCGGGCCAGAGGTGAGCAGACCGACGCGATCGCCGACCTGGACGACGCCGTACGCGTGCTGCGGGCCGCGCTGGCGGTCATCTCGCCAGGTCACCCTGACTACGAGCTGGTCACGGTCAACCTGCGCAAGGCCGCGGCGGTGCTCCAGGACAGGCTGCGAACCGAGCCGGGGCCGCCTGCGGCCGCGCCGCGGGCGCTCGCCGGGGGTCCCCGCGACGACCTCCTCCGGCTCGTGACCGCGTTCGAGGCGGACGCCCCTGCGACGGAGCCGTTCACCGCCACCGTGGAACGGCTGAAGCGGTTCGCTCGCGGCGAGGACCGGGCGGTGACCGACATCGAGGCGCTCGCGCTGGCCGCCGACCTGTGGAGCCTGGGCGCGGACGATCCGCACGCCGCCCACGCCACCGGCCTGATGGCCTGGTGCAGGTTCCTGGCGGAGGAGGACCCCTTCCACACCGAGGATCTCGGGCTGGCGCTGAGCAGGCTCGTGCCGGGCAGCCGTCCGGAGATGGTGCGTGACCTGTTCGCCATCGACCTGCCCGCTGGGCTCGAGCCCGCCGTGGACGGAGCGCCCTGCCATCCCGGCCGTCTCGTCGACCTCGCGGAACGTCTCATGGAGGACTTCGACGCCGAGGCGGCCGACCTGACGGCTCTGCGGCGAGCGATCGCGCTGACCAGGCTCGCCGTCGAGCTGAGCCGGCCCGACGGCGAGCTCATCTCGCTGCTTTTGGACGCGCACGCCGACGCCGTGCTCGCGCTGAGTGTCGCGGCCGACGAGCCCGGCCTGCTCGCCGAGGTCGTCACGCTGCGCCGCCTGTGCGTCGACAAGGCCAGGCCGGGGGAGGGACGCGCCCGCGACCACCTCTGGGAGTTGGGGCTGGCCCTGGTCATGTGGTACGCGCGTGAACGCGACCCCGCCCTGCTGGCCGAGGCCGAGCAAGCGCTGGTGAGCGCCGAGGTCGTGTCGGAGCAGCCGGGGGACGACGACACCGAGGCCGAACGCGCGGCCGAGCTGTCCACCCTGCTGCGCACCTACCTCCTGCACGCGCAGGAGCGGGGCTACGCCGGTTACCGCCGGACGGCCTGGGAGCAGGCCGCGGACGCGCTCGATGAGATCGCGGGTGACCAGGCCCGCGAGGTGATCCTCGCCGAGCCGTACCGCGAGGACGACCCGTCGCCGATCATGTTCGCCTCCTGGCAGACGCTGATCGAGCGGATCGAGGGGCGGCTGGCGTCCGGGCGGAACGGCGATCCCGGGGAACGTGCCGCGGACATGGCCGACCTCGCCGACGTCCACCGGCGGCGGTTCAACGAGCGCCGGGCCGGCGAGGACCTCACCCGGGCACTCGCCTGGAGCGAGCGGGCCGTCGGGCTCTGCCCGAAGGATCACCCCGGACGCCGCCACTGCGTCTGGACCCGGATCACCTGCCTCGACGCCCTGCGCCAGGACAGCCCGGACCTGTTCGGCTTCGAGCCGATCATCGTCCTGCTGCGCGAGATGCTGACGCTGCCCGGCGACCCGGGACACCGCGCCATCGAACGGATCGCCCTCGCCAACCACCTCCTGGGCAAGCCCGACCACGACCGCGAGGACCTGCGCGAGGCGGGCGAGCTCCTGCACCAGGTCATCGCCGAGACGCCAGCGGATTCGGAGACCGCCCTCCTGGCCAAGGGCGTGCTCGGCGCCCTGGCCATGACCTGGATCGCGGACGGCCATCCGGCCGACATCGACACGGGCATCGACGCGGGCATCGACCGGCTGCGGGAGGCCGCGGCGCTGCCCGAGTCGAACGAGAACCATCCGGTGGTCCTGCGGAACCTGGCCATCGCCCTGCTGGGCAGGTACGCGGCCGACGGCGTCCCCGCCGACCTCGACGAGGCGATCGAGCGGGCGGGCGCCGCGGTGTCCGCCGTCCAGGCGTACAACCGCTGGACCAGGGCCGGGGACGCGGCGGAGACCCTGATGAACGCCCTGCTCACGCGCTACCGCGCCCGCGGCGCGGCCGGCGATCTCGAAGAGGCGGTCCGCCACGCGCGCGCCTTCGTCGAGGCCGCGCCCGGCGGCGACCACCCCATGGCCGCCGAAGCCCTCGCCGGCCTGGCAGAGGCGCTGTCGGAACGGGCCGCACGGAACCGGTCGGAATCGGACCTCGCCGAGGCGATCCGTGCCGCCCGCACCGCCGCCGAGGCCGACCCCGCGCACCGCCGGACGCTGGCCGCCGTCCTGGCGACCCCGTTCGACTTGCCGGACGACCGTCCGCGCCTGGCCGAAGCCCTCACTGTGGCGAGAGCCCGGTACGCCGACGAGCCGGGGCAGGAGTCGCGCGTCACGCTCGCGGAGATCCTCAGCCAGAGCTTCCGGTGGACCGCCGCGGACGGCACGCCCGACCTGGACCTGTCCCGCGAGGCCGAGCGGCTGTACCGCGAGGCGCTGCGCGAGGCCCGATTCAAGGCGGACCTGCACGTCGCACTCGGAACGCTCCTCGCCGACCGAGCCGCCGCCGACCCCGTCACGCAGGCCGATCCCGTCACGCAGGCCGGGCAAGCCACGCACGCCGGGCAAGCCACGCACGATGGGCAAGCCGCGCACGCCGGGCAAGCCGCGCACGCCGGTCACGGGACCGTTGCCGCTGAGGCCGCGCGGTTCTTCCTGGCCGCGGTCACCGATCCCGCGGCGCCGACCTTCACCCGCATCACCGCCGCCCGCCGCCGGGGGATGCTGCTCGCCGCCCAGGACGACTGGAGCGGCGCCGCCGACGCCTACGCCGCGGCCGTCGAGCTCCTGCCCAGGCTGGCCGCGCGGACCCTCGCCCGCGCCGACCGCGAGTACTGGCTGGGCCGGGTGACCGGCCTGGCCTCGGCCGCGGCGGAGGCGGCGGTGCGGGCGGGTGACCCCGAGCGGGCGGTACGCCTGTTCGAAGCCGCCAGGAACGTCCTGTGGTCCCAACTGCTGGAGACCCGCGAAGACCTGACCGGCCTGGATCCCGAGCTGGCCGCCCGCGTCGAACGGCTGCGCGCGGCACTCGACGCGCCGCTCGCCCCGGCCCGCGACTGGCACGTCCCCTATGCCTGGGAAGGCAAGTACCGCGCGCCCGTCCAGAACGCCCAGCGCTCCGGCGACGCCTGGGCCGGCCTCGTCGCCGAGATCCGGGCCGTGCCGGGGTTCGAGGACTTCGCGGCCCCGGAGCGATCCCGGTCGCCGCACCCCGGAGTCCCCGGGCCGGTGGTGCTGCTGGCGGCGGGAGAACGCCACGGGCACGCCCTGGCGCTGTTCCCCGGCGATAGGATCGAGCCGATTCCGCTGCCCGGCCTCACCGCCGCCGCGGCGCGAACCTGCGCCGACGAACTACGCCTGGCCCTGGCCGCCGTTCAGGACCCGGACAGCGGCCTCGACACCCGGCGGCAGGGCGAACGTGATCTGCTGAAACTCCTCGACCGGCTGGGCGAGATCGCCACCCTGCCCGTCCTGGAGGCGCTCGGCCAGGACACCGCGCGCCTTTGGTGGGTGCCCGCGGGCTCGCTGAGTTCCCTGCCGCTGCACGCCGCCGGCGGCGCGCTCGAGCGGGTCACCTCGTCCTACGCCCTTGACCTGCGCACCCTGCGGCTGGCCGGCGGCGCCGGGCGGCCACCGCAGCCGGATCTGCTCGTCGTCGCGATGCCGCACACGCCCCAGGAGCGGCCGCTGCCGAAGGTCGTGCCCGAGCTCGAATGGCTGCGCGACCGCTTCGCGCCGGTCGAACTGGTCGGCCCGGCCGCCACCCGTGACGCCGTCCTCGCGGCGCTTCCTGAGGCCGGGGTCGCCCACTTCGCCTGCCACAGCTCCGCCGGCCGGGGCGGCAAGATCTTCCTCGCCGACCATCTCACGGACCCGCTGACCCTGCTGGACCTCGCTCATCTCCGTCTGCCCCGGGCCGGGCTCGCGTACCTGTCGTCCTGCGCGACCGCACTGACGGACCTGCCCGACGAGGCCGTGCACCTGGCCGCGGCGTTCCATCACGCCGGCTTCCCCGGGGTGGTCGCGACCCTCTGGCCGCTCGCCGACGTCATCGCGCCCACGGTCGCCCGCGCCTTCTACGAGAACCTCGGCGACCCCGCCGCGTCCCTGCGTACGGCCGCCCTCACCCTGGCCGCCACCTACCCGGACAGCCCGAGCCTGTGGGCCTGCCACGTCCACCTTGGCGTCTGACGGCGGCGGCACTCGTGGAGATGCGCTGAAACCGTGCGGGAAAATCCGAGTTCCGGTGTGGTGCGGCCACCCGGCAGCCCGGAGACTTCCTCTCGTGTCGCGCCAGGTCGAGAGAAGGCCGCCCGCTGGTCGCGGGTGCCCCTCCTCGGCTGGATCGTGCTGGGGTGGGGCACGGCTTCGCGTACGGGCGGGTTCCGCCACCTGCCAGTGCGTGCGAAATTCTCATGGTGGCCGCTCACGGCCTAACTGACCTGGCCTGACGGGCTGGTATCGCACACAAGGTGAGGCGCTGAGATTCGCTCTCGGCGCCCCACCTTTCTCAAAGTGAGATCACGAACTTTCAATCTTCGCGCGGGTGTCACACCGCCAGGACAGCGTCAGGAGAGAGTGAACCGCCATCCCTCGTTGACGGTCGGGGCGTGCGCGGTGTGGCGTGAGCGGTTGCTTTCCACATATTCGCAGGTTTGCAGGTCCTTCCTCATCGCCACGACTTGCACGTCCATGACGACGTCCAGGCTGTTCAGCCCGTACTCGCCGAGCATGGTGCGGTGTGCCGGGATCGGTGAGGTGGCGCTGACGCCGATCTGGGTGGAGCGGGACTGAACGGCCTGCACGCCCGCGGCCAGAGTGATGGAGGCACCCATCACCTTCGGGGAAGCGATCGAGACGTTGAGGCTGTGGGTCAGGGAGACCGTCCGCGTCTCGGAGGCGGTCCAGGTCCCGCTAATGGTCTGGTCGGTGTTGTTCTGGACGAAACGGCTGTGTGCCGTGTCGAAGGTCGGCGTGGCCGAGATGATGATGTAACGGACCCCGTCTTTGGCGTACGGAGGCGAATTGTAGAACCACCAGTCGATCGGCCCGAGTTCGGCGCACGGCCTCACCGTGATGGGCACTCGTGGACCCCCGGGGTCCGCGAGCGCGGTGCTGGGGACGACGGCCATCGCTGCCGTGACTAAGGCGGCGACGACAATTGCGAACGCTCTTCGCATGGCATGAACCTACCTTTCTCTCCCCTTTTCTCGACAGTAAAGTTCTTTCTGACATGCGCCGCCAGCACCGTGACCCACATCGGACACGGCCGCGCTGACACGGGAACCGGCCGGGGCTGGCGGAGTCGCGAAGACCTCGACGCATTCCGGTCTGGCTGAGCGGCGCCACGTCGTCAATCACGTACGCGACCCCCGGGGTTCTGGTGAGCCGAATCGAGTACATGCCCCCTCCCTGGACGCGTCTCCTCGATTGGGACAGGAATCAACCGGCGGGCTGCGCTGGAACTTGAGAGAAAGGGAGCACTGGTCACGGCAGTGGACATCCACCGGTACGAGCTCGCGGACACCGTTGTGGAGGCGGTCGAGGTCAACGGACTCGACCTCGAAGACATCGTCGCTGGATCAACACCGAGTCGAAACTGAACGGCATCGTCGGTCAACTCGCGCTGTGTGGCCGGTGCGGGCGGAGGTCTCCTCGCCCAGGGGGACGTGGCGACCGAGGCTGCCTTGAACAGGGGATGGGACAGGCGGCCCCGCCCGGGTGTCGGGAAAGGCGTCGCCGGATGCCAGTCCCATGAGCCGGAATCCCTCTGCCCCCGACCGCGTTCGCGGGCCGGGGGAGTCAGGCCTATCCCCGCCGTCGCCACAACATGGGGCTACGCACTCAAGCCCTTCGCCGAGCTCCTGGTGGCCTGCGTACCAGCGATCCCGGCAGCGTCCGCCTGGCCGGCCACCTGGTGACCACGCGCCACTGGGCGGCTCAGGAGAACGCCGCCTTCGTCTCCTTGGATCACCTGGCCATCCGACGCGCTCTCGGACCGCCCGTCCACCAGGAGCGGACAGTGCCGGCGCCGGCGTGGGTGTGTTGACGCGGTCCAGGCGCTCAATGCATCGGTCTGATGGAAGACGCCTGGACATGCGCCGAAGACAGTAGGCCATTCTGCGGACCCCACCCGCCTGCCTACCGTGGATCGCACCCACCCCCTTGATATTGATCAGGAGTGCTCCCATGCGTGCTGTGATCCAGACCGCCTTCGGCGGTCCCGAGGTGTTGCAGGTCGTCGAGGCCGAGCGGCCCGCACCGTTGTCCGGCGAAGTGGTGGTTCAGGTTCGGGCCAGCGGGTTGAACCCGGTCGACGCCGCCGTCCGGTCGGGTGCCTACCCGTTGCTCGGCGAGCCGCCGTTCGGCGTGGGTTGGGACATCTCCGGAGTCGTGGTGGAGGCCGCGCCTGGCGGCAGGTACAAGGTGGGCGAGGAGGTGTACGGCATGCCGTTCTTCCCGAGGGCCGCGACCGGCTACGCCGACTACGTCGCCGCGCCCTCGCGCCAGGTCGCGCGCAAGCCCGCCGGCATCGACCACGTTCACGCCGCGGCGCTGCCGCTGGCCGGGCTCACCGCCTGGCAAGGCCTGGTGGACGCGGCCGGGGTCGGACAGGGCGACCGGGTGCTGATCCACCGGGCCGCGGGCGGGGTCGGCCACCTGGCCGTGCAGATCGCCAAGGCCAGAGGCGCGTGCGTGATCGCGCTGGCCAGTGCCGGCAAGCATGAGTTCGTCCGGTCCCTCGGCGCCGACGAGGCGATCGACTACCGGGTCGTCGACTTCACCGAGGTGCTCGGCGAACTGGACGTCGTCTTCGACTCCAGCTCTCAGGGCGAGCGCTCGCTGGCCGTGCTCGGTCCGGGTGGCGTACTGGTCAGCATCATGGAGCACGGGAACGCCGAGCTCGCCGCGAAGGTGGAGGCGGCCGGCCGGCGCTTCGCCGGGGTTTCGGTCGAGCCCGACCACACGGCGCTGGAGGCCATCGCCGAGCTGGTCGAGGCCGGTCGGCTGCGCCCGTACGTCGAGCAGACCTTTCCGCTGGAGGAGGCGGGCAAGGCGCACGAGGTGCTGGAGTCGGGCCAGGTCCAGGGCAAACTCGTGCTGACGCTATAAAGCAGGGCATGGATCTACTCGCCGAAGCGCTGGAGTCGATGCGGACCGGACGTCCCACTTCCATCCGGACCGACGGTCGCGCACCTTGGGGGCTGGAGCTGCCGCCCACCGCCGGTGCCGGCTTCCACGTGGTGCTGCACGGCTCGTGCTGGCTGGTGCCCGTGGACGCCCCGCACCTGGCACCGGTCCTGATGGAGGTGGGCGACGTGGTCTTCCTCCGCAGCGGCTCACGCTTCGTGCTGGCCGACCGTCCGGACACTCCCGCGCAGGTGCCGGGGCCGGAACGGTACACCAAGGCGCCGCCCATCGGCTCGGTCGTGCTGGGCGGAAGCGGTCCTCGCACCAGCCTGCTGTGCGGCAATTACCACCTCGACATGGCCCGGCCTCACCCGCTGCTCGGTCGGCTTCCCGAGGTGGTCCACCTGTCCACCCGGCAGGGGCGCCACAGTGGGCTGGCCGCCGCGGTCCAGCTGCTCGGCGCCGAACTCGACCAGCCCCGCGTCGGTTCGCAGGGCATCGTGCCCGCCCTGATCGACTCGTTGCTGCTGTACATCCTGCGGGCCTGGCTCGAAGAGCAGCCCGCGGCGGCCCGAGGCTGGTCGGCCGCGCTGCGTGACTCCGCGGTGGTCGCCGCGCTGACCGCGATCCACGACACGCCCTCGGCGGCGTGGACGGTCAAGTCGCTCGCCGCACGATCCGGCCTGTCCCGTGCCGCCTTCGCCAAGAGGTTCGCCGCCCTGGTCGGCGAACCGCCGATGGCCTATCTGACCCGCTGGCGCATGACGCTGGCCGCCAAGCTCCTGCGAGACTCCGACATCCCGCTGACCACCGTCGCCGCGCAGACGGGGTACAGCACCGAGTTCGCCTTCGCCAAGGCGTTCAAGCGGGAGTACGGCATCGCCCCCGGCGGCTACCGTCGCCAGGTCAGGGCCGCGTGACCCGTTCTGTCGCATGCTGTCTCATAACCGAAAGGCTTCTGATGCCCACCGTGCCCTGGATCCGTGTCGGCACCCCTGCCCGCCCTGAAACGTTGATCATGGCCTCGCGGCTGGAGGTCAGATCGTTGCGTCAGGTGCCGGGATTCCTCCTGGCCTCATTGAGACTGCTCCGCCAGGCCAGGCAAGCGCCCGGCGCGCTCGGGGTCTCCTTGCAGGCCGACCTGCGCAAGCGCACCTTCTGGACTGTTTCCGCTTGGAGCGACAAGGCCGCCGTGTACGCCTATGCCGCCGCCGAACCGCACAAATCGACCATGCGGCGCCAGAAGGCCTCGATGAGGGAGTCCACGTTCGTCTTCTGGACGATGCCCGCCGACGAGCTCCCGGTCGCGTGGGACCAGGTGCGCGATCGCATCGCCCGCGAACGCTCCGCGAGCGGGTGAAGACGGACGGCCCCGCTTCGATCCGCGCGAAGCGGGGCCTGACGAGCGTGCGGTGGACCGTACCCAGGTCAGGGACGCGGCCGGACCCGACTCCGATGACGCACGGGTCTCGGCAGATGCGGCCGGCCTGACGAGCGAACGGCCTGATGACCGGACGGCCGCCCAGGTGGTGGTGCGGTCGGCGAGGCCGCTGGATGGGGTCACGTCCGATCGAATGGCGCCTGTCCTGCGCGACTCCACCCGGCGATGAGCACGGTCGGGCGCGCGCTCCGAGCGCGTGCTGGACACCCTGCGCCGGCCTCGGTCTGCGCAGCTCAGGTGAAGGCGGCGACGCCCTCGTACTCACCCTGGCGCGCCTGGCCGGTCACCTCGTACTCAAGGAGCAGCAGGCCGTTCGGGGTGGCCTCGTGGTGGCGCAGGGCGAGGCCGGACGGGGTGCCCCCGCCGGCCAGCAGCCGCCGGCCGGTCCGCAGGACGGTGGGGGCGACCACGAGGCGGAGCGTGTCGACCAGGCCCGCCGCCAGCAGCGAGTCGCCGAGGCGGGCACTGCCGTGGATCTGCAGCTCCCGGCCTGGCCGCGCCTTGAGTTCGCCGACCTCACGGACCGGATCGCCGTTGAGAACGGTCGTGGGGTTCCACGTCCCGGCGGTGAGGGTGCTGGTCACGACGTACTTCGGCAGGGCGTTCATCCGCTCGGCGAACGGGTCGGCCGGGTCGGTGATCTTCGGCCAGTCGCGCGCGAACGCCTCGTAGGTACGCCGTCCGAACAGCAGCCCGTCCGCCAGGTCGAGCCAGTCGGAGGCCCGTCGGACGAACGTCGCGTCCATGTGGGGGACGAGCCAGCCGCCGCGGGTGAACCCGTCGCTGGTGTCCTCGTCCGGCGAGCCGGGACCCTGGCTCACCCCGTCGAGCGTGACGAACTCGGTCAGAGTGACCTTCATCGCGAGCCCTCCGCGAACTCGGCCAGCTGGGCGGTGACCGTTCCCCAGCCCGCGTGGAATCCGAGCTTCTCGTGATGAGCGCGAGTGTCGGGGTCACCGTGCCGGGCGACGATCCGGTACTCCGTTCCGTCCGGATGATCGTCCAACGTGATCGTGGCGGTCATCGCGACCGGGACAGGATTCGCAGGACGCCATGCGCTGTCGACCGCGTTGGTGAACACGATCCGTTCCAGCTCGTCGACGGCGAGAAAGCACGCGTCCAGATGCGGGACGAACGCGGTCCCGTCGTCGCTGAGACTCGTTACGAACGCCCCGCCGGGCCGCACGTCCAGCCGTTCCACCCGGCACCGGGACGGAGCCGGGATCCACCACCGCTCAAGCCGGGACGGATCGGTCCAGGCCCGCCACACCGTCGCGCGCGGAGCGCGGATGACCCGCTCCAGGGCGAGGTCGAGTTCAGGATCAAGGTTCATCGCGGTTCTCCTCCGGGTCGGTGACGAACTGTTCGAGGCGGTCGGTGCGCTCTTCCCAGATCCGACGCTGCTCCGCGAGCCAGTCGTCTACCAGCGCGAGTCGTTCCCGGTTGAGCGCGCAGGTGCGTACCCGGCCGGACTTGAACGTCTCGATCAGCCCGTTCGATTCGAGCGTGCGCACGTGCTTCATGAACGAGGGAAGGGTCATCGGGAACTCGCGTGCGAGGTCGCCGACACTCGTCGGCCCGCGGCCGAGGCGCCGGACGACCGCGCGCCGCGTCGGGTCGGCGAGGGCGAGGAACACCCCGTCGAGCTGCGCCGAATACTGTGCCATGTGGCTAAGTATTATCCGCCACAACAGTTAGCGCAAGAGCTAACTATTGAGCCGGCCAACGCGCACCTGGCGGAGACCTCTTCTTCAGCTGTCTGGAGACCCCCAGGTCGGCGCCTGCTTCGTGCTGATCGGCATGGTGTCAGCCGACGGGATGGGAGGGGGCCGGCGTCGGTTTGTCGGCCGTGTGGCGTGCTGTGCTGCGCCGGAGCGCGTACCAGCCCGCCGCGCCCGCGACGACCGCGCCGCACAGGATCCAGGCCGTGGCCGTGTTGCCCACGTCCAGCAGCTTCAGCGCCGAGGCGAGCAGTACGACGGCGAGCACGGCGCGGACGGCGGCGCCGGGCGCGCGCGAGGAGATGCGGGCGCCGAGGTAGACGCCGGGGATGGAACCCAGGAGCAGGGAGGTGGTCAGGTGCGGTTGGAAGTCGCCGAACAGCAGGTGGCCGAGCGCGGCGGCGGTGACCAGCGGGACGGCCTGGACCAGGTCGGTGCCCACGAGCTGGTTGGCCTTGAGTGCGGGGTAGAGGGCGAGCAGCGCGACGATGATCAGCGAGCCGGCGCCGACCGAGGAGACGCCGACGGTGGCGCCGCCGAGCACGCCGACCAGCAGGGTCGGCCCCGGACGTATCGTGATGGCCGCGACGTCCACATCGGGCCGCGAGCGATCTCTCAGCGCGAGGCACGCCTTGGCGACGAGTCCGGCCACGGCCAGCAGCAGGGCGATGCCCAGGGCGTACTTGACCGCTTGCTGGGCGGCGGCCTGCTCGCCGAAGGCGCGCGCCAGGAAGACGCCGCAGAACGCGGCCGGCACCGAGCCCGCACAGAGCCAGGCCACCAGATTCAGGTTGACGGTGCCGCGGCGCAGGTGCATGTAGCCGCCGATCGGCTTCATGACGGCCGAGGCGACCAGGTCGCTTGAGACGGCGGCCAGCGGCGGCACGTTGAAGAACAGCAGCATCATGGGGGTCATCAGGGCGCCGCCGCCCATGCCGGTGAGCCCGACGATCACGGCGACCAGGAAGGAGCCGATGAGGAGGGGGAGGTCGACGGTCATGTGACCGGTCCGGCATGCGGGCAGGGGGGATGGAGCATCATGCCTCCGTACTCTGAGTAACGACTAGTTACTCTAAGTAGTCGCCTGGCCGAGAGTGCGACAAGTGGCGACAGGGACAGATGACTGTCGCAACTTGCGCGACGAAGGGAGCGCCCCCTGGACAGGAGAATGCAAACGGTTATCATTTGATTACGTGGAGAACATGCATGCGGAGCAGCCCGCTCAGCCCGTGGAGGGCGGTTCGGAGCCGGATGTCCGCTTCACCTTCGCCAACGAACGCACCTTCCTGGCCTGGAGCCGGACGGCGCTCGCGCTCATCATCGCCGGACTGGCGATCGTGCAGGTGTTACCCCCCTTCCCCGGCCTGCCCGGAGGACGCCGCATCCTCGCGCTCCCCCTGATCCTGTTAGGCGCGCTCGTGCCGGGCGGGGCCTATCTCGAGTGGCGCCGCAACCAGCGGGCCATGCGCCACGGCCGCGCGCTGCCGCGCTCCCCTCTGCCCCGCATCCTCCTCATCGTGATCACCGCGGTCGCCCTGGCCGCCACCGCCTTCGTCGTCCTGCCCGGCTGACATGACAGCCCCTCATCACCGCGACGACCACCACTCCGCGCACCATCACCACCCTGCGCACGACCACCGCGCCGCGCACGATCCGCCGCCGGATCCCGGCCTGGCACATGAGCGGACACAGCTCGCCTGGACGCGCACGACACTGTCACTGATCGCCCTCGGCACCGCGCTGATCAAGGCCGCGCCCGTTCCCGGCCTGGCCATTCTGGCCATGGGCCTGGCCTGCTGGGCCGCCGCCCGCCGGCTGAACGGCCCGCCCTCGACCGGCGGCATCCACCGACGGCACGTCCCCCTCCAGGCCATCGCCGTGACCCTCACCCTCATCTCCCTGGCCGCCCTCACCACCACCCTGCTGACCGCAGGAACCCGTCCCGGGCCGCTCTCCCCGCCGACGTCCCAGTCACCTCGATGAGACGGGGGTAGAGGTGCTTCGAACCTGGTCGCGGGCCGACTGGGACGAGCTGCTACGGCTGGCCGGATCGCTGAAGCTCGGGCACTCCACCCCTCGCCGCTGGTCGGCGAGCTTTCCGCGTCAAGTCGGCAGAACGTCCTGGCCGCTGCGCTGAAGGAGTATGGAGCGCTGCGACGCTCGATCTCCGCTGCCCGCTACCTGTCCGGCCCCGGCCCATCGTCGCGAGATCTGCCGCCGGCTCAACAAGGGCGAGTCGCTGCACGTGCTGAAGCGGGATCTGCCGCGCCCCTGCCCCGCAGAACCAGCGTTCTCCGACCCAGGGGCTCGGGACGACGAACGCGCAAATGGGCCGTCGCGGCGGCGAACGGCAAGGCGGCGGCCTCGATGGAGGCTCTGCTCCGCATCTTGCAGCTGAAGAGGCTGTTTCGTCACGGTCTGTCGGAGCGGGCCATCCGTGGTGCGGGCGGGATGGGCGTTTCTCGCATTCGGGATGGAAGGGTCGGCCACTGACCCGCATGCACAATCCGATCCCCCGATTCACCTCGCACGCGCCTTCGGACGAGCTGCGCGAGGGCCCTGGGATGGCAGGCGAGCACACCCTGGTGGAGCGCCCCAGACCTCCCCGACGCCGTCGCGGCCGCCAAGGAGGTGGCGGGCGGGCCGGGTGGCCGATCGGCGCCCTGCGACAAGCGCTACCACGTCGTTTCCCGCTCGGGCTCGTGTCGGAGCATCGCATGAATCCCGTTTCATGGGGGTCTGAGCTGCGCTAAAGCGCCACGAATGAGTCACTAATCCACCCGCCCGCATGCTTGACGAGCGAGCCGGAAAGCCGCGCCGCGGCAACCAGGCGGACGCTTCCCATCTTCACACTCCGTGCACGCAGATCACGAACCGCAGGCGGCGGGGGATCTGCAGCCGAGCGAACGCCGGATCCGGCACCCCGCCGTAAGCCACGATCGAAAGGGAGAACTCATGTCCATCGTCGGGCGGAAGGCGGCCCTCACGGCCGTTCCGGCTCCTCACGAGAGGCGGGCATCCACCCGCACGGCACGTATCTCACTCGTCTTGGCCGTGGCCGCCTCCGGACTGGCCCTGACGAGCCCGCAGGCGGTGGCCGCGCCGGCCATGATGACCTCCGCCAGGCTGGCGCCGGCCACGCACGACGCGGTTGCGGCGGATGCGGACGCAACGGCACGGGCCGGCTCGACGGCGATGTCCTGCCGCCAGGTGCGCGTGTACCGTCCGGAGATGCGCAAGGGACACGTGGCCGCGACCGGCTGGGCGATAGGCTGCTCCCGCAACCAGCGCATCAAGATCATGCTTCAGCGCAAGCGCTGGTGGGGCTGGCAGAACATCTCCAGCGCCACCTGGTACGGGGCCGGCAAGAAGACCTTGTACAAGGGCTGCAAGCGGGGGACCGTCTTCACTTACCGCCTGCAGGGCCAGGTCGCCTACTACGTGGGAAGTAAGTACGTCGTCCACAACGGCTGGAGCCCGACGATGCGCGCGAAGTGCCCGTGACGCGTTCCGTCCGCCACCCCGTGGGTGACCATCCAGAGCATCGGTCATGTAGCTCTGACGGGGTGTGGCTGCCTCTTCCTGATCACGGCCTCGGTGGTCGGGGTCAGGAAGAGGATCCGTGATTCAAGCCTCCCAGAACCTGGCAGCCGGAGAAGACGAGACCGGGCTCGTCGAGCGGTCAAGGCACGATGTTGATCGTCAACCCGAGGAAGCCATGCGAGACCCGGTGGCGGCGATGACCTCGCTGGTCTCCAGGCAGGCGATGCCCATACCGGTCAGCTCGCCGTCCGCGTCGCTGGTCCAGCGGGAAAGCGCGTCCCGCACCGCGACGGTGCGCAGATCTCGCTCGGTCGCGTCGACGAGCGTGGCGCGCGGGCAGTTCGGGTAGTTGCAGCCGGCGACGACCACCGTGCTCACCTCGCGTTCGGTGAGGTGTTCCAGCAGCCGGGTGCGGAAGAAGGCGCTCCAGCGAGGTTTGTACAGGATGTGCTCGTCCGGGCCGATTTCCTGCGCTTGTCCGGCCAGGAGCAGGTCCGGATCGAGTTCGGTTCCCGGCGCCAGTTCGTCGGCGAGCTGGGAACCCGGCGAGTGCGGGTTGGCCTTTCCTCGCAGCGTACGCCGGCACAGGTCGGCGTTGCTGCCGTCGGGCAGGTACAGGCGCACGACATGGACGATGGGCCGTCCCGCTCGGCGAAACGCTTGGGTCAGGCGCCGGACCGCGGGCAGCACCTCGGCGGTGCCGGGGATGTCGGCGATGAAGTCGCGCTGCAAGTCGATGGTGAGCAGTGCGCTGCGGGAGAACTCGGGCCTGGTGTGTTCGTTCACGCCGGACACGTTAGGCGGGCGGGCCGTATCGGTCTTGTACGTCGTTGCGCGCGAACCGGCCCGGGGTGGCGGCGAACGTACGGCGGAAGTGACGGTGCAGATGTGCCTGGTCGTAGAAGCCGCTTTCGGCCGCGGCGCGCGCGACGGTGTGCCCGGCGGTCAGGAGCTGCTGGGCACAGCGCAGGCGTAGCTGCAGCAGATAGGCGTGCGGAGTGAGGCCGGTTTCGCGGCGGAAGGCGCGCAGCAGCTGGAACCGGGGCAGGCCCGCCACCCCGGCAAGCTCGTCCAAGGACGGGGTGCGTTGAAGGTCCGCGGCCAGGTGCCGCTGTACCTTCAGAATGGGTAGTGGCGGCGTCGGAGTGATCGCGCGGCGGGTGTAGCGAACGAGGATCTCGGTGAACAGCGCTTCGAATTCTTCCTGCGCGGCCAGGAGGTTCTGGTCCTGGCGGCGGTGCAGCCGGATCAGACGGGCGGCCAGAGGCGGGTCGTGCGGAGCCGGTACGGGGAAGGTGGGCCGGTACCCGGCGAGTTCCGCCACCAGCGCCGGCGGGAGGTAGAAGACTCGATAGTCCCAGCCCTCGGCGATGCCGGGGCGGCCGGCGTGGATGGTGTCGGCATCGAGAAGGAGCAGGCTGCCCGCGGGCGCGTGCTCGGTGGCGCCGCGATAGCGGACAGCCTCCACCCCGCGCTCGATCGCCGCGATGGCGTACTCGCTGTGCGCGTGAGGAACGAAATGATGCGTACGGAAGGACGCTGTCACCAGACGCATGTCGTCCCGGCTGTAGCGGTGCTCGACGACGTCCCTCATGACTGCCTTTGTACCCGACGACGCCCCGAGCCTCGAACGGCGGGAGAGCGGCACCTCAGCGATTACTCTGTGACGATGGATGGTCTCTTCCCTCGCCGTCCGCAGGCCACCGGAGTCTCCACCCTGACAAGCAACTGAGGTACCTCGCCGTCCATCCTGGTCGGCAAGGTCGGGCGCGAGCGGTTCGATACCGCGTACAACGACGGTGGTCCGCGGGACCGCCGTCGCGCCGCACGGAGCCGATGAGCAGACCAGAGCGACGGCCGCACGTCCACGCCGCTGGAGCGCTGACGTATCCGTTCAGCGCGGCCATCTCCCCGGTCGGAGAGCCGCCCGAGCCGGATCAGCCGCGGTAGGTGAGCCGGCGGAGCACGATCTCGGCCGGCCCCCGGTGACCTGCGGCGTGCATCCATGCGGCCAGCGCGATCGACAGCAGCCACACCCCGACTGCGATCGCGAGGGACGCGGCGAAGCCCATGTCGTCGTGCAGGCTCAGGGTGAACGGGTAGAACAGCACCACCCACACCAGGGCCTGGAACAGGTAGAACGTCAGCGATCGTTGCCCCAGCGCGGCCAGCGCGTTGGCCAGGCGGCCGCGCCGCATCCGGGCGGCGGCGAGCCCGACGGCCGCGGCCATGGCGATGCCGCCGGCGTATCCGGTCAGGTCGTGCGCGATGGCGACCGTCCAGCCGACCGGGGCCGAGGGGGTGGCCCACGCTCCGGCGGCCAGCAGCGCGGCCGGGAGCCGGCCGATGAGTGCCACGCCGATGCCGATCACGGCGATGCGTCGTAGCAGCGGCAGGTGCCGTTCGGGTTCGTCGAGGAGTCGGCGCCGGGCGGCCAGGATGCCCACGAGCATGGCCGGTACGACGATGACGGTGGAGACGAGGGTGTTGGCGGGCCAGGACGGGAGGCCGGCGACGAGGTGGGCGGCGAGCGTCGGCTCCATGATCTCGGCGATGGTGGCCGGATCGCCCTGAGCGGCCACGCTCTGCCAGGCCATGAGCAGGGTGGCGGGGACGAGGGTCAGTGCGCTCGTCCGCCACAGCACCGTCTCTCCGGCCCGTACCAGCGGGGCGAGCACCAGCAGGGTGGCGCCGTAGACGGCGACGATGTCGATGGGCACGAAGATCACCGCGTTGGCGAAGCCGATGACGACCAGCCAGAACGCCCGGCGGCGCAGCATCTTCTTGACGGAGGTCCAGTCGACGCCCCTTGCCTCCTGACGGCGGGCCAGTTGCACCAGGCCGTAGCCGAACAGGAACACGAACATGTTGCGGGCCTGGTTGTCGGCCAGCAGGGACTTGACGATCTTCGCCGCGGCGTCCAGCGCGGGTGGGCCGGTGTTCCAGTCGTCGACGAATGCCGGGGCGTGGGACAGGGCGATGAGCAGCAGCATGATGCCGCGGGCGAGGTCGGGCGCCAGCGAGCGGGCGGTCTGAACGGGCGTGATCAACGCGACCACTTGGGGCAGAATTCGGCCGACAGGACATCGGCGAAGACGCTCAGGCCGCTCCAGTCGCCGTTGATCTCGGTGGCGAGCATGTGCCTGCCATCACGCGTCCCCATGACGTACGTCCAGGAGCCGTAGGTGGCCCCCGCGGCGCCCCAGACCCAGACGCCGCACGGCAGCTTCTGGGCGAAAACGCCGAGGCCATATCGGGTGTCGGGGATCCACCCCTGGGTGACGACGGTGGCGAACAGCTCCCTCTGCTGGGCGGCGGGCAGTAGGCGTCCACCCAGCAGGGCGCCCATGAACCGGTTGAGGTCGCCGACGGTCGACACCATGCCGCCGGCCGACCAGGCGGCGGACTGGTTCATGTCGGTGGCGTCGTGGATCGCGGGGTCGGGGTCCTGGGAGAACAGGGTGGAGTAGTGCACCGGGTGCGGCCCTGTGATCTGCGCTTCCGTCCCGGGTAGGTAGGTGCCGGTCAGCCGCAGCGGACGGATGACGCGCCGCGTCACCTCCTGGCCGAAGGCGTGGCCCGTCACCTTCTCGGTGATCATGGCGGCCAGGATGTAGTTGGTGTTGGAATAGGCGAACCCCGTGCCCGCGGCGAAGTACGGTGGGTTGCGCAGCGCGATCTTCACCAGCTGCTCCGGGGTGACGGTGTCGTAGCGGTGCTCCAACCAGGCCGCGCCCTGCCCCCGGGCGAAGAACTCGGTGTCGCTGGTGTAACTGAAGATCCCGCTGGTGTGGTTGAGCAGCTGCCGAATGGTGACCTGGCCGCGGTCGTAGTCGTTGCCCTGGACAAGGCCGGGCAGCCAGCGCTCCACAGAGTCGTCCAGGCTCAGCTTGCCCTCGCCGGCCAGTTGCAGAACCACGGTGGCGGTGAACGCCTTGGTGGCGCTGCCGATCCTGAAGCGTTCGTTCGGCTCGCGCTTGCGGCCGGTCTCGGTGTCGGCGACGCCGGCGGAGCCGAACCACCGCTCGCGCCCGTCGCGCACCTCGGCGACGATCCCCGGCGCGCCGCCGTCGGCGACCGCTCGGTCGAGCGCGGTCTGCACTCCGGGGGAGCTCACCGCCGTCACGGCGGCGAGTAAAAGGGACGTGACCATGTCGATCTCCCTCGCTCAGACGAGATAGTACGTGTTCAGTCGCATGCGAAAGCTACTTTGCTTTTAGGGGGCTGTCAACGGTGTTTTCGCTGGTAGTTGCAATGACGATGCGGTCAAACGCAAAATGGATTTGCAATGAGATGGCGGCGAACGCAATACTGTGCAGCCAGGCAGGAGGGGAGATCATCGATGCCGGGCGGTAGGCTGAGTCACGAAGAACGTCGTCATATCGCCGCGGGGCTGGCCGACGGGCTGACCTACAGCGAGATCGCCGTGCGTCTCCATCGCCCGGTCTCGACCATCACTCGCGAAGTCGCCAGGAACGGCGGAGCCGCTGGCTACGACGCCGACCGCGCCCACCAAGCGACCGCGATCCGAGCTCGCCGCAGCATGCCTGCCGCCCCTCCGCCGGTGCCGGACGTCCTCGACGGACGAGACCCGCGGACCATTCGTGAGCTGGAGGAGCACTTCACCGCCATGCTCGTGGACACCGGCCTGCCGCGTACGGCCGCCCGGGTGCTCGTCAGCCTCTACATCACCGACAGCGGCAGCCTCACCGCCGCTGAGCTCGTCCAGCGGCTCCAGGTCAGCCCGGCGTCCGTCTCCAAGGCCGTCGGCCGGCTCGAACAGCACCAGCTGATCCGGCGCGAACGAGACCCGCGGCGCCGCCGCGATCGCTACGTCATCGACGGCGACATCCTGTACCCATCCTGGATGGCCAGCGCCCGGAAGAACGCCCGGCTCGCAGCCGCCGCCCTCCACGGAGCCGAAGCCCTCGACCCGGCCACTCCCGCCGGCGCCCGGCTGAAGAACATGGGCCGGCTCCTGCAGCACCTCAGCAACGACATGATCCGCGCGGCCGAGCACTGGCACGACACCTTCGACGGCCAATGAGCAGAGCGCTCCGTACGAACGGAGAAATGGTCGTATGGCGGGCGACGCTTCCGTACGTCGATATCCGCTTCAGCCCCGGCAGCAGCGCGGTTGCGTCCACGGAGGTGGTGTACGAGTTTCACCTGCACGACCCGGCGGCTGTCACGCGGATGATCGCCTCGGTGGGCTCGACGATCACCGGGGCGGGCCGCTGCTCGGCGCGGACGGCACCGGGCGCGTGCAGGACTACGCCAAGGACGGGATCTTTTCGGAGTGCTGAGGTCTGGCCGGAGCGCGACCTGAGCGGCTCCGTCACTTGCCCGGCCACCGCTGTCTACGTCCTCGAAGAAGATGGAGCGGCCGCAGGGCCGGCCTTTGCTCGATCGGCCGTGGCCGCTGGGCAGGCGCTTGCCAGCCAACCGGCTTGTCCGTGCGGGCGGGAGGTCGCGCTTACCGGCGACAACCTCGGCCTCTTCACCGGACGAGATCCGTGACTGCCTCGCCACCCGGTGCGCCAGGATCACCCCGCAGCGGGCCAGGCGCGCCCTCCGGCGTGCGCCGGGTGCCCGGATTTCGCCGCGTGGAGGTCGCGGTGCCGGCCGGGGGGAGCACCGACTGGTATGCCCGGCTGTAGAAGGGCCACGTCAGCGGGGTGTCCGAGGTCGTCTTGGACGCGGTCGCCCGCGCTGCGGTTAGACGAGGCCGAGCGTGTGCACCTGTTCGTCCTGGCCCGCGTCGCGTCCCACCAGCCGCCGACTCCGGCACGTCCGTCTGGTCGCCGAACACCTGAGGGGAGGATCGGCGTACCAGGCGTAAACGACAACATCGCGCCGCCGATGAGGGACTGGAACCGCTACGCCGCCGGATAAAGCCTTATAGAAAGACCACTTACGACAGCTGAATAGGTGGGCCCCTTCAGTACCGCAGGCCCTGGGGGTTAATCGGCGCCATGACCAGTCTCAGGGCCGCTTGCCGCTTTCACTTCCTCGAGTAAAGCGCCGAGGCTCTTCCCGGGCTTCGGCTCTTGTGGCGGTGGCAGGTCGGCGATCGCGCCCACCAGGAGCGGTCCTCCCAGCAGGTCGGCGGTGAACGTCACGCCAGTGAGGCGGGCCGCCATCGCGAACATCCGCGCGAGGCCATGTCGGGACAGGTCGTCGTGGCGTTGGTCCCAGTCCTCATCTGAGCTCTCCTCGAGTGGCAGGCCGAACTCGCGCATGAGGCCGGCGAGCCGGTCGCTGTCGGCGCCGGAGCGATGCTCGGGAGCGGTCGGGTCGAAAGCGGTGATGACGATGCCGTCAGCGGCGTAGTGGAAGTAGTCGCAGGCATAGTCATGCCGCAGGACGGACACCACGTCGGTGCCGGCCGACAGCCGCTCCAGAGTCGGGTCGTCCGTGCCCGACCAGCCGCGCGGCTCCACCGCTGCGCACCCATCGCCGGTTGCGACCACTCCGACATAACCCCCTCCGTCACCACCCTCGGTCACCATCGTGAAGTCGGCGACCGCCAACTCCAGGTCGGCGAAGCTCATCTCCGTGCTCGTGCGGGCGCCGAACCGGCGCAGCACCTCGTCCGGATCGAGCCCGCGCAGCAAGGTCACGCAGTAGATCTCGCCGAGAACATTGCCCCGATCGCCGTACGGCGGTTGCAGCCAGCCGAACGGCGTCAGCGCATCGATCGTCATGCTGCGATCTTGGCAGGCCCTACCGACAGAGTCAGGCACGCTTCACCCTTCCGCACCCCGGCCGCGACCGTGGTGCCGGCTGTGCATGAGCCATGCCAAGAAGGCCGAGCGGCTCGGCGAGGGTCACGTCCACGGACGTGGTGTATGAATCGATCTCCGTGTGATCCTGTTTCTGCAGGTTAAGCGGTGAGTGTCTGCGGAAGTGTGTCCGTGCTCGGTGTGTCTCCGGGAATCACCCGGATGCGGG
>NZ_JABCPZ010000141.1 GCF_013283785.1 Nonomuraea antri
CATGGGGACCTCGGCGGGCATCGGGGCCCCGAGGGGTTCGGTGGGCGTGGCGGTCCTGGGGGTTTCGGTGGGCCTGGCGGTTCCGGGGGCTTTGGTGGAGGGCGCGGTGAGCGGCGGGTTGTGGTGTTGGCGGCGGCTGATCCGGCCAATCCGTACGGTGCCGCGCTCCCCTGGCCGCCGCATCCCGGCGATGTAGGCCACAAACCGGGTAGAAAGGCAGGCGCGCTCGTCGTCCTCGTGGACGGTCACCTGATCCTCTACGTCGAACGCGGCGGCAAGACCCTGCTGTCCTTCGGCGACGGCGACCGGCTGCAGCCGTCCGTGGACGCCCTGGCGCTGGCGGTGCGCGACGGTGCGCTCGGGAAGCTGACGGTGGAGCGTGCCGATGGCGCACCCATCGTCGAGTCGCCGCTGGCCGCCGCGCTGGAAGCGGCCGGTTTCCATCCCACGCCCCGTGGGCTGCGCATCAGGGGGTGATATCGGGGTCGTGATATCGGGAAGGTGCGCTTTCCTGAGGACGATCTTCCTTCGCGTTCGAATGGCTGCTTAGAATTTCGCGATCTCTCCCCCGCGATTCGCGATCTCTCCCCCGCGAAAGGCCGTCATGACAGCCGCACTGGAAATCATCGGTCTCTCGAAGACCTTCGGCGAACACATCGCAGTCGACCACGTGGATCTCACCGTCCCGCAGGGCTCCTTCTACGGCCTGGTCGGCCAGAACGGCGCGGGCAAGACGACCACGTTGTCCATGGCGGTCGGCCTGCTGCGTCCCGACGACGGCCGGTCGCGGATCTTCGGCGCCGATGTGTGGTCCGATCCCGCTCATGCGAAGTCGCTGGTCGGGGTGCTGCCCGACGGGCTGGCCATGCCGGAGCGGCTCACCGGCCGTGAGGCGCTGACCTTCCTCGGCCTGCTGCGCGGGCTGAGCAAGGAGGTGGTGGCCGAGCGGGCCGAGGAGCTGCTGTCGGTCCTGGAGCTGGACGGGGCCGAGAAGACGCTGGTGATCGAGTACTCCACCGGCATGCGCAAGAAGATCGGCCTGGCCATCGCGTTGCTGCACGCGCCCAGGCTGCTGGTGCTGGACGAGCCGTTCGAGGCGGTCGACCCGGTGTCGGCGGCGACGATCAAGACGATCCTGCGCGGTTTCGTCGCGAGCGGCGGCTCGATCGTCCTGTCGAGCCACGTGATGGCGCTGGTGGAGCAGCTCTGCGACCACGTCGGGGTGATCGACAAGGGCCGGGTGGCGGCGGCGGGCACGCTGGCCGAGGTGCGTGGCGAGGCGACGCTGGAGGACAGGTTCGTGGAACTGGTCGGCGCGGGCACCACCGCCACCAAGGGCCTGTCATGGCTGTGACGACGACGTCCGCGCCGGGCCTGTACCCGGTGGCCGCGACGATGGTCAGGATGAAGATCGCCATCCTGCGCAACTCCATGACGGGCGAGCGCGGCAGCATGATGACCACCGCGGGCACGCTCGGCGCGGTGGTCGCGGCGGGCACGATCTACCTGGCCTTCCTGGACGGCGACCTGCTGGCGGCCGCCTACGCGGTCTGGATGCTCGGCTGGATCATCGGCCCGGTCTTCTCCGGCGGCGGCGACGAGACGTTGCGGCCGGAGTTCTTCTCGCTGGTCGGGCTGAAGCCGCACCGGATGGCCACGGGGCTGCTGGTGTCGGCGTTCGTAGGCGTGGCGCCGGCGGTCGGGCTGCTGGCCATGGTGGGCCTGGCGGTGCTGGGCGCGCGGGAGAGCGTGCTCGGCGTGCTGGTGGCGCTGCCCGCGATGGTGTTGCAGCTGGCGGTGTTCGTGCTGCTGTCGAAGGTGACGGTGGGCCTGCTCGGCGTCGCGTTGCGCTCCCGGGTGGGCGCGATCGGCGCCGGGGTGATCAACGGCGTGGTCCTCGCGTTCCTCGGTCAGAGCTGGGTGTTCGCGGTGGCGCTCGGGCAGCAGGGGCAGGTGCCGCCGGTCGTGCGGTATCTGCCGTCCGGGTGGGGTGTGCTGGCGGTGCGCGGGAACGTGCTGGCGCTGGCGGCGCTCGCGGTCCTGGTCGTGTTGCTGCTGGCCGCGTGGGCGGCGCTGCTGACCAGGCGCGCGGGGGCGAGCCGGCCTTCGACGCGCGGGCGCAGGCCGATCCGGGCGGCGACGGCGGACGGCGCGGTGGCGGCCAAGGAGCTGCGTACCTGGTCGCGCGACCTGGCCAGGTCGCATCAGCTGACGTTCGCGCTGACGTACGGGGTGGCGTTCGCCTGCTCGCCGCTGCTGGTCGGCGTCGACACGATGTTGCCGCTGGCCGGTCCGATCTTCATCGCGATGGCCGCGGCCATGACCGCCAACCTGTACGGCACCGACGGCACCGCGCTGTGGCTGACGCTGCTGACGCCGGGCGCGTCGGACGTGCGGGGCAGGCAGTGGGCCTGGCTGCTGACCGTGGCGCCGATCGGGCTGGCGGTGACGCTCGGGTTCACCGCGATCACCGGCGGGCCGTGGCCGCCGGTCCTGGCCGCGACGGCGGCGCTGCTCGGCGGCGGCGCCGGCCTGGTCCCGATGGTCTCGGTGTTCGGGCTGGTCCCTGGCACCGACCCGGCCAGGCGCGGCGGGAACCCGCTGCGTACCAGCGACGAGGACGGCGCGATGACCGGCCTGGCCTACCTGATGCTGGTCCTCATGGCGGCCGCCGCGGCCCCGGCCGTCGTGGTGGCGGTGCTGGCCGGCTGGTGGGGCGTGGTGACCGGGGTGGTCACGGGCGGGCTGGCGTACTGGGGTTTCGGCCTGCTGACGCGGCGCCGGCTGGAGGCCAGGGGCCCGGAGCTGCTGCAGCTCATGCGCACCGGCCGCCGTCCAAGCGGTGGGAGTGGCGGGGGGAGCGCCGGGCAGGGGCTGAAGTTGCCCGACATGCCCAAGGTGCAGCGGGCGATCGTGTTGTGGTGCATCTCGCTGGGCGCGATCCCGCTCATCCCGCAGGGCATCGTGGCCGCGGTGTTCGTGGCGAACGGGCAGCTCGGGCACTCCTGGTTCCTGGCCACGCACATGCCGGAGGGGCTGCGTTACCCGGTGGCCTTCGGGATGATCGCGCTCGGCCTGGCCATGTACGGCGTGGGCCTGTGGCTGGTGTACCAGGCCAAGAAACGAGTGGCCGACAAACCAGTGGCCGAGAAGCCAGTGGCCGACAAACCAGTGAACGAGAATCCAGTGAACGAGAAGCCGGTGACCGAGAAACCAGTGGCCAAGGGCGTGTCCGCCGTCGAGGATGAGTGAATGGGGCCGTTGCGGCGGGTGCTCGCCGATCTCGGCGCGGGCCGGAACCTGGAGATCTACCTCACCGCGCTGATCGCACTGGTGGTCGGCGTGCTCGGGGTGTTCAGCGTGGTCAGGACGGAGGTGGTCGCCGCCGCGACGCTGGCCACGCTCGCCGTGATGGCCGTGAACGCGCTCACCCCCCGCCACCAGGTCGCCGACCTGGACGAGCGGGTCGCCGAGCTCGGCCGCCTGGTCGAGCGGAGGATCAACGGTGACGTGTCGGCCGACGCGGTGCTGACCACCGTCAAGCAGGGCCTGGAGCAGCGCATCGCGCAGGGCGACGACATCCGGCTGGTGGGCGTGACGCTGAGCAGGACGATTCGCAACCACTTCGTCGATCTGGAGTCCAGGCTGCGGCAGGGCGCGACGGTGAAGGTGCTGCTGATCGACCCGGAGCGCGGGATCCCGCAGGAGGCCGCGCGCAGGAGCACGGTGCCGGACCATCCGGAGATCTTCGAGAACCGGGTCCGTTCCACCATCGACCTGCTGCGCCAGCTCGCCCTCGCGCCGGGCGCCCGGCTGGAGGTGCGGTTCACCGGGTTCGTGCCCGCGTTCGGCCTGGCCATGGTCGATCCCGACACGCGCGACGGCGTGATCCACGTCGAGCTGGGCACGCATCACTCGGCCGGCCCCGATCCGGTGTTCACGCTGGCGGCGGGCCGGGATCACCGCTGGTACGGGCACTTCATGACCGAGTTCGAGCACATGTGGGAGCACGGCCGTCCCGCGGCCGAGTCCGACGGCTTCCCGTAGCGAAGTCGCCTGGCGGACGGTCAGGCGACGGTCGCCTCGATGAGGTCGTCCACCACCTCGGTGAGCCCGTTGCCGCGCGCGTGCACCCGCCGCTGCCTGGTGGCCCCGGACCCGCGGGCCAGCAGCCGGTCCAGCCCTTCCTCGACGAACGGCAGGTCACCGGCCTCGGCCAGCGCGGGACGCACGTGTTCGAGCAGCCGGGAGGCCATCATCGGCGCGGGCACCAGCGTGCCGTGCCGCACGTCCAGGCCGTAACCGTTGAGTCCGTCGCGGGCGGCCCGCCAGTAGGCGGCGCGCAGCACTTCCGACGGGATGGGCAGCCCGCGATCGCCCCGCGCCACCTCGGCCAGCGCGGTCACGACCAGCGCGCGGATGAGGCCGATGATGGTGAGGCTGTCGCTGACGTCGAGCGGCACGTCCGCGACCCGCACCTCGATGGTGGGCAGCTTGGGCGAGGGACGGGTGTCCCAGAAGACGGTCTTCGGGTCCATGAGCGCGCCGGATTCCGACAATGCGCGCAGCGCCAGCTCGTAGTCGCCGAAGGACGGGAAGTACGGCGGCGCGCCCGACACCGGCCAGCGACCCCACGAGATCACCCGCCACGAGGCGTATCCGGTGTCACGGCCGACGAAGAACGGCGAGTTGGCGGCCATCGCGATCAATGTCGGCAGCCAGGGACGCAGGTGGTTGCCGACGTAGACGGCGTGCTCCTCGTCCGGCACGTCCACGTGGACGTGCAGCGCGCAGATGCTGATCTCGTCCTGCAACGCCCGGTAGAGCACCTGGCCCTGCCGGTAGCGGACGTCGTCGCTGAGCGGCGGCGGGACGACGTCGCCGAGCACCGGGATGCCGCTGGCCACGACTGCGAGCCCGCAGGTGCGGGCGGCGGCGGCCACCTCCTTGCGCACCGCGCGCAGTTGCGCGCCCAGGTCGGTCAGGTCGGAGGACGGCGCGCTCCTGGCCTCCACCTGGAATCGGGTGATCTCGTGGACGACGTCGAGCACGTCCGTCGCCGCGGCCAGGACCTCGGCCGCTCGGGGAACCACGTGGCGCGTCCGGGGATCGACGATGAGGTACTCCTCCTCGATCCCGATCAACGGAACCATGCACACCTCGCAGGGGAGTCCAGTCCCTCCGTTCGGTTTGTGCCCGTATCACGCCCTCTGGGAAACCTGTCTGCCCTGCAGGTACGTCGCTATGACCGGAATGTCGGCGATCGCCGCCGGATCGACCTCGCGTGGATCGGCGCCCAGCACGACCAGGTCCGCGTACTTGCCCACCTCCAGCGAGCCGGTGACGTCGTCGGCGAAGAGCTGGTAGGCGGCGTCGACGGTCTGCGCGCGGATGGCCTGCTCCACGCCGATGGCCTCGCCGAAACGGCGGCCGCGGCGGCTGATCCTGGTGGCGGCCACCGAGATGTTGCGCAGCGGCTCGACCGGGGTGACCGGCGAGTCGTTGTGCAGCGACACCCGCATGCCCGAGCGCAGCGCCGGGGCGATCGGCGCCCAGCGGTCGGCGACCTCGGGGCCGAACAGGTCGTCGGCCAGCACCTCGCCCCAGTAGTACACGTGGTCGGGGAACAGGCTGCAGGTGACGCCGAGCGCGTGCGCCCTGGCGAACTGCTCGGGCCGCATGGCGCTGCAGTGTTCCAGCCGCAGCCGGTGATCGGGCCGGCCGGCGTCGCGCAGCAGCCGTTCCCAGGCGTCCAGCACCAGCTCGACGGCCTGGTCGCCGTTGGCGTGGCAGGCGAGCTGCCAGCCCGCGGCGAAGTACGCGCGGGAGATCTCCAGCAGCTCGGCGGCGCTGTAGTTGGCCTCGGACCGCCCGCCGGGCACGCCGAGCAGGCGGGTGGCGGCGTTGTCGAGGTAGGGGAAGGTGGCGGCCAGGTTACCGACCCAGGGCGAGCCGTCGGCCCACATCTTGACGCCGATCTGGCGGATCAGGTCGTCGCCCTGGCCGGGGACGGCCGCGCTGCGCCGCTCCGGCGTCGAGACCTCGTAGAGCCGCAGCCGCAGCGTGATCAGGTCTCTGGCGGCGTCGAGCGCGAGCCGGTAGACCGGGTTGAGCCCCATCTCGCTCATCATCGTGACCCCGGCGGCGTTGGCCCGCTCGGCGGCGGCCTTGAGCGCCGGGACGATCGCGGGCGGAATCACCTCGCGGAGCAGCGGTTCGAGCACCAGGTTGGCGGCCGGCTGCTGGTAGGCGGTGCCGTCGAGCTCGCCGGCCGGGGTGCGGCCGAAGCGGCCTCCGGGCGGGTCGGGCGTGTGCGCGCCGATCCCGGCCAGCCGGGCGGCCACCGAGTTGAAGTACACGATGTGGCCGGAGTTGTGCATGATCGTCAGCGGGGTGTGCGGGGCGATCTCGTCGAGCCAGGCCAGGGTGGGCTCGGGCAGGCCCTTCTGCAGCAGCGCGTCCCAGCCGCTGAAGTACGCCGCGCCGCGCCCGGCCACCGTCTCGCGGATCAGCGCGACCACCCGGGCGGCGTCCGGCACGGTCACGGGGCGGATGTCGACCAGGCAGCTCACCACCGCGTCGCCGACGAAGTGGCCGTGCGCCTCCACGAAGCCCGGCATCACGCAGGCGTCGCCCACGTCGGTGACCGGGCCTGGCGGCATCTCGTGCGCCGCGCCGACGGCCACGATCCGCCCGTCGCGCACGGCCAGCGCCCGCGCGGACGGGCGGCTGGGATCGACGGTCAGCAACCGCCCCCTGATGACCAGATCGGCGCGCGTCATCTCAGGTCCAGGTAGGTCAGGGCGGCCGAGGTCAGCGCGGTCACCCCGGTACGCACCGCGGGCTCGGCGTCCGGCGCGAAGCGCGGTGTGTGGTTGGCCGGTACGTTCAGCACCTTCTCCCGCCCTTCTCCAGGGGCCGCGTTCCACAGGTCCCAGGCGGTGCCGCCGAAGAACCAGAACGCGTACGGCACGGCCTGCCCGCCATGATGCTCGGCCATGCCGAACACGGGGAAGTCCTCGCTGCCCATCAGCGGACCGTACTCGACCACCAGCGGTTCGCCGAACAGCTCGGCGTGCACGGCGCGCACCCGCGTGGCCACGTCCGGGTCGTTCATGGTGACGGGGAAGTCGCCGGACAGGGTGATCTCCGGCGGCCTGGGGCAGCGCGAGGCGGCGCACTCGGCGTCGGCGATGCGCCTGATGGCGTCGATGACCTTGTCGCGGGCGTCCTGGGTCTGGGTCCTGATGTTGAGGGTGACCAGCGCCTCGTCGGGGATGACGTTGGCCGTGGTGCCCGCCTGGATCCGGCCGGTGGTCACCACCACCGCCTCGGTCGCGGCGAACTCCCTGGACACGATGGACTGCAGCCTGGTCACCAGGTACGCGGCCGTCACCACCGGGTCGACGCACAGCTCGGGCGCGGAGCCGTGCCCGCCGCGGCCGAAGATGCGGACGTCCACGTTGGTGGCCGCGGACATGATCAGCCCGGCCCGGTGCCCGATCGAGCCCACCGGCGTCGGGCCGACGTGCTGCCCGAGCACCACGTCGGGGCGGGGGAACCGGCTGAACAGGCCGTCGTTCACCATGGCCAGCGCGCCCTCGGCGGTCTCCTCGGCCGGCTGGCCGACCACGAGCAGCGTCCCCGACCAGGCGTCCCGGCCCGCGGCCAGCGCCTGCGCGGTCCCGGCCAGGCAGGTGGTGTGCAGGTCGTGGCCGCAGGCGTGCATCACGCCCGGCACCGTGCTGGCGTACGGCAGCCCGGTCTCCTCGCCGATCGGCAGCGCGTCCAGGTCGGCGCGGATCATGACCGTCGGGCCGTCGCCGTTGCGCAGCAGGGCGGCCACGCCGGTGCCGCCGACGCCCTCCGTGGTGTCGTACCCGGCGGCGCGCAGCCGCTCGGCGAGCGTGGCCGCGGTGCGGTGCTCGCTCATCGACAGCTCGGGGTGCGCGTGCAGGTCGCGGTAGTAGCCGACCAGCTCGGGCACCGGCAGTGCGTCGAGGAGCTCACGGGTCACGCCGGCGGTGGTCAAGACGCCTCCTGGAGAGGGAACGAGGGAACGCTGTCGATCAGGCTTCTGGTGTAGGGGTGCGCGGGTTCGCCGTAGACCCGCGCGCACGGGCCGTGCTCGACGATCCGGCCGGACCGCATGACCGCGACCTCGTCGCTGACGTGCCGGACCACGGCCAGGTCGTGGGAGATGAACAGCATGGTCAGCCGCAGCCTGGCGCGCAGGCCGGCCAGCAGGTTGAGCACCTCGGCCTGGACCGAGCAGTCCAGCGCGGAGGTGATCTCGTCGGCGACGATCACGTCGGGTTCGACGGCGAGCGCGCGGGCGATGGCGATGCGCTGGCGCTGGCCGCCGGAGAACTCGTGCGGGTAGCGGTCCATGGCCGCGCCGTCCAGCGCGACGGTCTCCAGCCAGCGCCTGACCTCGGCGGCGTGCGCGCGCACGTCGGCGCGGCGCGGGTCGATGGCCTCGGCGACGGCCTGGCCGACGGTCATGCGCGGGTTGAGCGACGCGTACGGGTCCTGCGAGATGAGCTGGACCCGGCGGCGGGCCCGGGTCAGCTCGGACCGGCGCAGCCCGCCGAGGTCGGCGCCGTCCAGCAGGATGCGTCCCGACCGGGGCCGTACCAGGCCGACGACGGCCCTGGCCAGCGTGGACTTGCCCGATCCGGACTCACCGACCAGGCCGAGCGTGCGGCCTGGCGCGACCGCGAGGCTCACGTCGTCGAGTGCCAGGTGCGCGCGCGAGCCGTGCCCGAACACCACCGTGACGTGCTCCGCCACCAGCCTCACGATTCGCCTCCCGTCGATGCGAAGACCCTCATGACGCCTCCTCCAGCAGGTGACAGGCGGCCCAGCCGGTTCCGGTGCGGACGGTGGGCGGCTCGCTCTCGGCGCAGACCGGCAGGGCCAGCGGGCAGCGCGGCGCGAACGCGCACCCGGCCGGGCGGGCGTCGGGCGCGGGCGGCCGTCCAGGGATGGTGGCCAGCTCGCCGGTCCCTTCGCCGGTCAGCCGCGGGGTGGCGGCCAGCAGCGCCCGCGTGTACGGATGCGCGGCCCGCCCGGCACGCAGGTCGTCGACCGTCAGGTCCTCGACGACGCGGCCGGCGTACATGACGAGCACCCGGTGGCACAGCGAGCCGACCACGCCGATGTCGTGCGAGATGAACACCATCGCGGTGCCCTGGTCCCGGTTGATCCCGCGGAGCAGGTCCAGCACCTCGGCCTGGACGGTGACGTCCAGCGCGGTGGTGGGCTCGTCGGCGATGAGCAGCCGGGGCTCCTGCAGCACGGCGGAGGCGATCATGGCGCGCTGGCGCATGCCGCCGGACAGCTCGTGCGGATGCTGGCGCAGCCGCAGCTCGGGACGGCTGACGCCGACCGACTCCAGCGCGGCGACGGCGCGCCGCCGCGCCTCGCGCCTGGGCACGCGCAGGTGCCTGCGCAGCACCTCGACGATCTGGCGTTCCATGCGCAGGGCGGGGTTGAACGAGGAGGACGGGTCCTGATAGACGATCCCGATCTCGGTGGCCAGCCGCGCCTGGTCGGCCCGGCCGGTCAGGTCCAGGTCGCCGAGCCGCAGCGTGGCCGCGTCGGAGCGGACGCCGTCGGGCAGCAGCCGGGCCACCGCCATCGCCGTCAGGCTCTTGCCCGACCCGGACTCCCCCACGATGCCGACGATCTCGCCCGCGTGGACGTCGAACGAGACCCCGTCCACCAGCCGCACCCCGCCGGGCAGCGACACGGTGAGCCCGCGGACGGCCAGCAGCGCCTCACCGTCGTCGTCCCCGGCCTCCCGCGCGACAGGCCCGGACGCGGGCACGGCGCGGCGGCCGGTGCGCGGATTCGCGCCCGCCGCCAGCCCGTCGCCGACGAACCCGGCCAGCACCCCGGTCACCGTGATGGCCACCGCCGGCCCCACCGCCTCGGCCGGGTTGGTGTAGATCGTCTCCAGCCCGGTGTTGAGCAGCGCACCCCAGTCATAGGACGGCGGCTGCACCCCGAGCCCCAGGAACGACAGCCCGGACAACGCGGTCAGCGTGCCGGCGAACGCCAGCGACAGCAGCACGAGCAGCGGCTCGGCGATGTTCGGCAGCAGATGCCTGGTCAGCAGGCGCGCCGGCGGCACGCCGAGCAGCCTGGCGGTGGCCACGAAGTCGCGCCCGGCCACGGACGCGGCCAGGTTCGCGGTGAGCCTGGCGAACGCCGGGCTCCAGGCCACCCCGATGGCCAGCACCGCCGCGACCGGCCCGGCGCCCAGGATCGCGGCCACCACCAGCGCCAGGATCACCGCCGGGTACGACACCATGAGGTCGATGAGCCGCAGCCCGGCCTCCCTGACCCGGGGTCCGGTCACCCAGACCAGCGCGCCGAGCAGGATGCCGATCGTGCCCGCGATGGCGGTCGCGGCCAGCGTCATCAGCAGCGTGAGCCGGGTGGCGACGAGCGTGCGGGCCAGCACGTCGCGGCCGAGCGCGTCGGTGCCCAGCCAGTGTCCGGCCGAGGCGCCCTGCCGGGCGGCGCCGGTCAGCCGCTGCGCGGCCTCGCCGAAGAAGACGGGCGCGACCAGGCCGATCACGGCGATGACGGCCAGCCCGATCAGGCCGGCCCGCAGCCCGGGCGTCCAGCGGATCACGACGGGCTCCTCGCGGTCAGCGTGCGCGGGTCCAGCAGGCCGAGCAGCACGTCGACGAGCAGGTTGAGCAGCGCGGCGAACAGGCCGAGCATCAGCACCGCGCCCTGGATCACCGGGTAGTCGCGCACCAGGATCGCCTCGACGACCCTGGTGCCCAGTCCCGGCCAGCTGAAGACGCTCTCCACGATGACCGTGCCGCCGAGCAGCGCGGTCAGGGTCAGGCCGCCGAGCGTGAGCGTGCCGGTGAGCAGGTTGGGCAGGGCGTGCCTGAGGTAGAGCGTCAGCGGCGGCAGCCTGCGGCCGCGTGCGGTGCGCAGGTAGTCCTGGTCGAGCACGGCCGCGGCCTCCCTGCGTACGACGCGGGCCATCACCAGCGCGCCCGGCAGCCCGATGGCGACGACCGGCAGCACCAGCGCCGACAGGGTGGCGGCCCCGGCCGCGGGCAGCAGGTTCAGCCAGATCGCGAAGACCACCACGAGCAGGGTGCCGAGCACGTATTCGGGCGTGGACCCGAGCAGGCCGGAGACGAACGTGAAGGCCGTGTCGAGCCGTGGCCGCCGGCCCCCGCGGGTGGCGACGGCCACGGCCAGCCCGAGCGGCACGGCCACGCCGAGCACCACGACGATGGCCAGGAACGCCAGCTCGGCCGTGAACGGCAGCCGGGTGGCCAGCACCTGCGCGACGGGTTCCCCGGTCTGGAACGAGGTGCCGAGGTCGCCGCCGAGCAGCCCGCCGGTGTAGGAGGCGAACCGCTCGGGCAGCGGCCGGTCCAGGCCGAGCTCGTGGCGCAGCAGCTCGACCTGCTGGGGCGTGGCGTCCGCGCCGGCCCGCGCCCTGGCCGGGTCGCCCGGGATGAGCTGGACCATCAGGAACGTGACCACGACCAGCGTGACGAGCACGCCGGCCAGGCCGCCCAGCCGCCGCAGCAGGAACCGCGGCCAGGGCCGCCGCCACGGCGGCTGCCCGCCGGCCGCACCCGGGGCCCGTGCCATCAGCTGGTGATCCGGATCGAGGTCGGGTCGAGGAAGCCGAGCGGGGTGACGCCCTTGACGCGCGGCGTGAACACGTACGTGACCGGGACGGTGGCCAGCGGCACCACGTCGTGCCTGGTCAGCAGCGCCCGCTGGGCCTCGGTCCAGGCCGCGCACTTGGCGGTGTCGTCCACGGTGGCCAGCGCCGCGCCCATGCCCTTGGCGAACTCGGGGTTCTCCGCGCCGCCGAAGTTGGTGCCCTTGGGCGGCGTCGGTCCGGTGAGCAGGACCGCGCCCGAGGTCAGCGAGGAGGAGAAGTTCAGGTGCGCCATGACCGTAATGTCCCAGTCGCCGTTGTTGCCGAGCACCTCGGTGGCCCAGGTGGCGTTGTCCACGTTGCGCAGGGTCACCTCGGCGCCGGCGGCGCGCAGCGCCTCCTGCACGTAGGCGTTGCCGGCGCCGCCGCCGACCGCGTTGGTGCCGGTCAGCTTGAGCTCGACACCGCTCAGCGCCTTCTTCGCGGCCGCCGGGTCGGCCTTGGCCACCAGCGCGTCATCGGTGTTCACGCAGGGGCTGGTGCTGTCGGTGTAGCTCTTCATCACCTCGCCCTTGCCGCCGTACACCTTGTTGAACGCGGTGGCGTCCAGGGCCTGGGCGACGGCGGCGCGGATCTTCTCGTCGGCGCCGGGGCGGCCGGCGCGCTGGTTGAAGACCACGAACATGCGCAGGATCGGCGCGGTGATCGTGGTGTGGCCGCCGCCGGTGAAGCGGGCGCCGTCCGGGCCGGTGAAGGCGGCGTAGTCGAGCGCTCCGGTGGTGAGCTGGTTGGCGATCGTGCTCTCGTTGTTGATGACCGAGATCTGCAGCGTCCTGGGCGGGTCGCCGGCGGGCAGCTTGGCGTAGCCGGGCCAGGCGGTGAAGCCGTCGCGCAGCTTGAGCGTGTACGCCGCGCCGCGCTGCGCCTTCTCCACCACGTAGGGGCCAGTGCCCGCGCCCTGCACGCTGCCGCGGTTGAGTCCTTGCAGGTCGGCCAGCCCTGGTCCACACACGATGCCGGTGCCCGGCAGCGACATCCCGAGCAGCAGGTCCGACCAGGGGGTGCCGAGCTTGACGCTGACCGTGCCGGCGGCGTCGTCGGAGGTGATGTCCACCGTGTTGCCCGGGCCGAAGACCAGGCCGCGGCCCTGGGCGCCGTTCACCGGGTCGGCGTAGCGCTTGAGCGAGGCCGCGACGCCGGCGGCGGTCAGCGGTTTGCCGTCGGAGCAGGTCAGGCCCTTGCGCAGGGTGAAGGTCGCGGACGTGGGCGTGACCTGCCACGTCTCCGCGAGGCGGGGGACGATCTTGCCGCCGTCGTCGCGGGCGACCAGGCTGGCGTACAGCAGGCGGGCGAAGGTGTAGTCGCTGACGGCCGAGCCCTTGGCCGGGTCGAACCCGTTGGCGTCGGCGATGATGGCGTAGCGGAGCGTGCCGTTCTGACCGGCGGCGGCGCCGGTCGAGCCCGGGGCGGCGCCGCCGGTGGTGCAGGCGGCGGCCAGCAGCGCCGTCAGCGCGCAGGCGGCGCCGACGGTGAGTCGCGATCCTGTCATGGTGGTCTCCGTGCATGGAGGTGAACCCGAGGTTCTGCAAGAATCGGCACCCCGCCCGATCCAGGCCGTGAATTGCACGGTTTTCCAGCGGAAGCCGCCTCACATGCACAGATCCGCCACGTTGGACGAACTCGACCTCGCGTTGATCAACGCCCTGCAGGTGGCGCCGCGCGCGCCGTGGAGCCGGCTGTCGGGGCCGCTTGGGGTCGATCCGGCCACCCTGTCACGCCGCTGGGCGCGGCTGCGCGACTCCGGCACGGCCTGGGTGACCTGCTACTACGGCCCCCGTCAGGTGTCGTACGGCGCGTTCGCGCTGGTGGAGGTGAGCTGCGCGCCAGGACTGCGCGAGCAGGTGGCGGCCCGGCTGTCCGCCGACCCGCACGCGCTGAGCGTGGAGGTCACCACGGGCGGCCGCGACCTGCTGCTCACCGTCGCCGCGCGCGACCTGACCGCGATGGGCGAGTACGTCCTGCACCGGCTCGGCGACCTGCCGGGCATCACCGCCACCCGCACGCACCTGGCCCAGCGGATCCACCGCGAGGCCAGCAGGTGGCGGCTCGACTCACTCGACCAGGAGCAGCGCCGCGACCTCGAACGCTACGGCGACCTGCGGCCCGACCCCGGCACGATCAGCGACGAGGAGAACCGGCTGATCCTGGCGCTGGCCGCGGACGGCCGCGGTTCGTACGCGCAGCTCGCCGAGGCGGTGGGCCGACCGGAGAGCACGGTGCGGCGGCTGCTGTCCGGCCTGCTGGTCAGCGGCCGGGTGGTGCTGCGCGGCGAGGCGGCGCACCTGATGGCAGGCTGGCAGGTGACGGCCACGCTCTGGCTCGCCGTTCCGCCGGTCGATCTGGACGAGGTCGCCGAGTGCGTGGCGGGCATGCGCGAGACCCGGCTGTCGTGCGCGGTCGCGGGCGAGGCCAACCTGCTCGCCCAGGTGTGGACGCACGAGCTGAGCGACCTGGCCAGGTTCGAGTCGCAGCTGGCGGCCCGCTACCCGGGCGTGCGCGTGCTGGACAGGACGGTCACGCTGAAGTGGGTCAAGCGGCTGGGCCGGCTGCTGGACTCCCGCGGGCGCAGCGTCGCCTACGTGCCGATGGATCTCACCGCGCCGGTCCGGGGAACGGCGCGGGGCCGTACAGCGCCTCGGCCGCACCGGTGGACATGGCCCAGTAGCGGTCGCCGTACGACCAGTGCCACCACTCTGTCGGGTAGTTGACCAGCCCGGCCGGCTCCAGCGCGGCGGCCAGGATCTTGCGGTTGACGCGGGCGTCGGCGGAGATGTTGAGTGCGGCCGTGTAGCAGGCGCCCTCGCTCTGCTCCGGGTTGTCGTTGACCTGGGTGCCCATGTCGTACTCGGCGCCGTCGGGGTCGCACAGGGTCAGGTCGACCGCCGCGCCCGCGGTGTGCGGGGCGACCTCCACCGGGGAGACGTAGCGGCTGGCCGCCACGTGGACCTCGTCGGGGGTCAGCCCGGGGAAGGCGTCGTGCAGTTCCCGCTTGTAGTCCTCGAAGTAGCGCCGCTGGGTGGGGATCGGGCGATAGCCCTCCACGATCAGCAGGTGGTAGCCGTCGGGCAGCAGCCGCTCGGCGCGCTCCAGCCGGGCGAGCAGGCCCGCGCGCAGGTGGGCGTACGCGCCTTCGTCGTCGGCCAGCCGGGTGTCGACGCGCAGCCTGCCGCGTACGTCGGCCAGCGGCTCGCCGCACTCCCGCACCGGGACGGCGACCACGCGGGGGTCGGAGATGAGCACGACGTCCGTCGTTGACTGCCACATGGGCAGAAATTCTCACACAGTGTCGGAGAAGACCTGTTCCCGGGCCTGTTCGAGGGCGGCGACCAGGGCGCCGCGCAGCACCGGGTTGCCGGCCACCCTGGTGGTCACCACGCGCGGCTGGCTCGGGCAGACGCGGGCCACGGCCTCCTGCACCTTGGCGGCCAGCCGGTCGCCGCCGGCCCGGCCGATCTCGCCGCTGAGCACGATCAGCCCGGGGTCGAGCACGACCGCCACCGCCGCCGCGCCCAGGGCCAGCCGCGCGGCGACTTCTTCGAGATAAGCATCTCCCCCGTTGCGCACCTGGTCCGGTACGGTGCTGCCGATCGTGCCGTACGTGCCGGCCAGCCCGCGCAGCGCGTCGTGGCCGACCAGACGCTGGAAGGAGCCGGACTGCGGATGCGTCACGTCGGACGGCAGCGGCTCCCCCGGCACCGGCAGCCAGCCGATCTCGCCGGCGCCGCCGGTGATGCCGCGGTGCAGCCTGCCGCCGAGCATCACGCCGAGCCCCTGGCCGACGCCGGCCCACATGATGACGAAGTCGTCGTGCCCGACGGCCGCGCCGTAGCGGTGCTCGGCCAGCGCGACCAGGTTGACGTCGTTCTCTATGGTCACCGAGGCGCCCAGGGTGCTGCGCAGGCTGGCCAGCACGCCGAAGTGCCAGGACGGCAGGTCGATGGACCAGCGCACGTCGCCGGTGTCGGGATCGACCACGCCTCTGGTGCCGATGACGAACGCGCGCAGCTGCGACATCACGATGCCGGCCGCGTCGCAGGCCCGCTGGACGGCGGCATGCACGGCCTTGACCGGGTCTTTACCGTCTGTCGGGTTGAGAGTGATCTCGATAACGATTTTGCCTGTGATGTCGGCCACACCGACCTTGAGGCTGTCAGGAAGCACCTCGAGCGCGGCGACGTACGCACTGGAGGGAACCACCGCGTACAGCGCGGCATGCGGCCCGCGGCCGCCCGCGCGCTCGCCCGCGACCTCGACCAGACCTCTTTCCTCCAGGCGTGCAAGCAGTTGACCTGCGGTTACCTTGGAGAGCCCGGTTCGCTCACCCAGCTCGGCCCGGGTGAGAGGGCCGTCGGCCAGGAGGAGTTCGAGTGCCGCACGGTCGTTCAACCGCCGCAACAACCGGGGCGTACCCGGGTTTCGGCTCATCGATTCGCCCCCTCAGTCACGATCGGCTAACGAGCGTTTCTTTTAAGAAAGTTTCTTGTTAGTTTAACACCAGTCGTTCGACATTGACGATCAGCCTGGTGCGGACCGTAGGCCAGCACCCGGGAAGGGAGAACCCTGTGAGGATCGCGAAGATCACAGCCACTACGGTCACCACGGCCGCCCTGGCCCTGGGCCTGGCCGCCTGTGGCGGGTCTAGTGAGCCGGCCAAGACCTCGGAGAGCGCCGCCCCGGCCGCCTCCGCCTCGGAGACCGGACCGAAGTTCGCCGGCAAGACGCTGTCCGTCTGGCGTCTGGGTAACAGCAACCCCGCCGCGCAGAAGTACATGGACGAGCTGAACGCCGAGTTCAAGAAGCAGACCGGCGCCGACGTGAAGCTCGAGTGGATTCCGTGGCCGCAGGTGGCCGACAAGTTCGCCGCCGCCGCCACCGGCGCGGGCCCGGACGTGACCGAGATCGGTAACGACCAGGTCCCGATGTGGCAGAGCCAGGACGCGCTGACCCCGATCACGGACATCGCGCGTGAGGGTGACCGGGCCCAGATCCCCGAGAACCTCTACGGCTACGAGACCGTCGACGGCGAGATCTACGGCATCCCGTGGGGCGCCGGCGCTCGCGCCGTGCTCTACCGCAAGGACTGGTTCAAGGAGCTCAAGATCGAGGTCCCGCAGACCTGGGACGAGCTCGTCGCCGCCGCCAAGAAGATCCAGGAGAAGAAGGGCAACGGTGTCGACGGCTTCGCCTTCAACGGCGGCTCCGACGCCAACCACCTCCTGGCCGCGTTCGCCTGGTCCGAGGGCGGCGAGTACGCCGTCAAGGAAGGCGACAAGTGGGTCGGCAAGCTGACCGAGCCCGCCTTCGCCAAGGGCTTCGAGACCTACACCGGTCTCGTCACCGGCGGCCTGTCGAGCAAGGCGAACCTGACGAATGACACCACGCACATTCGTACCCGCTTCGCCAACAACAAGGTCGCGATGTACCTCACCGCGGCCTGGGACCTGCCCGGCATCGAGGTGGACTCCAAGGGCAAGCTGAAGGGCGACAAGCTCGGCTTCTTCCCGCTGCCCGCCAAGACCGGCGGCGTCGCGCCCTCCTTCTTCGGTGGCAACGACATCGCGCTGTGGGGCGGCACCAAGGAGCCCGACCTGGGCAAGGAGTACCTGAAGCTGGCCACCAGCAAGACGTGGGCCGACCGCTACGCCATGGAGGGCGGCCTGCTCCCGGTCTACCCGGACACGCTGGTCAAGATGAACGAGGACCCGGCGCAGGGTCCGTTCGCCCAGGCCTTCGCCAAGGCCAAGGCGTTCCCGGCCGACCCGAACTGGGCCGAGGCCGACGCGACGAAGGCCGTGCTCCAGAACGCGGCCCGGGCCGTCATCGAGGGCAAGAAGGACGCCACCACCGCTCTCGCTGACGCCAACAAGGAACTCGAAGAGATCCTGAACCAGTAATTATGGCGAACACGACTACGGTCGCCCGGGGCAGGGGCTCGTCCCCCGCCCCGGGGCGCCGCCGTAAGAGGGGCGCCGGACCGGTACGGGCCAGCGGACTGCCCACCTGGAGCATTCCGTACGTCCTGCTCGTCCCCGGTCTGCTGATCATCGGTGGACTGCTGCTCTACCCGATGTTCCAGCTCGGCGTCATGGCGTTCCAGAAGGTCGGCCTGGCCCAGGTCAAGGGCACACGGCCGGCCGAGTGGGTGGGCCTGGAGAACTTCGAGAAGATCCTCGGCAATGACATCTTCTGGTCGGCTCTGCGTAACACCGTGGTGTTCGCGGCCGTCGCGGTCACCCTCACGCTGGTCGTGGGAACCGCGGTCGGCGTCCTGCTGAACAAGCTCGGCAAGAAGATGTCCCTGTTCGTGGTCATCGGCTGCATGTTCGCCTGGGCCGTACCTCCCGTCGCGCAGGGCGTCACCTGGCGCTCCCTGTTCGACGCCGAGGCCGGCATCATCAACTGGGCGCTGAACCTGCTGCCCGACTGGCTGGCCGCACCGCCCAACGGCAGGAGCTGGACGGGCGAGCCCTGGCTCAACGACACTTTCACGCTCTACGTCGCCTTGACGGTCTGCGTGGTCTGGGCCAGCTTCCCGTTCATCGCGGTCTCGGTTCTCGCCGGGCTCAAGGGCATCCCCGCCGAGCTCTACGAGGCGGCCCGGGTCGACGGCTCGGGCGCGTGGCGGACCTTCAGGAAGATCACCTTGCCGCTGCTCAAGCCGGTCTTCGCGGTCCTGACGGTCTTGTCGATCATCTGGGACTTCAAGGTCTTCAGCCAGCTCTTCGTGCTGATGAACGGCCCCACCAACCGTGAGGGCTTCAACCTGTCGATGTACGCGGTCGCCGAGGCATTCAGGCCGCCGCAGAAGCTGGGCACGGGTGCCGCGATCTCGATCGTGCTGACCATCATTCTGCTGATCATCACCGTCGTGTACGTCCGGCAGATCGTGAAGCAGGAGGAGATGTGACACCGCTCGCCCGCAAGAGGCTCGGGAAGATCCTCCTGAACACGGCCGGCGTGCTGGTCTTCCTCTATGCGATCTTCCCCGTCTACTGGATGGTCTCCACCGGTTTCAAGGAGAACGACCAGATCTTCACGACGGACTTCATCCCGTTCCCCACGCACTTCACCCTCGACCACTTCGAGAAGGTGCTCACCGAGGGCGTGGCGAACAACTCGATCTGGCTCTACCTGCGCAACAGCGCGATCGTGGCGCTCGGGACCGTGCTCATCGGCTCGGCCTTCGCGCTGCTGTCGGCCACGGCCATCGCCAGATTCCGGTTCAAGGGCCGCGGCGTCTTCCTGGTGCTGCTGCTGATCGTGCAGATGCTGCCCGCCGAGGGCCTGCTCATCCCGCTGTACATGATGGTCAAGCGGGTGGGCCTGGGCGACCAGCTGCTCGGACTGATCGTCACGCAGGTGGCGCTGACGCTGCCGTTCGGCATCTGGATGCTGCGTACGTTCGTCGCCGCGGTGCCCAAGTCGCTGGAGGAGGCGGCTTGGATCGACGGCGCGAGCCGGATGACCACGTTCTGGAAGGTGCTGTTCCCGCTGGTCGCCCCGGGGCTGGTGGCCACGAGCATCTTCTCGTTCATCACCGCGTGGAACGACCTGGTGTTCGCCCTGTACCTGATGTCGGGTTCCGAGGGCTACACGACGCCGGTCGCCCTGCAGTACTTCTTCGGCCAGGAAGGCGTCGACTGGGGCGCGATCATGGCCGGTTCCACGCTGATGACCATTCCGGTCGTCATCTTCTTCCTGCTGGTGCAGCGCCGCATGGTCTCCGGCCTGGTCGCCGGGGCCGTGAAGGGCTGACGACCCGGATCTCGTACGGCGTGCGCGACCCGCGCGCGCCGTACCTGTCCGTGCCCAAGAACTGGGCCCGTATCCACAATCGATGAGGAGCCATGAGTCAGAGTGATCGGGGGCTGCGTCGCCTCGCGGCCGGCACACTGCTCGTCGCCTTCCAGGGCACCACGGCGCCCGACTGGGTGTTGCGCGAGCTGGAGCTGGGCCTGGGCGGCGTCACGCTCTTCGGCTTCAACGTGGCAGACCCGGACCAGCTGAGGGCCCTGACCGGCGCCCTGCGCGGGGCCGGCGAGCCGGTCATCTCGCTCGACGAGGAGGGCGGGGACGTCACCCGTCTCGCCTACCACGTCGGAAGCCCGTACCCGGGCAACGCCGCGCTCGGCGCGGTCGACGACGTCGAGCTGACCCACCGCGTGTACCGCGCCATCGGCTCCGAACTGGCCGCCTGCGGCATCAATCTGGACATGGCGCCGGACGCCGACGTCAACACCGAGGCCGACAACCCGGTCATCGGCACCAGGTCGTTCGGCACCGACTCCGCGCTGGTCGCCAGGCACACCGTGGCGGCCGTGCAGGGGCTGCAGTCGGTGAACGTGGCCGCCTGCGTCAAGCACTTCCCCGGTCACGGCGCCACCCGCGTCGACTCGCACCTGTCCGTGCCGGTCGTGGACGTCACCATGGACGTGCTGCGCTCGCGCGAGCTGGTGCCGTTCCAGGCGGCCATCAACGCCGGCGCCAAGTCCGTCATGACCGCGCACGTCGCGGTGCCGGCGCTGACCGGCGACACGCCCGCGACGCTGTCCGGCGCGGCCCTGACCGGGCTGCTGCGCGGCGAGCTGGGCTACGACGGGGTCGTCGTCTCCGACGCGCTGGACATGCACGCGATCACCAAGAGCGTGGGCCTGGCGGGCGGTTCGGTGTTGTCGCTGGCCGCCGGGTCGGACCTGCTGTGCCTGGGCCCGCTGCCCACCTACGACGAGGTCCAGCAGATCATCGCGGAGATCCTGCTCGCGGTGGAGGACGGCCGGCTGCCGCTGGCCAGGCTGGAGGAGGCGGCGGCCCGCGTGGCGGCGCTGCGCGACTGGTTCGGCGCCGGCGAACAGGCCGCGGCCGAGCAGAACGTCGTCGGCCTGCACGCCGCCCGCCGCGCCGTACGCCTGACCGGGGCCACCGAGCCGCTGGTCGAGCCGCTGGTGATCGAGGTGGACACGCCCCCGACGATCGCCGTCGGCGACGTGCCGTGGGGCGTCGGGCCGTGGATGCCCGAGGCCGAGATCATCCGGGTCAAGCCCGCCGACGCGGTGATCCCCGAGCTGCTGGCCAAGGCCGCCGACCGGTCCCTGGTCGTGGTGGTCAAGGACGCGCACCGGTACGCGGCCAGCCAGGAGCTGGTGTCGGCGCTGGTGTCGGCCCGTCCGGACGCGATCGTGATCGAGATGGGCCTGCCGGTGTGGCGGCCTGACAGCGCCGCCTACATCGCCACGTACGGCGCCGCCCGGGCCAACGCCCAGGCCGCCGTGGAGCTGCTGACCGCCTGACAGAGGCGAGCGACGGCCGGCCCGGAAACCCCGGGACCGGCCGTTTCGGCGTTCCAACCTCCGCGCCCGGCCCCTCCCCCGGCGGACCGCACCCGCGGCCCGCCGCTCTCCTCGAAGGACCCACGCCCCGGACCCGCCGTTCCCCTCGAAGGGACAGGACCCCAGGGGACCTCAGGTCGCCAGCAGTTCCTCGCGGGCCTGGTCCAGCGCCGCCAGCACCGCACCGCGCAGCACCGGGTTCTTGTCCGTCACCGTCGTGGTGACCACCTGCGGCCGCACCGGGCAGATGCGCGCCACCGCCTCCTCCACCCGAGACGTGAGCGCCGTGCCGCCGGCGTGACCGACCTCTCCGGCCAGCACCACCAGCCCCGGGTCGAGGATCACGCACACCGCGGCCACGCCCAGCGCGAGCCGGTGCGCGATCTCGTCGAGCAGCGGTTCGCCCCGCCGGCCCGCCGCCACCGCGACCTCGACGCACTCCCCCGCGCTCTCGGCCTCGAACCCGTAGCCCTGCGCGAGCTCGGCCACCGCCTCGGCGCTGACCAGCGACTGCAGGCCGCCGGCCAGCGAGGGCAGCCGTCCGGGCAGCGTACGGATGTCTTCTGGCAGCGGCACGCCGGGCACCGGCAGGTAGCCGATCTCGCCCGCGCTGCCCGACCGCCCCCGGTGCAGCTTGCCGCCGAGCATGACCGCCAGGCCCAGACCGCGGCTCGCCCACAGCAGCACGAAGTCGTCGGCCCCCCGGGCCGCGCCGTCGGCCAGTTCGGCGATGGCGGCCAGGTTGACGTCGTTCTCGATCGTCACCTCGCGCCGCAGGTCGCCGGCCAGGGCCTCGTGGATGCCCTCGTGCCAGCCGGGCAGGTCGAAGGAGAAGCGCACGTCGCCGCTGCGCGGGTCGACCACGCCCGGCGTGCCGATCACCACGCCGCGCAGCCTGGCCAGGCTCACCTTGGCGCTGCGGCACGCCTTCACGATGGCGCCGTGCACCACCGACACCGGGTCGTCGCCGCCGTTGGGCTCGACGGTCACCTCGGCGACCGTGCGGCCGTGGATGTCGGCGATCGCCGTGGAGATCAGCTCGGGGCCGACCTCCAGCCCCGCCACGTACGCGCTGGAGGCGATGACGCTGTACAGGGCCGCGTTCGGCCCTCGTCCGCCGGCCTGGGCGCCGACGACCTCGACCAGGCCGCGCTCTTCCAGCCTGGCCAGCGTCTGTGAGGCGGTGACCTTGGACAGGCCGGTCAAGTCGCCGATCTGCCCCCGAGTCATCGGCCCCGTGGCCAGCAGCAACTCCAGTGCGGCCCGGTCATTGATCTCCCTGAGCAGTCTGGGCACACCAGGGCGTCGCTCCACGCTGAATCCCACCGTCAATATCGAAAAGGTTGTTGGAAGTTTAGCGCTCATGCCCTTGCATATCAGCGTTGAAGAACACGAGTATGCCTCATGACTATCAGCCGGGGACCCGCGGCCGTGCTGGCGGTGGGTGTGGCGCTGCTTTTCGACGTGTTACGCGTTTTCCTGCCGTCCCTGATCACGCTTTTCGGCCGGGCCGGTGAAACGGCTCCCGAACTGATGGGGGCGTACGCGGCCGCCTGGTTCGTACTGCCGTTCCTCGCCCTGGCGCTGCGCCCGCGCTGGGCGCTGCTGGGCGGCGCGGTGGCGCTGGTGCTGGCGCGGATCCTGCTGCAGGCCGGGGTGAGCCAGCTCTACGTCGCCTCCGCCGGCGTGACGGCCGGCCTGGTGTTCCTGTACGGGTGCGCCAGGACGCTCCCGCGCACGGCGGTGCCCGCCGGAATCATGGGCGGCCTGGCGCTGTCCGGGATCGCCCACCTGCTGCTGGACGGGGTCGACCTGGTCTGGCGCGACGGGCTGGTGCCCTGGCTGGCCGTGGTCACGTTCTGCGCGGCCTTCCTGGCCCTGGTGCGCCTCATGGAGGAGCCGCCCGCCGAGCCCGACCTGGCCCCGCCCGCCACGTGGTTCCTGTTCGGCCCGGTGCTGCTGCTGGCCGGGATGGCGGCCACGTCCTGGGCCAAGGACCCCGCCGGGCCCGGCTCGATCTGGCGGGTGGCGCTGGAGGCCGGGCTGCTGACGCCGGCGTTCTTCGCCGCGCTCGCCCAGACCGCGCGGCGTGGCCTGGGCCCGGCGTCCGACGTGCTGTTCGCCGTCCTGCTGGTGGCCGTCGCGGTGGCGTTCACGATGCCGTCGTGGTCCGGCGGGCCCGCCTCGGGCGCGCTGATGATCCTCTGTCTCGGCCCCACGCTGTCCGCCACCGCCAGCCCGGGCACCGGCGCGCGGCGCTCCGGTCTCGCGCTGCTCGGCGGCGGTCTCGTCTTCCTGGTCGGGCTCTTCCTCTACTACGCCGCCTACGACCTGGACCTCGGCTTCCCCAACGGCGCCGTCGTGATCGCGGTCGCGGTGCTCGTCGCCGCGGTCGCCGTGAGCACGGCCCTCAGGCGGCCCGCTCCCACGGGCCGGAAGACCCGGCCTGGGTGGCGGGCCGTCGTGATCGTGGCGACGGCGACCGTGCTGGCCGTGGCGGTCGCCTGGCGGCCCGCGCCGCCCGTCCAGGCCAAGCGGGGCGACACGATCAAGCTGATCGCCTACAACATCCGCATGGGCTTCGGCCTGGACGGCCGCCTGTCACTCGACCGCATCGCCGCCTGGGCCAGGTCACAGCAGCCCGATGTCGTCCTGCTCAGCGAGGTGGACCGCGGCTGGCTGCTGAACGGCGGCCACGACGACCTGGCCAGGATCGCCCGCGGCCTGGGCATGCGCTACCACTTCGCGCGGGCCGCCGACAACGTCTGGGGCGACGCGCTGCTGACGAACCTGCCGGTCAAGAGCGTGTCCTCGCACCCGCTCGGCGCGCACGACTACCCCACGGGCGCGCAGGCCCAGGCCATCGTGCTCGACGTGGACGGCAGGGAGCTGGGCATCGTCAACACGCACCTGCAGGCGCCCGCGGGCCAGGCGCCGGAGGTGGCGGCGATCGTGCGCAACCTGGCCGCGGGCGCCGACAGCGCCGCCTCGGGTCCCGGGACGCCGCCACCCGCCGGGCGCGGGATCGTCCGGCCGGTCGTGCTGGCCGGTGACCTGAACCTGGAGCCCGGCGACCAGCCCATGCGCATGCTGGCGGAGGCCGGGGTCTCAGACCCGCTCACGGCCCTCGGCGACCCCAAAACCTCACCGGCGGACAATCCGGTCCGGCGCATCGACCACGTGCTGATCACCAAGGGTTTGACGGCGGTATCGGCGCAGGTGCCCCGGGTCCCGTATTCGGATCACCTGCCCGTTCTGACGACCTTGCGCCTAACCAGTGTTGACCAGGGGGGATAATCGAGAACATGCGCCTTTCCGCTCGTGTCGACTACGCCCTCCGTGCCGCCGCCGAACTCGCCGCAGCGGGTGCCGGTCCGACCACCGTGGGCGAGCTCGCCAAGGAACAGGACATGCCGCCCAAGTACCTGGAGAACATCCTGCTGCAGATGCGCAGGGCCGGTCTGGTGCGCGGTCAGCGCGGTCCCGAGGGCGGCTACGTGCTGGCCAGGCCCGCCGCGGACATCTCACTGGCCGACGTGATCAGGGCGGTCGACGGGCCGCTGGCGAACGTGCGGGGCGAGCGTCCCGAGCACGTCGGCTACCGGGGCCCGGCGGAGTCGTTGCAGATGGTGTGGATCGCGCTGCGCGCCACCGAGCGGTCCATCCTGGAGGAGGTCACGCTCGAGCAGGTGGCCGGCGGCACCCTGCCCGAGCGGGTCCGCCAGCTCGCCGCCGACCCCGCCGCCTGGGACTGACCCGGGCAGGCCCCCGCGCCGCCCTGCCCGATCACGTGACGTCGCGGCGGAGCGTGATCAGCCGGGCGGCCAGCACCATCGCGCCCACGTACGCGGCGAACAGCAGCCCGCCGCCCCAGGCGGGCAGCAGTTCGCCCCGGGCCGGCGGCATGCCGCCGAGCGCCCGCGCCGCCCCCGTGGGCAGCCAGGTGAAGACGTCCGGCACCAGCCACGCCAGGAAATTGTCACCGTACGAGAGCAGCAGGCAGGCCAGCACGATCGCGACCACCTGGCTGCGCACCAGCACGGCCAGCGCCACCCCGAACAACGCGTACCCGGTGTTCGCCGCCACCGACCCGGCCAGGATCCCCGGCACCTCCTGGCTGAACGCCCGATGCCCGCTCGCCGTCAGCAACAGCGCCCCGCCCGCCAACGTGGCCAGCGCCGACACCAGCGACACCGCCAGCCCCACCAGCCCGTAGGCGACCAGTTTCGCCGTCACCACGGCCCCCCTGCGTGGCGTGACGAGAAAGGCCCAGCTGATCGTCCGGTGGCGGAACTCCCCGGCCATGCCGAGGATGCCCAGGATCATGGTGAACACGTACGCCTGCTGGGCCATGTTGTACACGCCCGCCAGCCGGACCTCCTCAGACGGCGCGGGCAGCAGGGCGGGCACCGCCGTCCAGGCCACGCAGAAGGCGGGAGCCACGGCGGCGAGCACCCAGGTGACGCGGCTCGCCCGCGCCTTGTGCAGCTCCGCACGCACCAGCCGGTTCAACGGGTTCCCTGGTTTCGCTGGGTTCACGCGGCTCATCCGGCCACCTCCAGATAAAGCTCCTCCAGCCCGTCCGCCCGGTCGAACGGCCCGCTCCAGCGCAGCCGCCCGGCCGCGATGATCACCACGTGCTCGGCGATCTGCTCGATCTCGGCCAGCACGTGCGTGGAGACCAGGACGGTGCGGCCCTGATGCGCGTAGGCCCGCAGATACGCCCTGAGCCAGCGCATCCCGGCCGGGTCGAGGCCGTTGGCCGGCTCGTCCAGGATCAGCGCCTCGGGCTCGCCGAGCAGCGCCGTGGCCAGCGCCAGGCGCTGCCGCATGCCCAGCGAGAAGCCGCCGATCCTGCGCCCCCGCGCCGCCGTCAGCTCGACCTCGTCCAGCACCTGCGCGACCCGTTCGGTGTCCAGGCCCGCGGCGATGCACACCGCCTCCAGATGCCGCTCCGCGGTGTGCCCCGGATGGAAGGCGACGGACTCCAGCACCGCGCCGACCCGCTCGACCGGCCGCGCCAGCTTCCGGTACGGCACCCCGCCGATGGTCGCCCCGCCGCCGGTCGGGGTGACCAGGCCGAGGATCATGCGCAGGGTGGTGGTCTTGCCCGCGCCGTTCGGGCCGAGAAAGGCGGTGACGGCCCCCGCCGGGACGTCGAACGACAGATCGTCCACCGCCACCACCCGCCCGAACGTCTTGCTCAGACTGTTGACGCTGATGAGTGTCATGACTCAGAGCGTGCGGGGCGGGGGCGGGCCGGCGCATCGGAGCCGGGATGGAACCCCCCGCTCCGCCCCCGGGCAGTCCCACCGGATCACGGGTGGAGCGGCCCTTCCACCCGTGGGGCGAGAGCGGACGGCATGGCCTGCCACCCGCGGGGAGACGCCGGATGACGGCTGGAGAGGGCTCTCCACCTGTAGGGCGGTGGGAGACGACTTCCACCCGTAGGCCGAGGGCGGAGGGCGGATGCAGGCGACTTTCCACCCGTGAGCCGAGGGCGGATGGCGGATGGAGAGGACTTTCCACCCGTGGGGCGATGCCGGGAGGCGGCCCGCGGACTACCGTTGCGGCGTGGCCTTACTCTGTCGCCGCCACGTCAGGATCCCGCTGATCGTCCTGCTGGTGGTCTATCTCGCCAACGGGCCGGTCATGCTGGTCGCCACGCGTCCTGGGCTCGTCCAGGCCGCGCTCGCCACCGTCCTGGCCGTCGGCACGCTGGGCTGCTGCCTGTGGGCGCTGGCCGGGCACCGGCCGTCCATACGCACCACCCTGCTCGGAGACCCCCCGGCCCCGGACGCGAGCTTCCAGGCCGCTGACACGAACTCCCCGGCCGCGAACACGAACTCCCCCGCTGCGGACGCGAGCTCCCGGGCCGCAGACGCGGGCTCCCCGGCCCCTGGCGCGGCGAAGGGTCGGAACTCGCCCGCACTCAACCTCTGGCTGCTGCTGGCCACGCTGGCCGGCGGCTCTCTCATGCACGCGATCGCACCGTACTCGGGGGTGGCGTTCGCCTTCGTCACGGTCTACGCCGCGCCGCACCGCACCAGGCTGCGCCCGGCCCTGGCGCTGACCACGCTGAACCTGGTGACCCTGCCGCTGATCTCACGCGCGATCGGCCTGGACGCGGGCGCGTACCTGGGACTGACGGCCGGACTCGCGTACACCGCGGTCATCGCGTACATGATGTGGTACCTGTCGTCCACCCGGCGGCAGGCCACCGAGGTGGCCGAGTCCCGCGCCAGGGAGGCGGTGCTGTCGGAACGCGCCCGCCTGGCCCGCGAGATCCACGACATCCTGGCGCACTCGCAGTCGGCGCAGATCGTCCACCTGGAGGGCGCCCGCCTGCTGCTCAAGGACGGCGGAGACCAGCGGGCCGCGCTCGACCGGGTCGAACGCGCCGTCCGGCTGGCCAGGGCCGGTCTGGAGGAGACACGGCGCGCGCTGGACGCCCTGCGCGGCGACGACCTCCCGCTACGCGAACGCCTCGAACGGCTCGCCGCCGAGTTCCGCGCCGCCACCGGCGCCTCCTGCGCCCTGTCGATCGACCCCGCCGCCGTCACACTCCCCGCCGAGGCCAGGCTCGCGGTGGCCCGCACCGCCCAGGAGGCGCTCACGAACGTCCGCAAGCACGCCCACGGCGCCTCGGTCGCGGTGGCACTGCGCCGCACAGGCCGCTGGTGCGAACTGGAGGTACGCGACAACGGCGCCCAGCACGCCATCCCCGCACCGGCCATCGTCGGCCCCGGCGAACGACCCGAACACGACGGGGACGCGCACGGCGCCCATGGCCATGGCGGCGCTGGACACGGGGTCAACGAACACCACGTCAACGGACCTAGCGTCAACGGACATGGCACCAACGGACGTGGCAGCACCGGACATGGCAGCAACGGAGACAGCACCCACGAGCAGGCCGTCCACGAGCAGAGCATCCACGAAAACGGCACCCACGAGCAGGGCACTCCCGAAAACGGCACCTACGAAAATGGCACTTACGGATACGGCAGCGGAGGGTATGGGCTGGTCGGCATGCGGGAGCGAGCGGAACTGATCGGCGGCTCCCTCACGGCGGGACCGCAACCGGGTGGCTTCGCGGTGATACTGCGGGTGCCCGCATGAGCGTGCCCCACATGAACGTGCCCCGCATGAACGTGCGCGTCCTGGTCGTGGACGACCAGACCGTCGTGCGCGAGGGCCTGGTGCTGCTGCTCGGGCTGCTGCCCGGCGTCCAGGTGGTGGGAACGGCCCGCGACGGCGAGGAAGCGATCGCCAAGGTCGCCGAACTGTCGCCGGACGTCGTCCTGATGGACCTGCGCATGCCCAAACTGGACGGCGTGGCGGCCACCCGCCGCATCCGCAGAGACCACCCGGCCACGGAGGTGGTGGTGCTGTCGACGTACTCGGACGACGAATCGGTCTTCGACGCGTTACGCGCCGGCGCCCGCGGCTACCTCACCAAGGACACCGACGCCGAGTCGCTGGCCCAGGCGGTCACGGTCGTGGCGGCGGGCCAGGCCCAGTTCGCCCCGCAGGTCCAGCGCGTCCTGGCCGAGGCCATGGCCGACTCCCCCAGACCGGCCAACGCCCTCCCCGACGGCCTGACCCAGCGCGAGGCCGAGGTCCTGCGCCTGATCGCCGACGGCAGATCCAACTCCGAGATCGCCACCAGCCTCTGCATCTCGGAGGCCACGGTGAAAACTCACATCAACAACCTGTTCGCCAAGGCAGGCGTCCGCGACCGCGCCCAGGCCGTCACCTACGCCTTCCGCCACGGCCTGGTCACCCCGTAACCCGGTCCCCCCACC
>NZ_JABCPZ010000142.1 GCF_013283785.1 Nonomuraea antri
CGCCCCGGACGGCGGATCGCCCGCGGGCGGGCCCCCGGAGGACGCGAGCGGGCGGACGGGAGACGCGAGCCCGCCGGCCGGGGACGCGAGCGGGCCGACGGGGGAGCGGTACGGCTCCGGCGTGCGGCGGAAGGCGACGCCGTGATCGTAGGCCGCCACCCGGGCCAGCAGCACCGGCCGAGCCCCCTGGACGATCGCCAGCCGCCGCCCAGCGGCGACCTCCACCCGCAGCGGCGGCCTGGCCGGACCGGCCGGGTCCGCGTCGACGTCCAGGAGCAGGCCGCGCCGGGAGCCGCCAGGGGACGTCTGAGTCGACCAACGCATGCGGGACAGCGTAGTTACCGCCACCCGCCGCCCACCGGCCCGGGTTCAGGAAGCGGCGAGCCCGGCCTTGGCCTGCCTGCTCAGCTCGTCGGCGAGCACCTCGGTGAGCCCGGACTCGACGCCGTCCAGCGTCCTGGCCACCACCTCCTGCGGGCTGATCTTGGCCACGGTGACGCGGGCGGCCATGTCCGTGTCGATGTATCCGGCGTGCACGCCGACCACCAGCGTGCCCTGCTCGCCCAGCTCCTGACGCAGCGCGCCGGTGAGCGACCAGGCCGCCGCCTTCGACGCCGCGTACGTCGCCACCTGCGGGAACGTGATGAACGACAACACGGACAAGACGTTCACCAGCGCGCCACCGCCGTTGGCCGCCAGGATCGGGGCGAAGGCGCGGCTCATGGCCAGCGTGCCGAAATAGTTGGTCTCCATCTCGGCCCTGGCCGCCTCGGGGCCGGGCGCGTGGGACCGGGAGATCCCGGCGTGGTTGATCAGGAGCGTGACGTCGCCGCAGCGCTCGGCCGCCGCCCGCACCGCGTCCTGGTCGGTGATGTCGAGGGCGAGCGGCGTGAGACGGGGATCGGTGATCGCGGACGGGGTGCGCGCGGCGGCGTACACCGTGGCCGCGCCGCGCTCCAGCAGCGCCTGGGCGAAGGCGGCGCCGAGCCCGCGGTTGGCGCCGGTCACGAGGGCCACACTGCCGTGGATCTTCATCGGGGACGCTCCAGGATGAGGGCGTTGGCCAGGCCGCCGGCCTCGCACATGGTCTGCAGGGCGTAGCGGGCGCCGCGCTCGCGCATGGCGTGCACGAGCGTGGTGGTGATGCGCGCGCCGCTGGCCCCGAGCGGGTGCCCGAGCGCGATGGCGCCACCGTGCACGTTGACCTTCGCCGGGTCGGCGCCGGTCTCCTGCAGCCAGGCCAGCACCACGCTCGCGAACGCCTCGTTCACCTCGAACAGGTCGATGTCGTCCAGCCGCAGCCCGGCCCTGCGCAGCACCTTCTCGGTGGCCGGGATGACGCCGGTCAGCATGAGCAGCGGGTCGGAGCCGGTGACGGCGAAGCCGTGCAGCCGGGCCAGCGGGCGCAGCCCCAGCCGGGCGGCCGTCTCCGAGGTGGTGATCAGCACGGCGGCCGCGCCGTCGTTGATCGGGCTGCTGTTGCCCGCCGTCACCGACCAGTCGATCTGCGGGAAGCGGGCCGCGTAGCCCGGGTCGGCGAAGGCCGGACGCAGCCCGGCCAGGACGTCCGGCGTGGTGGCGGGCCTGATCGACTCGTCCCGGTCCAGCCCGGCCAGCGGCGCGAGCTCGGTGGTGAAGTCGGCGGCGGCGGCCCTGGCGTGGGACTCGGCCGCGAACGCGTCCATCCGCTCGCGGCTCAGCGACCACTTGGCGGCGATCAGCTCGGCGCTGATGCCCTGCGGCACCAGGCCCTCGGGGTAGCGCGCGGCCAACCCCGGCCCGAACGGGTCCGCGCCAGGCGGGACGTTCGACCACATCGGCACCCGGCTCATGGACTCCACGCCGCAGGCCACCACCAGGTCGTACGCGCCGGACATGACGCCCTGCGCGGCGAAGTGCACGGCCTGCTGGGACGAGCCGCACTGGCGGTCCACGGTGACGGCGGGCACCGAGTCCGGGAATCCGGCCGCCAGCCAGGCGTAGCGGGTGGTGTTCATGGCCTGCTCGCCCACCTGGTCGACGCATCCGCCGATCACGTCGTCCACCAGGGACGGATCGACGCCGCTGCGCTCGATGAGCGCGCGCAGCGCGTGGGCCAGCAGGTCGACGGGGTGCACCCCGGCCAGCGCGCCGCCGGGTTTCCCCTTGCCGATGGGGGTGCGCACGGCCTGCACGATGACGGCGTCACGCATGCCGACCTCCTCCTTGTCAGTTGGAAAACTGGACTCACTGTAACCCGAATGAGTTGGACTTTCCAACGCATGGTCGGGGCGGGGAGGATGTGAGGTGAAAGGGGGGCGTTCATGGTCGAACGGGAGATCGGTGCCCCATGGGAAGGCTTCCTGGTCGAGCCCGCGGGCGGCGGGAGCGCCGCGGTCCTGGTCCTGGGCGGCTCCAGCGGGCGCGTGGAGGCCGAGCGGTGCCGCCTGCTGGCCGCCCGCGGGCTGACCGCGCTGTCCATCCGCTGGTTCGGCGGTCCGGGACAGGCGGCGGGCATCCGCGAGATCCCGCTGGAGACGTTCACCGCCGCCGTCGACCTGCTGTCGGCGGCGGGTCCGCGCCGGATCGGCGTGCTGGGCACGTCCAAGGGCGCCGAGGCGGCGCTGCTGCTGGCCGTCGCCGACCCGCGGATCGACGCCGCGATCGCGCTCGCCCCCACGTCCGTCGTCTGGGAGGGCTTCGGCGCCGGCCCGGACGGGAGCACCGGGCCCGGCCGGTCGTCGTGGACCTGGAAGGGGGAGCCGCTGCCGTTCGTCCGCTACGACCGGGCGTCCTGGCCCCCGCCCGGGCGGCCGGCCGCGTTCCTCGGCATGTACGAGTCCAGCCGCGAAGGCTACGCCGCGGCCGCCATCGACGTCGCGGCGAGCCGGGCCGAGCTGCTGCTGGTGGCCGGCGGGGACGATCTGATGTGGCCGTCGGCCCGGTTCGCCGCGGAACTGGCCGCGCGCCGGGACGTCCGCCTGGTCACCCACCCCCGGGCGGGCCACCGGGTACGCCTGCCCGGGGAACCGCCCCTTCCCCGCTCGCCCATCCATCAGTACGGCGGGACGCCCGAGGCCGACGCCGCTCTGGGCACGGCCGCCTGGCCGGACGTGCTGGAGCTGCTCGCGGCCCGCTGAAGCCCGTCAGGCGTGGCCGGCGAGGCCGTGGATGATGAGTTCGACGGCCGTGTCGAAGGTGCGTTCCAGTTCCGCGTCGTCCGTGCCGCCCACCAGCGTCCCCTGCATCTCGCCGAAGATGAAGCCCGACACGAACGCGTGCAGCACCCCGCTGACCCGCTCCAGGTCCGGCTCGGGCACCCCGGCCAGGCGCAGCACGCGGTAGAGGACCTGCCACAGCGAGATCCGGCGGTCGGCGACGATCTCCGGGTGGTTGTAGACGTAGGTCCACAGCGCGGGATGCGCGCGGGCGTGCGCGTGGTAGGCCAGGGCCAGCGCGCGCAGCTGCTCCTGCCAGGGTGAGCCGTCGTCGGGCGGCAGCCGCAGCCACTCGGCGGCGGCCACGCACAGCTCGCGCATCAGCGCGTCCTTGCCGTCCACGTGGTGGTAGAGCGACATCGGGTTGACGTTCAGCTCGGCGGCCAGTTTCCGCATCGACAGCGCCTCGACGCCGCCCTGGTCCACCAGCCGCAACGCGGTCGAGTAGATCTCTTCGGGTGTCAGGGGCGATCCCCTGCGCGCGCTCACTGCCATACGCCGTATGGTACCGTCGGCCATACGGTGTATGGCTACTAGAGCTGCTCGATGGGAGCGCACATGAAGCAGATCCCCGCCCCGCAGGGCCTGCCGATTCTCGGCAACACGCTGCAGATCCCGGCGCGTGCGCCCGCGGACCATTTCGTCAAGCTGAGCGGCGAGTACGAGGAAGGCCTCTTCCAGCTGGAGATCGTCGGCCGCAAGGTGACGTTCGTCTACGACCCGGACCTGGTGGCCGAGGTGTGCGACGAGACCCGCTTCCAGAAGCGGATCGAGCCGCCGCTGTCGATCGTGCGCGACTTCGGCGGCGAGGGGCTGTTCACCACCGACCAGGACGAACCGGTCTGGGGCCAGGCCCACCGCATCCTCATGCCCGCCTTCAGCCAGCGCAGCATGAAGGCCTACTACGGCCAGATGCTGGAGGTGGCCGACCAACTCGTCGAGTCGTGGGCCGCCCGCCAGGGCCAGGACCTGAACGTGCCCGACGACATGACCAGGCTCACCCTCGACACGATCTCGCTGACCGGCTTCGGCTACCGGTTCAACTCCTTCGACTCGCCCGAGCTGCACCCGTTCCTGCAGGCCATGGGCGGCGCGCTGACCGAGGCGATGCTGCGCAACCGCCAGGTCCCGCTGGTCACCAAGCTCAAGAAGAAGCAGGACGAGGCGTACCGGGCCAACATCGCGACCATGCGGGAGCTGGTCGACGACGTGATCAAGGCACGCAAGGGCGAACCCGGCAACGGCGCCAAGGACCTGCTCGGGCTCATGCTGGCCGCCTCCGACCCGCTCACCGGCGAGCGGCTGTCGGACGAGAACATCCGCGACCAGGTGCTCACCTTCCTCATCGCCGGGCACGAGACCACCAGCGGCCTGCTGTCGTTCGCGCTGTACAACCTGCTGCGCGACCCGCACACGCTGGCCAGGGCGTACGACGAGGTCGACAGGCTGCTGCCGGGCGACGAGCCGCCCACCTACGAGACGATCATGAAGCTGGACGTGATCCCGCGCATCCTGGAGGAGACGCTGCGGATCTGGTCCCCGATCCCCGCCTTCGCCGTCAGCGCCCTGCACGACACCACGCTCGGCGGCCTGTACGAGATCCCGGCCGGCGGCACGGCGGTCGTGCTGCTGCCCACGCTGCACCGGCACCCGAAGGCGTGGGCGCGGCCCGAGGAGTTCGACATCGACCGCTGGCTGCCCGAGCACAAGCGGGAGCACCACCCGGCCGCCTACAAGCCGTTCGGCAACGGCGAGCGGGCCTGCATCGGCCGCCAGTTCGCGATCACCGAGGCCAGGCTGGCGCTGGCGATGATCCTGCGCAGGTTCGCGATCTCCGATCCGGCCGTCTACCGGATGAAGGTCAAGCAGATGCTCACGCTCAAGCCCGACGGGTTCACCTTCACCGTCCGGGAGCGCCGGCCGCACGAGCGCACCGTCGCCGCCGCGCAGCCCGACGGACAGCAGGGGGCGGAGACGGAACAGGGGGAGATCGCCGTCACCGGCGTGCCGCTCACCGTCGCCTACGGCTCCAACCTGGGCACCGCCCAGGACATCGCCGAACGCCTCGCCGAGCGCACCGGCCGGGCCGGCTTCGCCACCACGCTGACCACCCTGGACGAGCTGACCCCGCCCGCCGACGGCCTGCTCGTCGTGGTCGCCTCCTCCTACAACGGCAAGGCCCCCGACAACGCCCAGCGCTTCGACGCGCTGGAGCGCCTGCCCGACCTGTCGGGCGTCAGGCTGGCGGTGCTGGGCTGCGGGAACACGCAGTGGCCGACGTACCAGGACTTCCCGCGCCGTGCGCACGACAAGCTGGTCGCGGCCGGCGCCGTCCCGCTGGTCGAGCGGGGCGAGGCCGACGCGGACGGCGACTTCGACGGCGACGTCACCGCCTGGACGGCCCGGCTCTGGGCGGCCCTGGCCGCCGAGTACAGCGCCGGGGCCGAGGCCGCCGGGCCGCGCTACGAGATGGACGTGCTGAGCCAGTCCGAGGTCAGGCCGGCGGTGGTGTCGGAGCGGGCCGTCCCGCTGACCGTGGTCTCCACCGAGGAGCTGACCGGCGACCCGGCCGGGCTGTGGGACTTCTCCCGCGAGGCCCCGCGCCCCGGCGTGCGCACGATCGTGGCCAGGCTGCCGGAAGGCGTCACCTACTCCGCCGGCGACCACCTGGCGGTGTTCGCCAAGAACGACCCCGAGCTGGTGGAGTGGGCGCTGCGCACCCTGCGCGTCCCGCGCGAGCAGGTGGTACGCCTGCGCGCGGCCGGCGCCAGCCACCTGCCGCTGGACACCCCGGTCACCGCCGGGCTGCTGCTGACCGAGTTCACCGAGCTGCAGGAGGTGGCCACCCGCGCCGACCTGGAGGCGCTGGCCGCGCACACCGCCTGCCCGTGGACCACCAGGCAACTGGCCGAGCTGACCGCGAACTACGCTGAGGAGATCCTGGCCAAGCGGGTCTCGCCGCTGGCGCTGCTGGAGCGGTTCCCGGCGATCGAGCTGCCGCTGCCGGTGTTCCTGGAGATGGCCGGGCCGATCAGGCCCCGCTACTACTCCGTGTCGTCCTCGCCGCTGGCCGACCCCTCGCTGGTGCGCATCACGGTCGGGCTGGTGTCGGGCCCGGCCTGGTCGGGCAGCGGGCAGTATCGCGGCATGTGCTCGGCCTACCTGGCCGGTCTCGGGGCAGGGGAGGAGTTCTACGGATACATCCGGGTGCCCGCGCCGCCGTTCCGGCTGCCGGACGACCCGGACACGCCGGTGATCCTCGTCGGCCCCGGCACCGGGTTCGCGCCGCTGCGCGGCTTCCTGGAGGAGCGCGCGCTGTCGGGGGCGAAGGGGCGGGCCGAGGTGTTCGCCGGCTGCCGCCACCCCGAGCACGACTGGCTGTACCGGGACGAGGTCGAGGCGTGGGCCGCCCGCGACGAGGTGACCGTGAACGTCGCGTTCTCCGCCGTCGAGGGGCATCCGTACCGGTTCGTCCAGGACGCCGTCGCGGCCCGCGCCGACGTGCTGTGGGAGCTGCTGGAACAGGGGGCGCACGTGTACGTGTGCGGCGACGGGCTGCGCATGGCCCCGGCCGTCAGGAATGCTTTGCTGGCGATCTACCGGGAACGTACCGGCGAGGACGGATCCGGATGGCTGGCCGAGCTGGAGGCGACCGGCCGCTACCAGCAGGACGTCTTCGCCTGAGGTTCTACTATTTCCCGACAAAAACTACTAGTTATCGACAAACCGGACTTAGCGCTGCATGCTGGGATATAACCGCAGCATGCGCGACATGTCCGTGGAACCTGCTGGAAACCTTTCCACGGCACTGTATGAGCCTCTGGAAAGGGGGCGGCAATGCTGCTGCGTCTGAGGGTGTCGCTGCCGGACCGGCCCGGCGGCCTGGGGCAGGTCGCCAAGGCTCTCGGTGCCCTGGGCGCCGACATCCTGCAGGTGACCGTGCTCGAACGTGAGACCGGCCGGGCCGTGGACGACTTCACCGTGTCCTGGCCGGGCTCGATCGGCGCGGCCGAGGTGAGCGAACGGCTGTCGGCCGTGCCTGGCGTGCGGGTGGAAGGCGTCTGGGCGACCAGGGAGGTCCCCGGCTCGGCCCCCGACTACGACCTGCTCATGCACGTGGCGGCGGAACCGGCGCGCGGCTTCGCCACGCTGGTGGACGCGCTGCCCGGGCTGTGCGGGGCCGAGTGGTCGCTCGCCCTGGCCGGCGGCGCGGTGCGGCACGCCTCGCTGGCCGCGCCCGACGCCTTCGACCTGCCCGAGCCGCCGCCCCGCCCGGCCGCCGTCGACCTGGCCGAACTGCGGCTCATGCTGCTGCCGGTGGCCGCCGAGGGCATGCACGTGGTGGTCGCCCGCGCCGGCGGCCCGGTGTTCCACCGGGCCGAGGTGGAACGGGCGGCCCGCATCGTGGACGTCGTCGCCAAGCTCGCCGCCCGCACCTGAACCCGGGTTCCGGCTCGCCGTCCCGGCATTGAAACATTGTTCTGTCGTCTGTAAACCTGGCTCCTGAGAGAAGGAGTGAGGCGATGGATTTCGAGCTGAGCGACGAGCAGAAGGCCTTCCGCGAGACGCTGCGCGCGTTCGTGGACAAGGAGATCCTCCCCGTGGCCACCGAATGGGAGCACGCGGGCCGCTACCCCACCGAGATCGTCGAGAAGATGAAGCGGATGGGGCTGTTCGGCCTGAGCGTGCCCGAGGAGTACGGCGGCATGGGCGCGGACATGGTCTCGTTCGCGCTGGTCTTCGAGGAGATCGCGCGCGGCTGGATGGGCGTGGCGGGCACGATCGGCTCGCACTCGCTGGCCTGCTGGATGATCGCCAAGCACGGCACCGAGGAGCAGAGGAAGACCTATCTCAAGGACCTGGCCACCGGCGCCCGCCGCACCGCGATCGCCCTGACCGAGCCCGGCGCGGGCACCGACCTGCAGGGCATCCAGACCCGCGCGGTACGCGACGGCGACCATTATGTGGTCACCGGCACCAAGACGTGGATCACCAACGCCCGCCACGCCGACCCGCTGCCCGTGCTGGTCAAGACCGCCGTCACCGAGCCCGCGCACCAGGGCATGTCGGTGCTGCTCGTCGATCCGTCGGCGGCCGGCTTCAGCGTCAGCCGCGACCTGCCCAAACTCGGCTACAAGGGCACCGAGACGTGCGAGGTCGTGCTCGACGGCGTCCGCGTGCCGGTCGCGAACCTGCTCGGCGGCGTCGAGGGGCGCGGCATGCAGCAGGTCCTCGGCGGGCTGGAGATCGGCCGGGTCAACATCGCCGCCCGCGCCGTCGGCGTCGCCCAGGCCGCCTACGACGCCGCGCTCTCCTACGCCCGCGAGCGCACCGCCTTCGGACAGCCCATCGCCGAATTCCAGGCCATCCAGCTCAAGCTCGCCGACCTGGCCACCGAGATCCAGGCCGCCAGGCTGCTGACGTACTGGGCCGCCTCCCAGGCCGACGGCGGCAAGCGGGTGGACATGGAGGCCGGCATGGCCAAGTACTTCGCCTCCGAGGTCGCGCTCAAGGCGTCGCTGGAGTCCATGCGCGTCCACGGCGGCTACGGCTACTCCCAGGAGTTCGTGGTCGAACGGCTCTACCGCGACGCGCCGCTGATGGCCATCGGCGAGGGCACCAACGACGTGCAACGGCTGGTCATCGCCCGCGCGCTGGTCTCCGGCAAGGGCCGCATCGGCTGGTGAACGCCGCGGGCCCGGGCATCCCCTGGGGCGGTGGGGGTATGTTGGGCCGGGTGCCGACCGCCCCCGCCCCAGCGTTCGCGCCGCCCGCCAGGACCGCCGCCGCCCGACTCGCCTGGCTCGACGCGCTGCGCGGCATCGGCGCGCTCGCCGTGGTCGCCGAGCACGTGCTGCCGTGGTTCCTGCCGTCGCTGCGCCCCTACTGGTTCAATCTCGGCGTGTACGGCATCCTGGTGTTCTTCCTGGTCAGCGGGTACATCATCCCGGCCTCGCTGGAACGGCACGGCGACGTGCGGGCGTTCTGGACCGGCCGGGCCTTCCGCCTCTACCCGCTCTACCTGGCCGTGATCGTCCTGGTGCTGGCCGTGTCGCCGTGGGTGCCGGTACGCGAGCAGGTCCCGCGCGACGGCAGCGCGGTCGCCGCGCACGCCACCATGCTGCTCGACGTGGTCAACGTCGGCGGCGTGGCCGACACGATGTGGACGCTGTCGTACGAGATGGTCTTCTACCTGCTCGTCACCGCGCTGTTCCTGGTGCGCGGGCACGAACGCAGCGCGCCGCTGTCGGTGGCGTTCGCCGCGGCCGCGGTGCTGATCGGGCTGGCGGTGCCCGGCGCGCTCGTCGTGGGCGGCTGGGTCGCCTACGCCTCCTGCGCCCTGTTCGCCGCCGGCCTGGCCTGCGTGGTGTCAGGACGATTGCGCACCCCGGCCGCCTGCCTGCTGGCCCTGATGGGCGTGCTGATGCTGCTGTTCACCAGCCGGGTGCCGTGGCTCGGCACGGCCGTGCTCGGGGTGATGTTCGCGGGCACCGCGCTGTACCGGTGGGAACGCGGCACCGGCCGGCTGTGGCCGGTGGCGGTGACGGCCGCGCTGGTCGCCGTCGCGCCGGTGTGGGCGATCGAGAGCGGCTGGTGGTGGGTCCAGCCGGACGTGTGGATCACCACGATCGCGCTGGCCGCGCTGACGTTCGGGGTCGCGATGGCGCTGCGCGGCCGCCGCGTGCCCCGGGTGCTGACCTGGCTCGGCGTCATCAGCTACTCGCTCTACCTGGTGCACCACCCGCTGCTGCGGTACTTCGTGGAGATCACCGGTGACCTGCGCCGGGCCGAGCTCGCCCACCAGCTCACGATGGCCGCGCTCGCGCTCGCGCTGATCCTCGCGGTGAGCGCGCTGACCTACCGCTTCGTGGAACGTCCGATGCAGGAGCTGGGCCGCCGCCTGTGACCACTTGAACCGCGCGCCCGGCTTGGCTGTAGTCGAGGGGGACGGGGAGAGAGGCGGGCCGCGCTCATGCCGGGCATGCTGGTGCTGATGGGATCGGGCGAGACCAGCCCGACCATGGTCGAGGTGCACCGGACGGTGGCGCGCCGGCTGCCGCCGGGGGCGGACGCGGTGCTGCTCGACACGCCTTACGCCTTCCAGGAGAACCGGGCCGACATCTCCGCCAGGGCCTGCCGCTACTTCGCGCACAGCGTGGGGCTGAAGGTGGCGGTGGCCGACGGGGTGAGCGGGGCCGACTGGGTGTTCTCCGGGCCGGGCAGCCCGACGTACGCGCTGGATCGGTGGACCGCCTCCGGCGTGGCCGGCGACCTGCGGGCCCGGGTGCTCGCCCGGCGGGGGGTGACCGTGCTCGCCTCGGCCGCCGCCTGCACGGCGGGGCTGGCCACCGTACCGGTCTACGAGATCTACAAGGTGGGCGCCGAGCCGCACTGGCGCGGCGGGCTCGACCTGCTGGCCGCGCTCGGGCTGCGCGCGGCGCTGATCCCGCACTTCGACAACGCCGAAGGCGGCACGCACGACACCCGCTACTGCTACCTGGGCGAGCGGCGGCTGTCGGTGCTGGAGCGCGAGCTGCCGGCGGGCGCGGCGGTGCTCGGGCTCGACGAGCACACGGCGCTGGTCGTCGACCTGGCCGACGAGACGGTCCGGGTGCTGGGCCGGGGCGCGCTCACCGTCCGATGCCGGGTTCCCGGGCCTGGCGTCTCCGTGGCGGTGCTGCCTGCCGGGACGCGTACCGACCTGGCCGAGCTCCGCCGGCTCGCGGCCGGTGGCGGCGCGCCGTCCGTCCCGGTGCCGGTGGCAGTCGCATCGCCCGGGCGGGTGACGCTGGAGGAGAGCGCGCGAGAGTGCGAGCGCCGGTTCGCGGCGTGCCTGGCGCGCGGCGACCGGGTGGCGGCGGCGCGGGCCGTGCTCGACCTGGAGGCGGAGGTCGCCGCCTGGGCCGCGGACACCGAGGAGGACGCCGGCGGCGTCGGCGCGGCCAGAAACCTGCTGCGGCTGCTCATCACCCGGCTCGGCGCCGGACGGGCGGGCGACGCGGCGGTGCGCCCGCTGGTGGAACCGCTGCTCGCGCTGCGCGGCGAGTTACGCGCCCAGGGCCGCTACGACCTGGCGGACGCGCTGCGCACCGCCCTGCTGCGGGCCGGCGTCCAGGTGCGTGACACCCCGGACGGCCCCCGCTGGACCGCCGCGGGATCGCCTGATCAGGCACGGAAGACCAGCAGGTAACGCCAGAACAGCAGGCGGCGGATCGTGCAGCCGGGCAGCAGCGCGGCCGCCCGCGACCGGATCTCGGCCAGCGACATCTCCGGCGCCGCGACCGGCGCCCGCGTCGGGGCCCGGGTTGAGCCCTGTGTCGGCGCCTGTGCCGGTGCCTGTGTCGGTGGCGGCCCCGCCGCGCCGGTGACCCGCTCCCAGGCCGCGACCGACAGCCGCGCCCCCGCGTTGGCTGCCACGGCGGTCAGGCTCCAGGGCAGGTCGGCGGGGAACCGCTCGGCGTAACAGCCCAGCACGGCCAGCACGCCGCCGGGGGCCAGCGTCGCGCGTAACGCGGTGACCGTCTCGAACGGCATGTGGTGCAGGCTGGCCAGGCAGGAGACGAAGTCGTAGTGCCCGGCGGGCAGGTCGAGCCGGGTGACGTCGGCCACCTGGAAACGCGGCCCGCCCCCGGGAGTGGCGGCCCGGGCGGCGGCGATGACCTCCGCCGACGGGTCCACCGCGTCGACGCGCAGGCCCAGCCCGGCCAGCCGGCGGGCGAAGCGGCCGGTGCCGCAGCCGACGTCGAGCGCGGTGCGGCCGCCCGGCGGCACCAGGCGCAGCAGCGTGCGGTGGTAGTGGTCGTTGTGGTCAAAGGGCACGGTCGCCACCTGGGGAACCGTCCGTAGGGTCGTCGCCACCAGGCGAACCGTCGCTGCCTGCGGAGGAGAGTGTGGCGGTGAGTGCGTCGAGGTCGGCCAGCCGGGCCGCCGAGTCGAGTCGCGCGGCCGTGGCGACGAGCAGCAGCTCGGTGACGGCGATCTCGTGCGTCAGCGGCGCGATCGGCCCGGCCGCCTCCCTGGGCAGCCGGATCAGCACCTCCGCCTGAGCGGCCAGCGGCGACTCCCACGCGTCGGTGACCAGCACCAGCCGCGCCCCCCGCGCGCGGGCGGCCAGGACGAACGCGGCCGTGGCGGGGGAGTAGCGGCGGAAGTCGTAGGCGACCACCGCGTCTTGTGCGCCCAGGTCGAGCAGCGCGCGGGCGCGGGCGGACGGCGGCTCGGGCACCCGGCGCGCCCCAGGCCGCAGCGCGGCGAGCTGCCTGACCAGGTATTCGGCGGCCAGCTCGCTGAGCGGGCCGCCCAGCGCCCAGACGCCCGAGGCTCCGGCCAGCAGCGTGGCGGCGGCGCTGAGCAGCGGCTCGGTCACGGCGGCCAGCGTGCCGTCGAGCCCGGTACGCAGGTCGCCCGCGGCCCGGTTCGGATCGGGCGAACGGGTGACGAACTCGCGCAACCGCGACCGGTCACGCTCACGTCCCCCGGCCCGGACCTCGGCCTGGAAACCGGCGAACCCGGCGAAACCCAGCCGCTCGAACAGCCGTGACGCGGTCGGCGGGCTCACCCCGGCCCGTTCGGCCAGCGCGCGCAGCGAGCCGAGCGCCGCGAACGGGTAGTCGTCGAGCAGCACCCGCACGATGGCCCGCTCGCCCGGGGGCAGCTCCGGGTACACCTCGCCGAGCCGCCGTACCACCGGATCGTCGTCCATGCTGACGAATGTTACATCAACCGGCCTGTGTTCGATGAGCCGAAACAGATGTTACGGTTGCCGCCATGCGTACCTGGACCGGACTCATCGACAGCGACTACCGCCCCTGGCTGCCCGTCACCGACCGCACCCCCGTCGTCTCGCTCAACGAGGGCGGCACCCCGCTGCTGCGCTCGGCGCACCTGTCCGCGATCACCGGCTGCGACGTGTGGCTGAAGGTCGAAGGCGCCAACCCCACCGGATCGTTCAAGGACCGGGGCATGACCGTGGCGATCAGCCGGGCCGCCGAGGCTGGCGCCCGCCTGGTCATCTGCGCCTCCACCGGCAACACCAGCGCCTCGGCCGCCGCCTACGCCGCCCGCGCCGGGCTCGCCGCCGCCGTCCTGGTGCCCAGGGGGTACGTCGCGCCGGGCAAGCTGGCCCAGGCGGTGCGTTACGGCGCGCGCATCGTCGAGATCGACGGCGGCTTCGACGACTGCCTGCGCGCGGCCCGCGACCTGGCCGCCCGGCATCCGGTCGCGCTGGTCAACTCGGTCGGCAACGAACTGCGCCTGGCCGGCCAGCGCACGGTCGCCTACGAGATCGCCGACGCGCTGGGCCGGGCCCCCGACCTGCACTGCCTGCCCGTCGGCAACGGCGGCAACATCACCGCCACCTGGCAGGGCTACCAGGCCTACGCCGCCGCCGGGCGCACCACCGGGTCGCCGCGCATGTGGGGCTTCCAGGCCGCCGGCGCGGCCCCGTTGGTGCACGGCGCGCCGGTGCCCGCGCCCGAGACCGCCGCCACCGCGATCCGCGTCGGCCACCCGGCCACCTGGGACGGCGCGCTGGCCGCCCGCGACGAATCCGGCGGGATCATCGGCGCGGTCACCGACGAACAGATCTTCGCCGCCTACCACGACCTGGCCGCACGCGACGGCGTCTACGCCGAGCCCGCCTCGGCGGCCGGCGTGGCGGGGCTGCTCGACCGGCACGCCCGCGGCCTGCTGGAACCCGGGCGGCTCGTGGTCGTCACGCTCACCGGCAACGGGCTCAAGGACGGCGACGCCGCGCTGCGCGACGCCCCCGCGGCCCTGCGCTCGTCCGCCGCGCCCGCCGACGTCGCCCGCGTGCTGGACCTGGCGGCCGTCACCGCCTGAGACGCGCAGGCGGTCAAAAGGTTCTGGCGATCTCCCTGGCCCGCTCCTCGGCCTGCTTGCGCGCCGTCTCGTACGAGCCGGTGAGCGTGGGGTGGTGCCGGATCTCCTGGACGTCCGAGACACCCGCCCAGCGCAGCCAGTCACCGAAGAACGCGGACTGGAAGTCGGCGCCGAACTCCGCGCCGAGCCCGGGACCCCACACCGCGCTCGTGTACACCACGGCCGCCCGCTTGCCCCGCAGCAGCCCGCGGTAGCCGGTCTCCGGGTGCACGTCGAAGATCATGCCGGGCTGGCTGACGACGTCGATGAACTGCTTCAGCTTGTACGGCACGCCGGCGTTCCACATCGGCACGGTGAACAGGTAGCGGTCGTAGGAGTCGAAGCGCTCGAACGTGCGCACCGCCGCCGCCCACGCCTCGGCCTGCTCACCCTGGGGCGTGCCGCCGCCGAAGACGGTCATCTTCGCGGCCGCGGCCGCGGGGCCGAACTCGGGCAGGCCGCCGTCCCACAGGTCGAACGTGTCCGGTTGCTCGCCCGGGTGGGTGGCCAGGTACTCCTCGACGAACGTCGCGGCGATGGCCAGGGAGATCGACTCGGCGCCGCGCGGGGAGGCGGAGATGTGCAGCAGACGGCTCATGATGGACGCCCTTTCCGGACTGTGGTCCGCTTGACTGGTTCCACGAATATATGGACCGTAGTCCGTTTGGTCAAGGGCATGAAAAAGGCCGCGCACCGGGAGTGGTGCGCGGCCTTCATGGTCGAACGTGGCCGAAAGATTCTTCTGGAACGGTCCCAAACGCGAGCATGCCTCGGGTTCGGGGTCGCCCGGGAAGAGTCAGCGGCGAGGTGGGTCGATGCGGGCGCCGTCCAGGGTGAAGATCATCAGGCGGGCCAGGTCGACCCCCACCTTCGCCGCGTCCCCGGCCCGCCAGACCGGGCGGTTGCCCAGCCGGACGATCAGGTCCGAGCGCCGGTGGATGCCGCTGCCGGTGTTCTGCCCCACCTGCTCCTGGTCCTGCGGCTCCTCCTGGCTGGAGAACAGCCGCCGCATCAGCGCGGTCAGCTTGCCCTCACCGGCGTGCTCGCCGTTCGTCCTGTTCAAACGCGGGTCGGGCGGCTCGGGCACCGGGACGGCGGGCACGCCGCACTCCAGGTACGCCAGCCACTCGTGCCCGTGATACTCCAGCGTCCGCACCCGCCCGTAGAACGACGGGCCCTCGAACGACTCCGGCACCGGGGTCAGGCTGTCGGGCCGCAGCCCCACGAGCACCTGCCCGCCGGTGTGCTGAGAGATCGCGTACGCCCTGGGATCGCTCCACGGAAGGGTCAAACGGTGCGGACCGAAGTCGAGCATGACATACTGGTTCTGCGGCGTCCTGACAGTGGCCGCCAACAAGTTGAGTTGTTGTGAGTTGAGAAACGCCGCCACGAAGGCCGTGGCCGGGTCGTTGTAGATCTGAGCGGGGGTGCCGACGTCTTGCAGCACCCCGCGGTTGAGTATCGCGATCCTGTCGGCCAGGGTCAGCGCCTCCACCTGGTCGTGCGTCACGTAGATGGTGGTGACGCCGAGCGAGCGCACCAGGGCGGAGATCTCCATGCGCAGTTCGGTCCGCATGCCGGCGTCGAGGTTCGACAGCGGCTCGTCCATGAGGAAGAGCTTGGGCTGACGGACGATCGCGCGGCCCATCGCCACCCGTTGCCGCTGGCCACCGGATAGGGTCCCGGGGCGGCGATCGAGGGTCTCGTCGATGTGCAGCGCCTTCGACAGCTCCGTGACGCGCTCGCGCACCATCGACGGATCCGACTTGGCGATCTCCAGAGGAAAGGCGATGTTCCCCCGCACGGTCCGGTGCGGGTAGAGCGCGCCGTTCTGGAACACCATGGCCACGTCGCGCTCGCGCGGGGCGAGGTGGTTGGCGAGTTGGCCGTCCAGCCAGAGATCGCCCTCGGTGATCTCCTCCAGCCCTGCGATCATGCGCAGCAGAGTGGACTTCCCGCAGCCGGATGGGCCGAGGAGGACGAGGAACTCGCCATCTTCGGCGCTCAGGCTCAGCCGGTCGACTGCGAGGTAGTCGCCCGGGTACACCTTGGTCACTTTGTCGAGAACGACGGAGCTCATGGGCTCACACCTTGCACGCGTGTCACCTGAGACGGGGCTGATTGATGAGGTAGTACATCGCGCCTTAACCCTGCATGTCCACCCTTGACATAAACATTCTGGGTACTGGCCGTTTCGGGCGGTGGTTTTGGCCCCCCTTACCCGAAATTTCGTGACGTATGGGGCGTGGAAGGACTTGCGTAAACTTGCGGCAAGTTGCTTTCATTGTCCGGAACGTTCGGGGGGTAAACCATGACCGCTTGGTGGCGGGACGCTGTGATCTACCAGGTCTACGTACGCAGTTTCGCCGACGGCAACGGCGACGGCGTCGGTGATCTCATCGGCGCGCGCGAGCGGCTGCCGTACCTGGCCGAGCTGGGCGTCGACGCCATCTGGCTGACCCCGTTCTACACCTCGCCGATGGCCGACTTCGGCTACGACGTGGCCGACTACCGCGACGTCGACCCGCTGTTCGGCACCCTCGCCGACGCCAAGCAGCTCATCGACGAGGCGCACGGCCAGGGCCTGAAGGTGATCGTGGACGTCGTCCCGAACCACACCTCCTCCGCCCACCCGTGGTTCCAGGAGGCGCTGCGCGGCGAGAACCGCGACCGCTACATCTTCCGCGACCGGCCCAACGACTGGGAGTCCATCTTCGGCGGCTCCGCCTGGACCCAGGTCGAGGACGGCCAGTGGTACCTGCACCTGTTCGACGCCGCCCAGCCCGACCTCAACTGGGACAACCACGAGGTGCGCGGCGAGTTCGAGTCGATCCTGCGCTTCTGGCTCGACCTGGGCGTCGACGGCTTCCGCGTGGACGTCGCGCACGGCATGGTCAAGGCCGAGGGCCTGCCCGACGTCGGCAGGACCGGCCAGGCCGCGATGATCGGCAGCGAGCCGGTGCCGTTCTTCGACAACGAGGGCGTGCACGAGATCCACCGCGCCTGGCGGCGGGTGCTCGACTCCTACCCCGGCGACCGCGTCGCGGTGGCCGAGGCGATGGCGCCCACCGCCGAGCGGCTGGCCCGCTACGTCCGCCCGGACGAGCTGCACCAGGCCTTCAACTTCCCCTACCTGTTCACCCCGTGGAACGCCGCCGAACTGCGCCGGGTGATCGACGAGTCGCTGGCCACCGCCCGCTCGGTCGGCGCGCCCACGAGCTGGGTGCTGTCGAACCACGACGTCAAGCGGCACGTCACCCGCTACGGCAGCCTGGCCAGGGCACGCGCCGCCGCGCTGCTCACGCTCGCGCTGCCCGGCTCGGCCTACGTCTACCAGGGCGAGGAACTGGGCCTGCCCGAGGTGCTCGACCTGCCGGAAGAGGTGCTGCGCGACCCGCAGCGGCTGCGCGACCCGGACAGCGGCCGCGACGGCTGCCGCGTCCCGATCCCGTGGACGGCCGACCTGAGCTGCTGGCGCGCCCCGTGGCTGCCCATCCCGGCCGGCTGGTCGGAGCTGAGCGTGCAGGCCCAGCGCGACGCCGAGGGCTCGACGCTGGAGCTGTACCGGACCGCGCTGCGGCTGCGCCGCGACTTCGCCGGCGAGCTGGAGTGGCTCGACTCGCCCGCGGGCACGCTCATGTTCCGCCGAGGCGACCTGGTGTGCGCGGTGAACCTGACCGGCGAATCCGTCGACTTCGGGCTCGGCGGGCTCGACGGGCTCGGCGGCGAGCTGCTGATGTCCTCGGATGTGGCCGGCGCGCCGGATTCAGCGGCGTGGTGGAAAGTAAAGTGATTCCCATGAACGGTCACGCTCGCCTCGCCGACATCGCCTCCCAGGCCGGGGTGAGCGAGGCCACGGTCAGTCGCGTACTCAACGGCAAACCCGGTGTCTCCGCCGCCACCAGGCAGGCGGTGATGACGGCGCTCGACCTCATGGGCTACGAGCGCCCGCCGCGGCTGCGCCAGCGCAGCAACGGGCTGATCGGCCTGGTCACCCCCGAGCTCGACAACCCGATCTTCCCGGCGTTCGCGCAGGCCATCGAGAAGGCGCTGACCCAGCACGGCTACACGCCGGTGCTGTGCACCCAGCTGCCCGGCGGCGCGCCTGAAGACGAGTTCACCGAGCTGCTGGTCGACCGCGGCGTCAGCGGCATCGTGTTCGTCTCGGGGCTGCACGCCGACACCACCGCGCGGATGGACCGCTACACCAGGCTCACCGACCGCGGCCTGCCGATCGTGCTGGTCGACGGCTACAACGAGAACATCGGCGCGCCCTTCATCTCGCCCGACGACCGGCTGGCCGCCAAGCTCGCCGTGCAGCACCTGGTCGACCTGGGGCACGAGCGCATCGGGCTGGCGCTCGGGCCGCGCAGGTTCGTCCCGGTGATCAGGAAGATCGAGGGGTACAAGCAGGCCATGGCGCAGCTGCTCGGCGCGGCCGACGTCGACGACCTGATCGCGCACTCGCTGTTCTCCGTCGAGGGCGGTCAGGCCGCCGCCGCGCAGCTGCTGGCCGGCGGCTGCACCGGCATCGTGTGCGCCAGCGACCTGATGGCGCTCGGCGCGATCCGCGCGTGCCGGGAGAAGGGGCTGTCGGTGCCGGGGGAGGTGTCCGTGGTCGGCTTCGACGACTCGCCGCTGATCGCCTTCACCGACCCGCCGCTGACCACCGTGCGCAAGCCGATCGGCGCGATGGCCTCGGCCGCCGTGCAGACCCTGCTGGAGGAGATCAACGGCGCGCCCGCCAAGCACGTGGAGCTGATCTTCCAGCCGGAGCTGGTGGTGCGCGGCTCCACCGGGTCCGGCCCGCTGGTGAACCGTTGACCACGGCACCCGGGGGAGCCGCGCGATGACGACGCACGACGTGCTGGTGCTCGGCGGGGCCGGGGTCGACACCACGGTCTACGTGCCCGAGCTGCCGCTGCCCTACCGCGACACCTACCACGTGCCGCCGGTGCACGACCGCATCGGCAACACCGGCGCGGGCGTGGCGCTCGGCTGCGCGGCGCTGGAGCTGCGCACCGCGTTCGCGGACCTGATCGGCGACGACCCGCAGGGCGCGCTGGTGCGCGACGCGCTGCGCGGCGTCGACTGCGCGTTCGGCGTCGCCGCCGCGGGCACCCGCCGCAGCGTGCTGCTGGTCGGCCCCGACGGCCGCCGCACCTCGCTGCACGACCCCAAGGCCACGCCGGGCGAGCGGCTGCCCAGGTCGCTGTACGCGGGCATCAGGGCCAGGCACGCGCACGTGTCGATCATGGACTTCGCCCGGCACGCCCTGCCCGACCTGGCCGGCCTCCCGATCTCCACCGACCTGCACGACTGGGACGGCGTCAACGACCACCACAAGGACTTCGCCTACGGCGCCGACCTGGTGTTCCTGTCCGCCTCCGCGCTGCGCGACCCGGCCGCGGTCATGCGCGACCTGATCGGGCGCGGCCGGGCGCACACCGTCGTCTGCACGCGCGGCGCCGACGGCTGCCTCGTCCTCACCCGCGACACCCCCGACGTGCGCGCCTTCCCCGCCGCGCCGCTGCCGGGCCCGGTCGAGGACAGCAACGGCGCGGGCGACGCGTTCGTGTCCGGCTTCCTGTACGGCACGCTGAACGGGCTGCCGGTGGCCGAGTGCGCGCGGCTGGGCGCGATCGCGGGGGCGCACGCCTGCGCGGTGCCGGGCACCCACGAGTCGCCGATCAGCAGGAAACTGCTGCTGGAGCGCGCCGCCGGAGCCTGACACGCGGCCCGGTGGGGAGACAGCGGGTTCCTCCTGAGCGACGATGGCCTGGCACGGCCGCTCGCCCGCGGGTGAGAAAGCAAGCTCGTGAGCGGGCACGCCGCCGTCCGCCCACGAGGAGGAGCTCATGAGCATGACCGCACCAGGCCGCACCCTCCCGCCGCCCGCTCACCCGCTGGCGATGCTCACCGCCGACGAGGTCCGCGCCGCCCGCGCCGCCCTGGCCGCCGCCGGGCACCTCGGCGAGGACGTCCGCTTCGCCTGGCTCGACCTCGCCGAGCCCGCCAAGTCCGACCTGCTCGCCTTCACCCCCGGCGGCCAGGTCGACCGCCGTCTCCGCGCCCTCCTGCTCGACCGGGGCACCGGGACGTGCCACGACGTCCTCGTCTCCGTCACCCGGGGCGTCGTCGAACGCGTCGAGAAGATCGACACCGCGGTGGCCGGGCAGCCGCCCATCATGGAGGAGGAGTTCGAGGCCGTCCAGCGGATCCTCGACGCCGACGAATCCTGGCGCGCCGCCCTGGCCCGGCGCGGGCTGCCCCCCGAGAGCGTCCGGGCCGTCCCGCTGTCCGCCGGGCACTTCGGCCACCCCGAGGAGGTCGGCCGCCGCGTCGTGCGCAGCTTCGGCTTCCACCAGCGGCACGAACGCGACCACCCGTGGGCGCACCCGATCGGCGGCCTGGTCGCCTACGTCGACCTGATCGCCGGCACCGTGACCAAGGTGATCGACGACGAGGTGACACCGGTGCCGGCCGAGTCCGGCGACTTCGACGACCCCGCCTATACCGGGCCCGCCCGCACCACGCTCAAACCCATCGCGATCAGCCAGCCGGACGGCGTCAGCTTCACCGTCGAGGACGGCGTGGTGCGCTGGGAGAACTGGACGCTGCGGCTCGGCTTCAACGTGCGCGAAGGCCTCACCCTGCACCAGATCACCTTCCACGACCGGGACCACGACGGTGACCGGGGCCGGGAACGTGAGGTGGTGCACCGGGCCTCGATCGCCGAGATGGTGGTGCCGTACGCGGACCCGTCGCCGCTGCGGTACTGGCAGAACTACTTCGACCAGGGCGAATACCTCTTCGGCCGGTTCACCAACTCCCTCGACCTCGGCTGCGACTGCCTCGGCGAGATCCACTACACCGACGTCGTCGTGGCCGGCGGCGACGGCGAGCCGCGGACCGTCCCACGGGCGATCTGCCTGCACGAGGAGGACCACGGGGTGCTGTGGAAGCACACCGACCTGTTCACCGGCTCGCGCGAGACGCGGCGGCAGCGCCGCCTGGTCATCTCGTTCTTCACCACGGTGGGCAACTACGACTACGGCTTCTACTGGTACCTGTACCTGGACGGCACGATCGGCTTCGAGTGCAAGGCCACCGGGATCCTGTTCGCCGCCGCGCTGCCGGACGGCGACCGGGAGCCGGAGTACGCCACCGAGGTCGCCCCCGGGCTCGGCGCGCCCTACCACCAGCACTTGTTCTCCGCCCGGCTGGACATGGCCGTCGACGGGCACCGCAACGCCGTCGAGGAGGTGGACGCCGTCCCGGTGCCGGTGAGCGACGCCAACCCGTACGGGAACGCGTTCTCCCGCCGCGTCACCCGCCTGACCCGCGAACGGGAGGCCGGGCGCGTCGCGGACACCGGCAGGGACAGGACGTGGCGGATCATCAACCCGGAGCGCACCAACCGCCTCGGCCGCCCCGTCGGCTACACCCTCGTCCCCGAGGGCCGGCCCGCCCTGCTCGCCGACCCCACGTCGTCCATCGCCGCGCGGGCCGCCTTCGCCACCCGGCACCTGTGGGTGACCAGGCACGCGGACGACGAACGCTACCCGGCCGGTGACCTGGTCAACCAGCACCCGGGCGGCGCCGGGCTGCCCGCCTGGACGGCCGCGGACCGCGACATCGACGGCACGGACATCGTGGTGTGGCACACCTTCGGCCTCACCCACTTCCCCCGGCCGGAGGACTGGCCGGTGATGCCGGTGGACACGACCGGCTTCACGCTCAAACCGACCGGCTTCTTCGACCGCAACCCGGCCCTGGACGTCCCCAGGAGCCACTGACCCCTCGGCGGTGGCTTCCCGGAGAGCCAGCCGGGAGAGCACTGGACCTTGGCGGTTCCTGACGGGTCAGCCAGGGAGGATGCGGACCTTGGGCGGGTTCCGGTCGGTCAGCCGGAGAGGACGCGGACTCCGGTGGCTTCCGGTTCGGTCAGCCGGGGAGGATGCGGACCTCGGCGGGTTCCGGCAGGGCGGCCCACCAGCGGGCGTAACGCCTGTATACGGCCGGGTCGCGGTCGGCCAGGAACGCCGTGAGCGCGGCGGCCTCCGCCGACAGCCCCGCCCAGGTCTCCTCCAGCAGCCGGTGGAACGCGTGGGCCTCGACGCCGCCGTCCACCGGCCGCCACACCCCGGCGACGTGCCCGTCCACCAGCAGCGTCGGCAGGACGTCGCCGTTCTGCCTGATGACCACCCTGCGGTAGTCGGGCGGGATCACCCGGCTGCGGTCGGCGTACGCCAGCAGGACGCTGTCCCACATGGGCAGCAGCCGGGGCGGCGCCGGGGTGTCCGCGGGCGGCAGCGGCGCGCCCGGCACGTCGAACAGCTCCACGCCGCCGGGACCGGTCATCGTCAGCAGCTCGCCGGCCATTCCGGCCAGCGCCGCCCGCACCACCGACCGTTGCAGCAGGGTGAACTGAGCGACGTCCAGCACCGAGGCCGGGCCGAACGACGCCAGGTAGCGCCGCACCAGCCACCGTACCGACTCCTCGCGGCTCTCCGCGGGCAACTGCGCGTGCGCGGCGACGAACGCGTTACGCGGGCCGAACGACCACGGCCCGCCGGTGGGCGCGTGCTGCAGCGGCGCGAACGTCCGCAACGCCCACCACACGCCCGGCTCCGCCGCGCCCAGCCGCTCCGCGAGCAACCCTTCGATCTCGGCCTTGTTACGCGGCCGCCCCGCGAACTCCACCAGCGCGGGGACGAGGGCGTCGGCGTCGGCGACGGACAGGCCGCTCCCGGTGAACCGCCGATCGCCGAGCCGGGCCGCCCGCAGCGAGCCGACCATCGCTCGGTGGAAGACCGGGTAGTCGTCGGCGTGCACGGCGTGCAGGGTGATGCGCATCAACGTCGCCTTCACCACCGAACGGTCGGCGAAGGCGGCGTCGAGCGCGGCCGGGTCGAAGGCGGCCAGACGGTTCCACAACGCGAGGTACGGCGAGGCGGGCTCCTGCGCCTGCAGCGCGGTGATGCGGCGGACCGCGTCGGCGACCTCCAGGGGTTCGCGGCGCAGGAGCAGCTGCCGGGCGAGCGTGGCCCGATTCAACCGCCGCCCACTCAACTCCCCAACCACTCCACCGACTCCACCGGTTCTGCCGGTTTCGCCAGAACCACCGGTTCTGTGGGTCGCGTCGGTTCCACCGGTCTCGCCCGCCAGGCCGGTCTCGCCCGCCAGGCCGGTCTCGGCTGTCCGGCTGGTCTTGCTGGCTGGGGTGGTCACACCCGTTTGGGTGGGTTCGTCGGCGTTGGCCGCCATCGCCTCGGTGATGCTCATTTCCGGCCTTTCCGCCGCCGTGCCCGATATTCGTCCCGTCATGGTGCCGTATCGGGGCGACAAATTCGGGGGAAGGGTCAGGCGCGGCAGGCGGAAACGGGGTCGGGGCCCAGGCCGGGATGGTCAGTCGAGCGCGTCGAGGAGTTCGCGTTCGCGGGCCGGGCTCAGGCCGGCGCGGCGTGGACGGTCGAGGCCCGCCTCGCGCTCCCAGCGCAACGTGTCGGCGAGCAGTTCCGAGCGCGGACGGTGCCGCAGGCCCGCGGCCAGCGCCGCCGCCCCGCTGCGTGCCGACCACCCCTCCCAGCCCGGCTCGACCAGCCACATCGGCAGCGACTCCGGCCCCATGTACTGGGCCACGCCCGCTTCGATCAGCCAGTCGGAACCGGCGGTGACCACCGGGCCGGTGTGCCCGCCGACCGTACGCGACAGTTCGATCCACTCGCCGAACGGCACCACCGGGCCCACGGCGTCGTACACGCCGGTGACGCCCTTCTCGGCGGAGTCGAGCAGCCACGCGGTCAGGTCGCGCACGTCGACCGTCTGGGTCGGTTCTGCCGGGATGTCGGGGACCAGCATCGGGCCGTGCGGATCGCGGGCGGCGCGGGCGACCCAGTAGCCGGAGCGCCCGCTCTGATCGCCGGGGCCGCCGATGAGCCCGGCGCGCGCGATCAGCAGCCGGTCGCCCACGGCCGCCGTCGACGCCTGCTCACAGGCCACCTTGGCCGCTCCGTACGACTCGCGGTCGACCTCTTCGCGATCGGTCGGGGCCAGGAGCGGCGTCGACTCGTCCGCGCCGAGCGTGTCGTTGGAGGCGTAGGCGCTGACGGATGACACGTACGTCCAGTGCCTGGATCGGCCGCCGAGCGCGGCGAGCGCCGAGCGGACGAAGCCCGGCTGCCACGACACCTCGAAGACGGCGTCCCACTCGCGGTCGAGCAGCGCCGCGTAGGCCGACGGGTCGCGGCGGTCGGCGCTCACGAGTCTCGCTCCGTCGGTGACGGAACCGCTCTCTCCCCGGGCCAGGCACGTCACCTGGTGGCCGCGTTCGATCGCCTGACGGGACAACTCGCGGCCCAGCAATGCGGTGCCGCCCAGAACCAAGATCTCCACCCTGCCACTCAAGCACTGCCCGCACCCGGGGACCGGCCAGGTTCACCCATAGCGGAGCCGATTCGCTGACAGCGGACCCGGGCGGGCGGCGCTCCGGGACCGGGTGGATCGGGGCCGGGTGCCGGCCCCGGGACCGGGTGAATCGCAGCCAGGCGTCGGCCCCGGAACCGGTGAATCGCGCTCGGGCGTCGGCTTGGGATCGGGTGAATCGGGGTCCGGCGTCGGATTCGGGTGGTGGAACGTGGGGGCTCTTCGTCGAGGTGCTGACATTTCGTGATTTGATAGCACCATTGACAGACAAGCAGGTAGGCACGCATGTGCGGGCGTCCGAGGAGTTCATCTGTGAGCAAGGCAGTCGAGGTCGTGGTCTGCGGTGAGGCGATGCTGCTGATGCTGGCCGAGCCGGGCGTCCCGCTGGAGCGGGCCGCCATGTTCCGGCGCGGCGTCGTCGGTGCCGAGACCAACGTCGCCACCGGGCTGGCCAGGCTCGGGCACCAGGTGCGCTGGCTGGGCCGGGTCGGCGCCGACCCCGCGGGCAGGACGGTGCTGGCCGCGCTGCGCGCCGAGGGCGTCGACACCGGGCACGTCGTCGTCGATCCGGCCGCGCCCACCGGGCTGCTGCTGCGTGACAGCCACCCGTCCAGGGGCATCGACGTGCAGTACTACCGCGCGGGTTCGGCCGCCTCGCGGCTCGCCCCCGAGGAACTGGCCCCCGCGATGGTGGACGGCGCGCGGCTGGTGCACGTCACCGGGATCACCGCGATGCTGTCCGAGTCGGCGTGCCTGGCCACGAACCGGCTGGTCGAGCTGGCTCGCCAGGCCGGGGCGCTGGTGTCGTTCGACCCGAACGTACGGCTCAAGCTGGGCGCGCCCGAGCTCTGGCGTGAACGCGTCGTGCCGCTGATGGAGAGCGCCGACGTCGTCCTCGCCGGCGAGGACGAACTGGAACTGCTCCGGCCGGGCACCTTGGCGGGAACCCTGGTGACCAAGCACCGCGACAAGTCCGCCACCTGCGGCGACGAGCGGCAGGAGGCGTTCAGCGTGCCCGTGACCGACCCGGTGGGCGCCGGCGACGCCTTCGCCGCCGGATTCCTGTCCGGGCTGCTGCGCGGGGCCGGGTACGACGTGTGCCTGCGGGAGGCGGCGGCCGTGGCGGCACTCGTCGTGCAGTGCGCGAACGACACCGACGGCCTGCCCGACCGGAGCGGGCTCGACCGGGCGCTGGCCGGGTTCACCGAGGCCGGCGAAACCGTCCACCGCTAGCCCGGGAAGACCGCCCGCCCGGGGAGACCGTCCGCCCGGGAAGACCGCCCGCCCGGCGAAACCATCCGCCTGGGGAGACCAGCCGCCAGCCCGGCCCGAGTCGGCCGATTCATCCACATTTGAAGGGAACAGAGGGGTTCATGTATCGCTGGGAGATCGTCCAGGCCGTCACCGAGCAGCGGGTGTTCGGGATCGTCAGGTCGGACACGCCCGAGCGGGCCGTCGCCGCCGCCGAGGCCGTGCTCGACGCCGGGCTGAAGGCGGTCGAGGTGGCGCTCACCACGCCGCGCGCGCTCACCGCCGTGGCCAGGCTCACCGAGCAGCGTCCCGGGGCGCTGATCGGCGCCGGCACCGTGCTGGACGCCGCCGCCGCCCGCGCCGCCGTGGAAGCCGGCGCGCGCTTCCTGGTCTCACCCAACCTGGACGCGGGCGTGATCCGCGCCGGACACCGCTACGGCGTCCCCGTCTTCCCCGGCGTGTCGACGCCGAGCGAGATGGTGCGGGCGCTGGAGGAGGGCGCCGACGCGTTGAAGATCTTCCCGGCGTCCACCGTGTCGCCGTCCTGGCTGCGGGACGTCCGCGCCGCCCTGCCCCAGGTGCCCGCGATCCCCACCGGCGGCGTGACCATCGACAACGCGCCCGACTGGATCGCGGCCGGCGCCGTGGCCTGCGGCATGGGCTCGGCACTCACCTCGGGCGGCGCCCAGGAGGCGGGCGAACGGGTCGCCGCGCTGCTCGCCAAGCTCGCCCAGGCCCGCTGAACGGCCGCACGATGCGGCTGCAGGGCCTGCACGGGCAGGTCGTGGACCGGATCGGACGCGCGCTCGTGGCCGGTGACCTGCCCGCGGGCGGGGTGCTGCGCCTGGAGGACGTCCAGGAGCGCTACGGCGTCTCCCGCACCGTCGCGCGCGAGGCGGTACGGGTGCTGGAGTCCAAGCGGGTGGTGACCAGCCGCCCGCGCGTCGGCGTCACCGTGCTGCCGATGACCGCGTGGAACCTGTACGACCCGCAGGTCATCCGCTGGCGGCTGTCCTCGCCCGGGCGTGAGGCGCAGTTGCGAGAGCTGTCCGAGCTGCGGGCCGCCGTCGAACCCGCGGCCGCCTCGCTGGCCGCCACCCGCGCCGACCCCGCCGCCCGCCGCACGCTCGTCGCCTGCGCCCAGGCCATGGCGGACGCGGCGGCCGTCCCCGCGGACTCGCCGGACGCCCCTGACACCCCGGGCGACACGGCGGCGTTCGTGGCCGCCGACACCGCCTTTCACCGGGCGCTGCTCGAAGCGTCGGGCAACGGCATGTTCGCCCAGCTCGCCGAGGTGACCGAGGAACTGCTGGAGGCGCGCCGCGACCTGGCGCTGCTGCCCGAGCAGGTCGACCTGGCCGCCGTACGCCGCCACCAGGAGCTGGCCCAAGCCGTGGCGGACGGGCGACCGGCCGAGGCGGCGCAGGCGGCGACGGCGCTGCTGGAGATCGCCCGCCACGAGGTCGAACGCCTGCTGCTGTCCTGCACCCTGCCCTGACCCCTGCGCGGGGGCGCGGGGGCGTCAGGGCAGCTCGATGCGGATGCCGACGCTCCACCCCGAGTCGTGCACCTCCAGCCCCTCCGGCTCGGCATTCGCCGGGATCTCGAACACCAGCGACCCGGTGAACGTGGTCTCCGGTTCCACGCGGATCGGCGTGACCTGCTTGCCGTCCGCGTCGAGCAGCCGTACGCCCGGATACGGCTGCTCCTTCTCGTCGATCAGCTTCTGCTGCTGCGGGTCCAGCACCCGTGCTTCCTGGCCCACGTTCTCGACCTTCAGATCGACCTCGCACGTACGCGACTGCGCGCCCTGGACCGCCTTCACGCAACCGGCGTCGGTCACGGTGAACTTGAGCTTGCCGTCCTGCGCCGCGTTCGCGCCTTCAGACGAGGGACGCAGCCACGAGACCACCAACACCACCAGCAGCACGATGCCCAGGACGACCACGATGACCAACGCCGTCAGGCAGCCCTTCAATGCGCTGCGCTTGCGCTTGGGCTGGGACTGGGGCTTGCCGCCTGGCGGACGCAGCGGGCGTGGCGAGCGCCCCGGGCGCTGGGGCAGCGGCCCGGGACCGGTGTGGTGCAGCGGCAGCGGGCCCTGACCGGTGTGCTGATGCGCCTGCGGCCCCTGGTGAGGCAGCGGCGGACGCGCGGCGCCGGGCAGCGGCCCGGGCCCGGTGCGCTCGGCGGGCGGTACATGCGGCCCCTGCGGCCCCTTGGGACCTTGCGGACCCTGCGGTCCACGGCTCATCGCCGTCGGCCCGGTACGTTCCGCGGGCATCGGCCCGGTGCGCTCCGCGGGCGGCGGCCCCTGCGGGACACGGCTGATCGGCGTCGGACCGGAACGCTCGGCCGGCGGGGTGGCCTGCGGCGGACCGGGCGGTGCGGCCTGAGGGACACCTGGCTGCGCGGCCTGAGGAGCGCCGGGCTGCGCGCCCTGTGGGGTGCCTGGCTGGACGCTCTGAGGGGTGCCTGGCTGGACGCTCGGCGGAGCGCCGGCCGGGCCGGGGCTCGCCGGTGCGCCCGGCAGGTTCGGCGAGGCGGCCGGGACACCCTGCGGTGCGGCAGGCGCGTTCTGGGGGCCTCTGCCGATGGTCGGGACCGGGCCGCTGCGTTCCGCGGGCGGGACCTGCGACCCGGGGACCATCAAGGGCCCCTGGCCGGTCCGGTCGTGCGGCATCGGGGGCGGCGGGGCGGCATTCGGAGCGTGCCCCGCACCCGGACCGGGCCGCTCGGACGGCGGCAGATGCGCCCCAGCCGGAGCACCATGCGGCCCACCGGGAGGAGCGGCCGGGGGAGCGCCCTGTGCGGAGCCCTGGGGAGCACCGGGAGGGGTGCCGTGCGGCGCACCCGGAGGGGTGCCGTGGGGGGTACCCGGAGGGGTGCCGTGAGGTGTACCGCTCTGAGGGCCGCCGGACGGGGCGCCGTGCGGCGCGCCCTGGGGGGAACCGGCAGGCGGACCCTGCGGGGAGCCCTGAGGTCCGGCCTGCGGTGCGCCCGAAGCGGACCCGTGCGGAGGGCCCGGAGGGGTGCCGTGCGAGGGGCCCGGAGGGGTGC
>NZ_JABCPZ010000143.1 GCF_013283785.1 Nonomuraea antri
GGGGCCAGGTGGAGCCTGCGCCTGGGCAGTCCGAAGGTCGGGTGCGAGATGCCCCACAGGGCCATCTGGAGCACGCCCGCCTTGACCCGTGCCGCCTTCCGCCCGGCCAGGTACCTCGGCGTCGCCCGGCCTTCGGCGTCGACCAGTTGCACGATCCCGTCCCGCCGGCCGAGGCTGATGTGGTTGCCCGGGTAGAGCAGCCGGGACTTCGCGATCTCGCGGCCGGTCAGGCGTCCCACGATCGCGTTGATCGCCTGCCCGCCGGTGCAGCCGGCCGAGGCGCAGGACATCGGCAGCGGCCGGCCCTTGTCGCCGATGGCGTAGGCGCTGTCGCCGGCGGCGTGGACGTTCGGATGCGAGACCGACCGCATGGCGCCGTCGACGACGATCCGGCCGTGCCCGGTCACCTCCAGCCCGCTGACGGCGGCGATCGGGTGGACCGCGAACCCGGCCGTCCAGACGGTCGCGTCCGACGCCAGGACGGTGCCGTCGGCGCACCGCACCCGCACCGCCTCGACGGCGGCCACGCTCGTGTGCTCCAGGACGGTGACGCCCAGCCGGTCGCAGGCCCGGCGCAGGTGGCCGCGCGCGCCGGCGGAGAGCGCCGCGCCCAGCTCGCCCTGGGCGATCAGCGACACCGACAGCCCCGGCCGGGATTCGGCGAGCTCGGTGGCGGTCTCGATGCCGGTCAGCCCGTCGCCGACGACCAGCACGCGCCCGCCCGCGCCCGGCCCGTCCCGGTCGTCCAGGTCGTCCAGGCGGTCGCGCAGGCGCAGCGCCGAAGGCCGGGCCGCGACGTTGAAGGCGTGCTCGGCCACCCCGGGGACACCGTGGTCGGCGACGTGGCTGCCGAGCGCGTAGACCAGCGTGTCGTAGCCGAGCTCGCCGCCGCCGTCGCCGTCGGCCACGGTGACGACCTGGCTTTCCGGGTCGACGGCGGTGACCCGGGCCAGGCGCAGCACGATCCCGGTGCCGGCGAAGGCGTCGGCGAGCAGTGGCGCCTCGATCCGCTGACCGGCGGCTAGCTGGTGCAGCCGCAGCCGCTGGACGAAGTCCGGCTCGGCGTTGACCACGGTGATCTCGACGTCGTCCGGGGACAGCCGGCGGGCCAGGTTCCCCGCCACGTACGCGCCCGCGTAGCCGGCGCCGAGTACGACGATGCGGTGCTTCATGTGTCGCTCCTGTCGGTTCGCTCGCTCTCGCTGACTTGAGCGGAGCAGCGCGCCGATTGCTGACAGGAGCCGCCTGTGGCGTGGGTCACACGCCTTTGGAGGGGCTCGCCCTGCCGCTATCCGGTCTCGGCCAGGTAGGTGGCCTGGGGGTTCAGGTCGTCGTCCAGGATGACGAGGTCCGCGCGTCCGCCGGGCCCAAGCGCGCCCCGGCCGGTCAGCCCGATGACGGCCGCCGGGTTGGCGGTGGCCAGGCGCAGCACGGTGTGGACGGGAAGCCCGGCCGCCGTCACGGCGAAGCGGACGCAGTCGGTGAGGAAGGCGGTCGACCCGGCCAGGCGGTCGGTGCCCGCCAGCCGCGCCGTGCCGTCCAGGACGTCCACCGTGCGGTCGGCGAAGGTGTAGCGGCCGTCGCCGAGCCCGGCGGCGGCCATGGCGTCCGTGACGAGCACCGCGCGGGTGCCGTCGCCGGCGGCCATGGTCACGACCGGGGCCAGCAGGTGCCGCCCGTCCCCGATCAGCTCGTACGTCAGCCGCGGATCGGTCAGCGCGGCGGCGACCGGGCCCGGGCTCCGGTGCCCGAGCGGCGGCATGGCGTTGAACAGGTGGGTGACGTGCCGGGCGCCCGCGTCGGCCGCGGCGCGGACCTGGTCGTAGGTGGCGTCGGTGTGCCCGATCGCGAACACGCAGTCGCCGGAGTAGGCGGCGATCAGCTCGATCGCGCCGGGCAGCTCCGGCGCGATGGTCATGACGACGGGCAGTCCCGCGGCGATCTCCAGCAGGTCCTCGAGGATCCGCCGGTCCGGCCGGCGCAACGCGGACCCGGTCTGGGCGCCGCGCCGGGCGGGGGCGAGGAACGGGCCCTCGAAGTGCACTCCCAGCAGGTTGGGCACGCCGGGGTCGCGGGCCGCGTCGCACACCGCCCGCGCGGCGGCCCGCATCAGGTCCTGCTCGATCGCCGACACGGAGCCGAGCATGGCCGTGGTGCCGCGCCGGAGGTGGGCCAGGGCCGCCGTCCGCACGTCGGCCGGGTCGCCGGTGTAGATCGCCGCGCCGCCGCCGCCGTGACAGTGCAGGTCGACCAGCCCGGGCGCGAGGTAGCGGCCGGCGACGTCCACGGTGGGCGCACCTTCGGCGGGGGGCGGATCGCCGGGGCCGAGTGCGGTGATCCGGCCGGCGTCGGTACGCAGCCAGCCGCGCTCGACCCGGTCGGCGAGGACCAGCCGGGCGTTCACGAAGAGCCGCCCGGCGGCTGCGGTGTCCAGGAGCGGCCCGGCGGCCGCGTCCGGGAGCCGCGCGGTGGTCGTCGCGGCCGGGGTGGGAGGCCGGGTGGTCACCGGTGCGCTCCGGAGAGGACCTCGACGGCGGCCTCGGCGCAGACGCGGGACGCGCCGAACGTGCGCACCCAGGCCCGGGCGCCGGAGAAGTCCCGGTGGGGGAAGCCCATGTCCAGGACGACGACGTCCGGGGTCGTGGCCAGGATCCTGTCGAGTATCGGGGCCTGCCAGTCGAACCGGTGCGGGCTCCTGACCAGGATCACCACGTCGCCCGCCGCGCCGTACTCCGCGCGGAACTCCGAGATGGCCGCGTGCACGATGCCGGGGCCGTTGTACGTGTCGGCCGCCACGCTCACCCGCTCCACGGCCCGCCCGGACGCGGTCAGCAGCGTCTCCACGTTCCCCGGGCCGCCGCCCGAGGCGGGCGAGGCGACCGGTTCCAGCCGGACGACGAGCGCGGCGTCCCCGTGCAGCACCGGATCGCCCGTCACCCGCACCGCCCGCCGCGCCAGCCGCGGCCCGAGCCCACTGTCCGAGCCGCCGTCCGGGCCGCCATGCGAGCCGCCGGAAGAGCCGCGGGAAGAGCCGCCGGAAGGGCCGTCGGCAGGAGCGGCGTGGCCGCTGCGCGCGCCCATGCGGCGCAGGCGGTCGGCGGCCTGTTCCAGGCGTTCGACGGGCAGGTCGCCGGAGCGTACCGCCTCGACGATGGCGCGGGCGGCGGTTCCGACGTCCTCGCCGAAGGCCCAGGCACCCAGGCACAGCGCGTCCGCGCCGGCCCGCAGGGCCAGGACGGCGGCGCGCGCCAGGGGGGCGACGTCGGCCACGCCGCGCATCTCCAGCGCGTCCGTGATCACGACGCCGTCGAAGCCCAGCTCGTCGCGGAGCAGCCCGGTGATCACCGGGGCGCTGATCGAGGCGGGCAGCTCGTCCAGGGCGGACACGCGGGGGTGGGAGACCATGATGGAGTCGACGCCGGCCGCGATCGCCGCGCGGAACGGGTCGAGGTAGTGCTCGACGAGCTCGTCACGGGTCAGGTCGAGGTCGGGGGTGCCGAGGTGGGCGTCGGTGCCGCTGCGGCCGTGACCGGGGAAGTGCTTGGCGCACGCGCTCACCCCGGCCGCCTGCAGCCCTTCGATCCAGGCGGCGGCGTGCCTGGCCACGTGGGCCCGGTCGCCGCTGAAGCAGCGCACCCCGTTCGGGCTGAACGGGTTGACGGCGGTGTCGACGGCGGGCGCGAGGTCCCAGGTCACGCCGGCCGAACGCAGCGCGAGCCCGATCTGGTGCGCGCAGGCCCTGGTCGCCTCGAGGTCGTCGATGTGGCCGAGTGCGAGGTTGCCGGGCGTGGAGATCGCGCCGGTCGCCTCCAGCCGGGTGACGTCGCCGCCTTCCTCGTCGATGGCCAGGTGCAGGGCCGGATTGAGCGCGCGCAGCCCGGCGGTGAGGCCGCGGAGCTGCTCCTGGTCCACGATGTCCTTGCCGAACAGGACGAACCCGCCGAGTCCCGCGGCGACCGGCCGCTCGATCCAGCGGGGGACGACGGACCGTCCGAGAGCGGGGAAGAGCACGGCGTGCGCGAGCCGTTCGAGATGATCCATGAGACTCCTGAGCGTGTGTGTCTGGCGCGGCGGAAGGTCAGCCGTGATGCACGGCGGCCTCTTCGAGTGACTTGACCACGCGGGCCCGGTCCACCTCGATCTCGCTGATGTGCTCCTCCAGCACGCCGAGCGACGCGTACAGGTCGCCGAGGGCGACGGCCAGCGCGCCGAGCAGCCCGGCCTGGCCGCCGAGCGCGGTCCTGCGGACCCGGGTGCGGACGCCGGCGACGTCCAGCACCGCGCTCTGCACCTCCGCGAGCGCCGCGTCGGCCAGGCCCTCGGCGAACCCGCCGGTCACGATGACCGTGCGCGGCTCGTAGGCCAGGGCCACGATCGACACCAGGTGGACGAGCGCTTCGCCGACGCGCTGGCGCAGGTCGCCGAAGCGTTCGGGCTGCTCGAGTACCTGCCTGGCGTGCGTCACGTCGTGCCCCGCGGCCCGGGCGTGAGCGACCAGGCCGGCGCCGGAGACGAGGTCGCGCAGCCTGGTGCCGGTGCCGGGGATGAGCAGCCGGCCGAACTCGCCGAGCAGCCCGTCCCTGCCGGACAGCACCTGGCCGTTCATCGCCGCCGCCGAGCCCAGGCCGGTGCCCAGCGTGAGCAGCACCGCGGTCTCCTTCTCGGCGAGCGCGCCGTACTGGAGCTCGCCCACCAGGGCCAGCTTGGAGTCGTTGTCCAGCGTGGCCGGTACGGCGACGCGCTCGCGCAGGGCGTCCACGAAGGCGGTGCCGCGCAGTTGCGGCAGGTTGTGCGAGCCGACGACGCGTGACCTGTCGCCCGAGACCACGCCGGGCACCCCGACGGTGACCGCCCCGAGCGGGCCGTGCTCGCCGGGGACCGCGTCGGCCAGCTCGTGGACGCGCTCGGCGATCCAGCCGGCCAGGCGCTCGCCGTCGAGTGCGAGCGGGGTCGGGTGCCTGGCCCTGACCAGCAGGTTGCCCAGCGCGTCCGCGACGGCGAACCGGCAGTTGGTGCCGCCGAGGTCGACGCAGCCCACCAGGTGCGCCGACCCGTCGAACCGGACGAGGGTCGACGGCCTTCCTCTGCCGCCGGCCGGTTGGGTGGCCACGTCGCGGGCGTGGCCGCGTGAGCGCAGGTCGTCCACGATGCGGAAGACGGTGGCACGGCTGAGCCCGGTGCCCTCGACGATCTGCCCGCGTTCCAGGGTGCGCCCGGAGAGCAGCGTGGACAGCACCGCGCTGCGGTTGGTCGCCCGGGGTTCTGCGGCGGAGTGCATGAATTTCTCTCAGCTTGAACAAAATTATTGGGCGTGAGTGTAGCCACGGTTCACGCCACTTGTCATCACCCGCCCGTTTGTGATCGCCCGCGCACCTGGAACAGGCCGTGCGCGCCGGCCTCCGCGTGCCGCATCGCGTGGTCCACCACCGGGTACGTGCCGGGCTCGGGGAAGACCAGCTCGGCGAACCCGCCCTGCGCCGGCGCCAGCTCCAGCACCTGCGCGCCGCCCGGGTCGGCCGCGCGCAACGCGTACGCGCCCTCCTTGTAGATCGTGTCGAACGGCGCGCCGACGACGTGCAGCGCGGTGCCGGAGTCGGGTCCGGCGGCCACCGCCCAGATGCGCACCCGTTCGCCGGCCTCGGCCAGGAGCGGCGCGTGGTCGTAGCCGGCCGCGGTGCCGTTGAACATCCAGCCGTCGGGACGTCCTTCGCGGATCTTGGCGACCTGGCCGTCGCTGCCGGGTTCGCCCAGGTACAGCTCGCCCTGCACGAGCAGGAACTCGCGGTCCACCCGGGGCAGTCCGGGCGGGTCGACGATCACCGCGCCGTACATGCCGTTGGCGATGTGCTGGGACATCGGCATGGTCGAGCAGTGATACAGCCAGGCCCCGGCGTGCTCGGCGCGGAAGCGGTAGGTCAGCCGCTCCCCCGGCTGGATGGTGCGCATCACGTCGTCGGGGGCGTTCGCGCCGGCGTGGAAGTCGATGCCGTGGCCCGTCGTGCCGTCGTTGACGAACGTGACGGTGAACACGTCGCCGAGCCTGCCGCGCAGCACCGGTCCAGGCAGGGTGCCGTTGAACGTCCAGACGCGCTGCCGCACGCCGGGCGCGACCTCGCGCACGACGGTGTCGTCCACGCGGATGGTGACGTCGTGCTCCCTGCCGCCTGGCGCGGGTTCGAGCGTCGCGTCGTACGGGATCCAGCCGGGCGACATGGGCGCGGCCAGGTCGAGCCGCGCCGGCCCGCCGTCGTGACTGCCGTGCCCGGTCGCGCCGCTCGCCTCGGCGGCGCCTGCCGGGACGATCCGCAGGGTCATGCCCGCCGCCCGGTGCCCCGCCACCGTGCACCAGCCGTCCACCGGGCCGGCCAGCGGGGCCAGAGTCAGCGTGGCGCTCTGCCCGGTCCCGAGCATCGGCGTGCGCTCGCCGGTGGCCAGGCGCAGGTCGTGCCGCTGGGCGTCGGTGTTGGTGATCCGCAGGGTCAGCACGGTGCCCACGGGGGCCTCGATCGTCGCGGGCCTGACGCTCATGCCGGACAGCGTCACCTCGACCGTCCGTGCGCCGGTGACGGTCACCGTGGCGGCGGGAGCGCCGGTGCCGGTCATCGACACGGCGACCGCGGCGGCCGTCAGCACGCACCCGGCCGCCACCCCGGCCACGGCGGGCCACCTCCGCCCGCCCTCGCGTACGCCGTCGCTCACGCCCTCGCCTACGCCGTCGCTCACGCCGCGGGCGCGCACCAGCGCGGTCACGGCCTGCACCACGAACGCGGCCACGGCGGCCAGCACCAGCGCCCAGCCCAGCAGTTCCACCGGCCGCGGCACGGGCAGCGCGAGGAGCGGCACGCCGAGGTTGAGCGCGGCCAGCCGCACCGGCCAGCCGCGTTCGAGCAGCGCCGCGTTCTCCTTGAACCGCGCCGGGCCACCGCCCAGCACCGCGGGCAGCAGGTGCAGCAGCGACCCGAGCAGCACCTGGGCCGCGAACCCGGCCACCACCAGCGGCAGCAACGGCTCCAGCGCCGCAGCGACCGCCCCGGCCGGCCGGGTGACGACGATCACCAGGTCGGCGATCAGCGTGACCTCGAACCAGACGACGGCCGCCGCCAGCATCCAGGACGCCCCGGTGTGCGGACGCCGCCGGCGCAGCGCCTCGGCCGGCGGCGTCAGCGCGGCCAGCGTGCCCGCCGCGTACGCCGCCAGCCCCGCCCCGGCCGCCCACCGCCAGCCGAGCAGCAGCCCGGCCACGGCCACCGCCAGACCGGGCACGGCCAGCCACAACCCGATCCGCGAGGCGCGGCGGGTCAGCTCGGACATGCGCGTGCGCAGCACGGTCGGCCAGAGCGTGAACAGCGTGCCGAGCACGGTCAGTCCGACCCAGCCGAGCAGGTTCACCTCGGCGTGCGCGGCGTGCATCCGCTCGTGCGGCTCACCGTGCGCCACGTGGGCGGCCAGCAGCCCGCCGAGCGTGCCGCCGGCCGCCAGCGCGCCTGCCGCGCTCACGTACCAGCCGATGACGTGGCCGAACCGGCCGGGCAGCGCGCGGCGTACCAGGGTGACGAGCACGGCGGCGTGCCACAGCACCACCGCCACCACCACGGCGGCCCCGGCCGCGGCGAGCTGCCACGGGCCGGCGGCGACCCCGGCCAGGACGGCCACGGTCGCGGCGTTGAGCAGTGCAAGGCGGGTCAGGCTGCCGCGCCGGCCGGGCGTGCGGGTGCGCAGCAGCGCCACGGTGAAGTGCTCGCTCCAGATCAGGATGGCGGTGGAGACCGCGCCGAGCAGGAACACGTGGATCAGCAGCCAGCGCGGGGCCGGCAGCGCGGCGCCCGCCGGCACCGCCGCGACGGTCAGGCCCAGCCAGGCCACCACGAGCGCGTTCGCCCGCAGATGCCAGGACGCCCGCGGGCGCGGCGCGACCGGCCGCGGGCCCTTCTCGATGCGGATGTCGACCGGGTTCACCCCGGGCACCTCACTCTCCAGGGTCATCGCCGCTGCCCGTCCACGGCCGGCGGCGGGGTGATGCGCTCCCAGGCCGGCAGCGGCAGCATGATCACGGCGGCCGGGAACAGCCCGTGCTCCTCGTGGTCGATGTGCCGGTGCAGCCGGCCCAGCGCCGCGCGCACCGCCGCCCAGTCGGGCGCGGCGCGGTCGACGGCGGCCAGGGCGCCGTGGATGTCGGCGTGTTCCGCACACAGCCGCGTCACCTCATCGGCCAGCGTCCCCTCGGCGCGCAGCTCGGCGAACAGGCCGTTCTCCTCGGTGGCGGTGTGCGGGACCAACCGGGCGAGCAGGTCGTCGAGCAGGCGTCCGGCTTCGGCGTGGTGGCCGGCGTCGATGGCGCGGCGCAGCGCGGCCGCGCTCTCCTGGATCTCCACGTGTTCCCGGGTGAGCCGGCCGATCAGCGGGAACTCCCGGCAGCCGCAGTAGTTGCACATGCGTGGTGACCTCCCGGTCGTGGGTCTGGTCTGGTTCAGAGGTGGGCGCGGAGATCGTCCTGGAAGGGGAAGGCGCCCGGCCGGTAGCCGCACCAGGGCTCCTCGCCCAGCACGTCGCCGGTGGTGGCGTAGGCGCGCGAGCGTGAGCCGCCGCAGATCGTGCGGAACTCGCACGCGGGCCGGATCAGCCCGGCCCGCTCGGCCCGCCCGCGCAGGTCGCGGTAGAGCGGGCCGAGCCCGAGCGCGGCCACGTGATCCACGCCGCGTTCGGCCAGGACGAGCCGCTGCACCGCGACCCGGCGGAAGTGGTGCGCCTCGGTGGTCTTGACCGGCAGGGCGGTGCCGAGGTCGTGCAAGAAGTGCAGCACGTCCTCGACCTCGTCCGGGTTCAGCTCGGGCAGCGCGCGGCCGCGCCCGGTCGGCACCAGGAGGAACACGCTCCACAGCAGCGCGCCCTCGTCGCGGACCAGGGCCGCGACGGCGGGCAGCGAGGTGAGGTTGTGCCTGGTCACGGTGGTGTTGATCTGCACCTTGAGCCCGGCCGCGCGGGCCGCCCGCCAGGCCCGCAGGGTGTGCGCGAACACCCCCTCGTAGCCGCGGAAGGCGTCGTGGACGGGGGCCGACGCGCCGTCGAGGCTGAGCGAGACGGCCGACGCCCCCGCCTCGCGCAGCCGTTCCAGGTTGGCCGGGGTGAGCGCGGGCGTGGCCGACGGAGACACGGCCGGGGCCAGGCCGAGCGCGCGGCCGTGGCGGATCAGCTCGAACAGGTCGGCCCGCTCGAACGGGTCGCCGCCGGTGATCACGAACAGCGGCGCCGGCGTGCCGCAGGACGCGACCTGTTCCAGCAGGTCGCGGGCCTCCCCGGTGGACAGCTCCAGCGGGTCACGGGCGGGAACCGCCTCGGCGCGGCAGTGCAGGCAGGCCAGCGCGCAGGCCCGGGTGGCCTCCCAGATCACGATGAACGGGGCGCCGGCGACGTCGCGCCGCACCCGGCGCACCGGACGTGCGGTCATGGGCGTGCTCCCAGCAGGATGTGGTCGACCACGTCGGCCGCCGAGTGGTCCTCGGGCAGTCCGGCCAGGAAGCCGACGTCCTGGCCGAGGGTCAGCAGGGCGGGCTCGCGGTAGCCGTCGTCGCGGTGCTGGCCGAGTCCGATGGCGGCGGTCAGGCCGTTGCACAGGCACTGGCGGCCGGCCGCCTCCTCCGCCGGACGTCCCTTGCGCACGTAGGTCTCGACCGGTTCCGCCGGGCAGCGGTAGCCGATGCCGCCGCCCGGTTTGGCGTACGGGGTGCGCAGGTAGCCCAGGTCGCACAGCCGGGGCCGGCGCTCGTACACGCCGGGCTCGGCCAGCGTGCCCGCCAGCGGGGCGACCTTGAACGGGAAACCGGTCGGCGAGGCCAGCGGGTCGTTGCGCACCCGCAGGTCTCCCCCGGCGGCCCGGCCGAGCAGGCGGCGGCGCAGCCGGTCGTCGAACCCGGACTCGCGGCACAGCGCGAACGCCGAGCCGACCTGGACGCCGGTCGCGCCGGCCGTCAGCGCGCGGGCCAGGCCGTCGGGCGTGCCGTAGCCGCCGGCCAGCCAGAACGGCAGTCCGAGCGCGGCGACCTTGCCGGTGTCGGCCACGTCTCGCGGCCCGTACACGGGCTCGCCGGCGTCGTCCAGGTGCGGGCGGCCGCGCGGCGGCGCGCTGTGCCCGCCGGCGACCGGGCCTTCCACGACGAATCCGTCGGGACGGGTGGCCGCCGAGCGGGCCAGGTAGGCGGCCAGCACGTGGGAGGAGACGATGGCCAGCAGCTTCGGACGCGGCACCGGCACGGCGGGACGGCGCAGCAGGTTCGCCGGGTCGAGCCCGACGGTGTGACGGACGTCCTCGGCGCCGGCCACGGTGACGGTGATCTCGGCGGGCCGGTGCGCGGCCAGCGCGTCGAGCAGGCGCGGGATCTCCGCCGGGATCCCCGCGCCCATGAGCACGTGGTCGACGCCGGCCAGCATCGCGCCGTAGACGGCGGCCGGGGTGGCGAGCTGGATCTTCTCCAGGTAGTTGACGCCGACCGGGCCGTCGTGGCCGTCCTTGGCCAGGAACACCTCGGCGAAGTTGGCCAGCACGGCCAGCTCGTCGCGGGCCCGGTTGGGACGCATCCCGAGCCGCGGCACCGGCCGGTAGGGCCGGCCCGGCTCAAGCCCGCCGGGGACGAAGTAGCGGCCGAGCACCCGTTCGGCGATCTCGGGGACGGGGAAGCAAGCCAGCGCGCGGCGCAGGTGCCCGCCCGGGTCCCCGCGTTGCAGGCGGCGGGCCAGGGGTGACGTCCAGCGCGGTGCCGGACACCACGCCGAGCTGCCCGGTCCGCGCGACGGCCCGGGCCAGCCGCCAGCCGGACACGCCCACGCCCATGCCGCCCTGGATCAGCACCGGCTCAGACATGCCGGCCCCGGACCGTGGCCGCCCAGGTGAGCAGGTCGAGGTTGGTCTCCATGACCACGTCGCGGGTGGCGAGCAGGTGCACGACGTCGTCCTCGGGCAGCGTCTCCACCATGATCGACAGGCCGTCGCAGTCGCTCAGGTGCGGCAGCAGCTCCCGCGTCAGCTCGATCCCCCACGCGGCCTGGTCGTCGTCGATCTCCTCCAGGTCGTTGCGCAGCGCCAGGTCCGCCAGCTCGGTGAGCTCGCGGACGTTGCGTATGGTGTCGTCGTGGTCGGCGAGCAGCTTCTCCACGTAGCCGGGGCCGAAGATCGGCACCAGGCCGGGATAGAGCGCCTCCTCCTCGTAGCGGAAGTGCGGGCCGGTGAGCGCGGACACCGCCGCGACCAGCCTCCTGGCCCTGGACGACTCCCCCTTGCCGAACGCGTCGATCAGCGCGAGCAGCAGGTCCCTGAGCGCGCGGTGCTCGGCGTGGAAGGTTTCGAGGAAGTGGCCGGCGATGGCCGACACGCCGTTCTCCAGGTCGTCGGCGGTGGGGACGGGACTCATGTGACTCTCCACCCGGCGCGGGCCGGCGTGGGTGGCGAACGGGTTCATCGCACGCCGGCCCGCTCGGTTCCGGCTCTCGGAGTACGGCGGCGGTAGACGACGTACGGCCGCCACAGGTAGGCGATCGGCGCCGACCAGACGTGCACCAGCCGGGTGAACGGCCAGATGGCGGCCAGCAGCCAGGCCGACAGCGCGTGCAGCTGGAACACCAGCGGGACGTCCGCCATGAGGGCCGGATCGGGCCGGAAGGTGAGGACGCCCCGGAACCAGACGGCGATGTCGGCCCGGTAGTCGTAGCCGCCGCCGAGCAGGTTCGCCCCGATGGTCGCGGACATGCCCAGCGCGATCACCACGGCCAGCACCGCGAACAGGAGCTTGTCCGTGCGGGTGGTGGCCCGGCGCACGCGCGGCCGGGTGAGGCGGCGGGCCAGCAGCAGCCCCAGACCGGCCACCACCATCACCCCGGCCACGGTTCCTGCGCTCACCGACACCAGGTGGTAGAGGTGCTCGTCGACGCCCACGGCCTCGGTCCACGCCTTGGGCACCAGCAGGCCGAGCACGTGCCCGCCGATGGCGGCGAACGCGCCGAGATGGAACAGCGGCGAGCCGAGGCGCAGCAGCCGGCTCTCCAGCACCTGGCTGGTGCGGGTGGTCCAGCCGAACTGGTCGGTACGCCAGCGCCAGACGTGGCCGACGACGAAGACGGTCAGGGCGATGTAGGGCACGACGACCCACCACACGACGTTCACCGGCGCACCCCCCCTCGCTCGAACGGCGAACCGGCCGGGGTTCGGGCGGCGGGCGACGTCCCCATGCCGGGGACGGCGCCGATATCGGTCATGGGTTTCACGCCACGGCGGTAGCAAACGGACACGGCTCCAGGCTCCCGCCCCGGCCCCCGCCTGCGGCAGGGACCAAAGTCCCTCCTCGCGGGGACCTCCGTCGGACCCGCTGCCCCGCGGCCGCCCGGCCCTCTATGGTGGGTGATCATGACGATGCGACGATGGGATGTGGGCGGCGACCTGAGCGTCGCGCGGATCGGGTACGGCGCCATGAAACTCACCGGCTGGCCGAGAGGCGATCGGCCCGGCAGGGAGACGGCCCTGGCCGTCCTGCGCCGGGCGGTGGAGCTCGGGGTGAACCACATCGACACCTCGAACTACTACGCGCGAGACGGTGTCGCGGCCAACGACCTGATCCGGGAGGCGTTGCATCCCTATCCGGACGATCTGGTCATCGTGACCAAGGTCGGGGCGCTGGTCGAGGGCTCCGACGTCGCGCTGCCCGCGCACGAGATGACCGGCCTCACCCCAGGCAACCTGCGCCGCGCCGTCGAGGCGAACCTGCGCACGCTCGGCGTGAGCCGTCTGGACGTGGTGAACCTGCGCATGGGCGACCGCGGCCGCGGCCACATCCCGCTGACCGGGCCCCTGGAGACGCTGCTCGCGCTGCGAGATGAGGGCCTGATCCGGCATCTGGGCGTCTCCAACGTCACCGCAGCCGAGTTCGCCCAGGCCCGCGAGATCGCGCCGATCGCCTGCGTGCAGAACCACTACAACCTGGCGCGGCGTCAGGACGATCCGCTGGTCGACGCGTGCGCGGCGGCCGGCATCGCCTACGTCCCCTACTTCCCCGTCGGCGGATTCCGGCCGATCACGGCCGAGCGCCTGCACGCCGTCGCCGCCCGGCACGGCGCGACCGCGCCGCAGGTGGCGCTGGCCTGGCTCCTGGCCAGGTCCCCGAACGTGCTGCCCATCCCGGGGACCGGCTCACTCGATCACCTGGAGGAGAACGTCGCGGCCGGGGAGCTGAGGTTGAGCGAGGAGGACCTGGCCGACCTCGCCGCCTGACCTGCCGGCTGTGCTCACCTCTGGAACAGTTGCCGGACCCGGGCGGCCTCGCGGGTGAGGTGGTCGCGTTCCGGCAGGCTGGTCGCCGCGCGGGCGGCCTCGGCGTACAGGCCGGCGGCCCGTTCCAGGTCGCCCGCGCGTTCGAGCAGGTACGCCCGTACGGCGGCGTAGCGCGGCAGGTCGGGGCTCACCCCGGCCAGTGCCGCCAGGCCCGCCTGCGCCCCGTCGGCCTCGCCGACCGCCACCGCGCGGTTCAGCCGGACCACCGGGCTGTCGTTGAGCAGCAGCAACTCGTCGTACCACGACACGATCTGCACCCAGTCGGTCTCGGACGTGCTCGGCGCGTCGGCGTGCAGGGCGGCGATGGCGGCCTGCGCCTGGTACTCGCCCAGCCGGTCCAGCGCCAGCGCGGTCTGCAGGATCGTCACCCCTTCGGCGATCATGCGGGTGTCCCAGCGCGATCGGTCCTGCTCGGCGAGCGGCACCAGCCGCCCTCCCTCGGCGGTACGTGACGCGCGGCGGGCGTGGTGCAGCAGCATGAGCGCGAGCAGCCCCGCAACCTCGGGGTGACCGGCCACCGGGGTGGCGGTCGCGGGGTCGGCGGTCGCGGGCTGGGCGGCCAGAGGCTTGACCGTCAGAGGCTCGACGGTCGGAGGCTTGACGGTCAGGGCGAAGAGCTGCCGGGTGAGGCGGATCGCCTCGGCCGCCAGGTCGACGTCCCCGCCGTGACCCTCGTTGAACACCAGGTAGAGCACGCGCAGCACGGTGGCCACGTCCCCGGCCCGGTCGAACGTGACGGACGAGACCGTCCGCTTGGCCCTGCTGATGCGCTGGGCCATGGTCGCCTCGGGCACGAGGTAGGCCTGCGCGATCTGGCGCGTGGTCAGGCCGCCGACCGCGCGCAGCGTGAGCGCGACGGCCGAGGCCGGGGTCAGGGACGGGTGGGCACACAGGAAGTACAGGCGGAGCGTGTCGTCCACCGCCTCACCGGGACCGGGCGGCGGCTCGGCCTCGACACGTTCCTCGCGGTGCCGGCGGGAGGTTTCGGCGCGGGCGGCGTCGAGGAACTTGCGCCAGGCCACGGTGACCAGCCAGCCCTTGGGGTCGGCGGGCAGGCCGTCCGGCCATACGCGCAGGGCTTCGACCAGGGCGTCCTGCACGGCGTCCTCGGCGGAGGCGAAGTCGGCCCCGCGACGGACGAGGACGCCGATCACCGAGGGGGTGAGGGTGCGCAGCAGGGACTCGTCCACGCGCGTCAGTCCGTGATGGTGGGCAGTCCGGCCATGAACGGGCGGACCTCCAGCCACTCGTGGATCGGCTTCCCGCCCGCGCCCGGCGCTGCCGACAGCTCGCCGGCCAGTTCGAGCGCCCGCTCGTAGCTGTCGACGTCGATCACCGTCCAGCCGGCGATCAGGTCCTTGGTCTCCGCGAACGGGCCGTCGGTGACCGGCGGCCGTCCCTCGCCGTCATAGCGGACGAACGCGCCCTCCGGCAGGAGCGCCTGATGCTCGACGAACTCGCCCGTGCTCACCAGCCGGGCGGCGAAGTCGCGCATGTACTGCACGTGCGCCGAGACCTCCTCCGGCGTCCACTGGTCCATCGGCACGTCGTTGACCGCGGCGGGACCGCCTCGGTAGTGCTTGAGCAGCAGGTACTTGGCCATGATGTCCTCCTTGACGGGGATACGGGGGTTCAGATTCTTCAGAGGTTTTGAGTGGCGGCTCAGACGCGCTCACGCTCGGCCCGCTCCCGGACCAGTTCCTCGACCGCGCTCGGCAGGGTCGTCTCGAAGTCGATCAGCTTCGCCCACGTCGGGGTCACCACGATCCTGACCATGCCGTCGTAGAGCGAGCGCACCGTGGCCTCCCACTCGACCCGCTGCTCGGGCGTCATCTGGTACGAGCCGTTCATCTGGAGGTATTCGTCCGGGATGCCGTCGACGACGTCCAGCTCGGCCCGGCCGCGGATCAGCAGGATCTTGGGCGGGTGCACCTCGGTGTCGATCGTCAGGGCGACCATCGGGTTCTCGCGCAGCGCCGGAAGCTTCGGCGCGTTCTTCGACGTGCACATGACGATCTCCGACCCGTTCCAGGTGAACGCGATCGGGATGTTGCGCGGCGTGCCGTCCTTCGCCACATAGGCGAGCCGGGTCAGGTCGCGAGCCAGCAGCTCTCGGCTGATCGGCCGGTTCAGCACCTCGGTGATCTCGTTCGTTCGCATGGCCGGTCCTTCCAGGGTCGTGGTCGTGATTCGCTCCCGGGACGGAGCCGCCGGAGCATTCTCGACATCCGCCTGCCCCCGAGTTCCAAAAGTTTTCCGGCCACCTCCCGACACCGCAACCCACCGGCACCAGGGGCGGCGACGCCCGCTCGCTTGGCCACCCGGGAATGACGACCGCGATCAGTCCGCCAAACCTTCCACGTCGGGACGAGCGGAGGTTGCGGAGGCGGCGATGTGGGGCGCCCTGGGCTGCCTGGATACTGAGGGAACGGCCTCCCAAGCAGGCGTAGTGCCGACGGACTGGTCGCCCTGGCGCGTCCTCGGCAGGGATTCAGGTGGTGTCCCGTCGCAAGTGGGGTCGATGCGAGGCGCGGACTCAGGGTACCGGTCAGGGCTGCAGGAGGACCTTGATCGCGCGGCGTTCGTCCATCGCCTGATACCCCTCGGCCGCCTGCTCCAGCGGCAGCATGAGGTCGAACACCTTGCCGGGGTCGATCCGACGCTCCCAGATCAGCTCGATCAGCTCAGGCAGGAACCGGCGTACCGGGGCCGGGCCGCCGAGCAGGCTGACCTGGGCGAAGAAGAGCTCGTCGCCGCTGAGCGCGACGTCGTGGTTGACGCCCACGAACCCGACGTGACCACCGGGACGGGCGGAGCCGATGGCCTGCCGCATCGACTCCTGGGTGCCGACCGCCTCCACGACGCTGTGGCGGCTCATGGCGATGATCCGTTCGGCGCCGAGTCGCCTGGCGGCCAGCACCGCCATGAGACCGACCGCGCCGTCGCCGACGACCGCGACCGTCTTGCCGGGTCCGGCCTGCGCGGCCCACGCGCCGAACCAGCCGGTGCCCAGCACGTCGGACGCGGCCAGCAGGCTGGGGACCAGCTCCGGTCCGGGCAGGCCGGGGGTGGCCACGAGCGTGCCGTCGGCCAGCGGGATCCTGGCGCGCTCGGACTGGGTGCCGACCTCGTTCATGAAGACCCGGTTCACACACGACGACGGGTAACCGGAGCGGCAGATCTCGCAGGTGCCGTCGGCGGCGACGAACGAGCCGACGACGAACTGGCCCGGCTCGACGGTGGTGACCTCGCCACCGACCTCCTCCACGACGCCGACGTACTCGTGTCCCATCACAGCCGGCCCGTCGAGCTTCTCCACACCCCGGTAGGGCCACAGGTCCGAACCGCAGATGCACGTCGCCGACAGGCGGATGACCGCGTCGGTCCGCTCGACGATCGCCGGCTCCTGACGGTCCTCGACGCGGACGTCGCCCGGGGAGTACAACACTGCTCCACGCATAATGATCTCCTTCAGGAAGGTTCGAGAAGACGCGGGCGAGGCGTAGGAGCGCCCCTCCTTCAGCCGCCCTGTATCCGAGTACGGGCCGGATCATCTGCGCCCGAGCAGAAGATGGCCTCCGCCTCGGCGTTCCTTTGCCGGAACGGCCGCCGCCGGTAAAGGTCCCAGGCGACGCCCGGGCCATCATCCGCAACGGACGCATGGACCTGCTGGCCACCAACCGTGGCCGTGTGGGCAGGGGAGCCGTCGATGGTGCGCACGGGCCGCAGAAGAGCAGCAGCAGGGCCGCTGCCAGGACGATCCCCGGTTCTCGCCGTCCTCGACTTCCCATGAGGTCTTGGACGCGGCGGGCGCGGCCGTGGTTCTGACGCGACGATCTCGTTGCGGTCCGATCCACCACGTCATGCGCTCTCGAACTCGGAACGGGCTTGCCGGAGATACCTCAAGACCGTTCCTTCGGCACCCGAGGTAGTTCGTGATCTTCAGTAAGTTCCTCGCCGCCGCGGTTCTCGCCGCCGGCGCCGTAACCGCCGTCCACTCGCCCGCGGCCCCCGCTCCACCCGGCGTGACCCTGATCACCGGTGACCGGGTCGTGGTCACCGGTCCCGGGCATCGGGTGGAGCCCGGGCCGGGCCGGGCGGCGGACTTCACCGCCCAGGTGCGCGACGGGCATCTGTTCGTGTTCCCGTCCGACGCGCTGCCGTTGATCGCCCAGGGGGTGCTGGACAGCCGCCTGTTCGACGTCACCCAGTTGCTGGCCTGGGGGTACGGCGACGCCGACAGGACGGACATCCCGGTGATTTCGCAGGGCGCCGCCGTTCCCGGCGTCGCCGCGCGGGAGCGGCGGCTGTCCACGCTGGGCATGAGCGCCGCGCGGGTGCCCAAGTCCGCGGCGGCCAGCGCCTGGCGGGAGCTCACCGGCACGCGTACCCTGGCGGCCGGCCGCGCCAAGCTGTGGCTGGACGGCCGCCGGTCCTTCTCACTCAACGAGAGCGTCGCGCAGATCGGTGCGCCGCGCGCCTGGGAACGGGGTCTGACAGGCCAGGGCGTCACCGTCGCGGTCCTCGACTCCGGCTACGACGCCACCCACCCCGCCTTCAAGGACGCGGTCGCCTACGAACGCAACTTCAGCGACGAGCCCGACATGCGCGACGATCTCGGCCACGGCACCCACGTGGCCTCCATCGTGGCCGGTCGCGGCGAGAAGTACCGGGGTGTGGCGCCGGCGGCCAAGCTCGCGATCGGCAAGGTGGGCGGCCCGGCCGGGCCCACCGACTCGGCGATCCTGGCGGGCATGGAGTGGGCGGCCGTCGAGGTCAAGGCCAAGGTGGTCAACCTGAGCTTCGGCGACCGGGACGGCCCCGGCCTCGACCCGCTGGAGCAGGCGGTCAACACGCTGTCGGAGCGTACGGGAACCCTGTTCGTCGCGGGCGCGGGCAACGACGGCGGGCCGGGCACGGTGATCAGCCCGGGCAGCGCCGAGGCCGCACTGACCGTCGGCGCGGTGGACAAGCAGGGCAGGATGGCCGACTTCTCCAGCCGGGGGCCGCGCGTCGGCGACCACGCGATCAAACCGGAGATCACCGCGCCCGGCGTGGCCATCATGGCCGCCGCGGCGGAGGGCACCGCCGACGGCCCGTACGTGGCGCTGGACGGCACCTCGATGGCCACCCCGCACGTGGCGGGGGCGGCGGCCATCCTGGCCCAGCGCCACCCGGAGTGGACCGGCGGGCAACTGAAGGCCGCGCTGATCGGCAGCGCCGCCCCCGCCGCGAACGCGACGCCCTACCAGCAGGGCGCCGGGCTCGTCGATCTGGGGCGCGCGGTCGAGCAGCAGGTCGTGGCCACGCAGGGCGCCCAGTGGGCCGCCTTCCCCTGGGGCGACGCGGGTGAGCGGACGGCCACCAGGACGATCACGTACGCCAACGCCGGCGACACCCCGGTCACGCTGGAACTGTCGGCCCAGGGCGAGGTGCTGAAGCTGCCGGCCGGCCGCGTCGACGTCCCCGCCAAGGGCCGGGCGCAGGTCACGCTCACCATCGACGCGACGGGCAAGTCCCCCGGCGACTACCCCGGCACGGTCACCGCCAGGGCGGGCGAGAACGTGATCCGCACCCTCGCCGGCGCCTACGTCGAGCCGGAGTCCGCCACCGCGACCATCACCGTCATCGGGCGGAACGGCACCCCGGTCACCCCCACGTCCCACCAGATCTACGACGCCGAGACCGGCGAGATCCACCTGCCGGCCTTCCGCGACGGGGTGGCCACGATCCGGCTGCCCAATGGCGAGTGGAACCTGTACACCGAGACCAGGGAGACCGTCGGCGGAAAGCGGATCACCACGATCGCCGACACCCCGTTCACGATCGGCGCAGGCGACCGTGAGGTGAGCGTCGACAACCGCCTCGGCAAGCCGGCCAGGATGACCGTCGACGATCCTGACGCCGTGCTCCGCCGCGGGTTCGAGCAGAACCTCGCGCACGGCGCCTGGAACGTCTCGGGCTCGACCGGGAGCATGGACGTCAACTCGCAGCTCTTCGTGGTGCCCGTCCGCCTGCCCTGCCTGACCTACCAGCTCGCGGCCCAGCTGCTCAGCAAGGACGTCTCGCCCAGCCCGTACGTCTACGACCTGGTCGACCAGCACGCCGACGGCATCCCCGACGACCCCGCCTACGACGCCAGGCGGGCGGAACTGGCCAAGGTCAGCGTGACCTACCGGGCCTCGGCGGTGGCGGCGACCGGCACGCCGCTGTCCGGCCGGCGCGTCGGCGGCGTCCCGGTGATCTCCCTGCACGCGCTGGTGCGCGACATCCCCCTGCCGGGCGCGCTCGTCCACTATCGCAGCCCGGGCGTGCTGTACGAGAGCGGCCTCGACGTCGGCACGTCGAGCGTCTTCGCCGGCGGCGAGGTGATGCGCCGCGGCGAGACGGGCGAGGTGTGGAACACCGCGGTCACCGGGCCGTCGGTCCTGCTGCCCGCGGGCGGGCGGAGCGGCGACCGGCTGACCTTCTCCGCGGCCGGGCTGCTGGCCGACGGCGGAGCGGGCAGGTCCGGCTTCGACACCGCCGCCACCGGCGTGGCCACCCTGGCCGGGGACGGGCGCGTGCTGGCCCGGGCCGACCTCTCCGGCTGCGCGGTCTACCAGCAGGAAGGCTGCCGGCTCACGGCCGACCTGCCGGCCGGGTCCGGCGCGTACACGCTGAGCGCGTCGCTGCGCCGCGAGGTCGCGCACTCGGCGCTGTCCACGCGGGTGGAATCGGTGTGGACGTTCACCTCCGGCGGTGCGGCGCGGCCGCAGCCCCTGCCGCTGCTGGCCGTGCGCTACCAGCCGGCCGGCCTGGACGCGTGGAACCGCGCCAGGAAGGGCGGCCTCACCCGCCTGCCGTTCCACGTCGAACGCACCCCGGGGGCCGCGCACGCCGAGATCAGGTCGGTACGGCTGGAGATGTCGGCCGACGACGGGGCGAACTGGCGCCGGGTGCCGGTGGTCCGGGCCGGGACGGGCTGGACCGCCCTGCTGCCCGACCCGCGCACGGCCGGGTTCGTCTCGCTGCGCGCGATGGTGAGGGACACGGCCGGCGCCGGGGTGACCCAGACGATCATCCGCGCCTACGCCGTCGGCTGACCGCGCCGGGGGCGCCGACCGGTCGCCCCCGGCCCGCCCCGGTGGCGTGTCAGCCGCGGCGTCAGAACGGCGACGGCCCCGTATCAGAGCGCTCCCCCAAAGTGGTCACCACGCCGCCCGGATCCCCCGGACACCGGCTGGTCCGAAGTTCCGCCACCGCTTTCAAGGAGCACCCCATCATGTCCGTCACCCTCACCGACCAGGACAAGACCACCCTCCGCGTCGCCGCCTGGGGCGCCGTTTCGCTGATGGCCGCCGCGGGCGCCGCAGGCTCGGCCCACAAGGTCGCCACCGCGGGCTCCGTCGCCCTGACCTCCGCGACCGGCCTGACCGGGCACGTGCTCGCCAAGGCGCCCAAGGGGCTGAACGGCAAGACGGTGGCCGAGCTCGCCGACCAGGTGCTGCCCGCGCTGACGTCCGCGATGAGCCTGCTCCAGCAGCGGGACCCGGCCGAGGCGGACGACTTCCGCCGTACCGTCCTGGTCGCCGTCGAGGCGGCCGCCCAGGCCCAGCCGGGCACGCCGAGCCCCACCCTGACGGAGATGGCCCGCAAGATCACCGAAGCGCTCGACGCCGCCGCCGGGCAGGACGACCGCCCGGAACTGCGTAAGGTCCTCCAGGAGATGATCGAGGCCGGCTTCGTCGGGGTGACGCTGCGCGTCCACGACGAGCGTGGCGAATGGACGGGCCGCGCGGGCACGGCCGAGCTGGGCGGAAGCGCCGAGCCGCCGATCGACGGGCACGTGCGGATCGGCAGCAACACCAAGACCTTCACCGCCACCCTGGTGCTGCAGCTGGTCGCCGAGGGCAGGATCGGGCTGGACGACGCGGTGGCCGGCCACCTGCCCGAGTTCGGGCTGGACGAGCGGATCACCGTGCGGATGCTGCTGCAGCACACCAGCGGGGTGTTCAACTTCACCGGCGAATACTTCGAGGACGGCACGTTCTCCCCGGGCATCCCCGCCACCCCCGCGGGCAAGGAGTGGGTGGACAACCGCTTCCACACCTACCGGCCGGAGGAGCTGGTGCGGCTGGCGCTGTCCAAGCCGGCCCGGTTCGAGCCGGGCACCGACTGGAGTTACGCCAACACCAACTACGTGCTGGCCAGGCTGCTGATCGAGCGGGTCACCGGCCGCTCGGTCGCCGAGGAGATGCAGCGGCTGATCCTGGGCCCGCTCGGCCTGACGGACACCGTCCAGCCGAGCACCCAGACCGGCATCCCCGCCCCGCACGCCCACGCCTACTACCGCTACGAGGACGACGGCCAGACCCGGACGGTCGACGTCACCAGCCACAACCCCTCGTGGATCTCCAGCGGCGGCGACATGATCTCCACCACCCGCGACCTGCGGACGTTCATCTCCGCGCTGCTGAGCGGCAGGCTGCTGCCGGCCGACCTGCTGGCCGAGATGCTCACGCCGGAGGCGAAGGTGGGCTACGGCCTGGGCGTGTTCGTCCAGGAAGCGCCCGGCGGCGGCACGCTGATCAGCCACAACGGCGGCGCCGCCGGTCACGCGGCGCTGATGTACAGCACCCCGGACGGCGGCAAGACCCTGACCGCCGCGCTCAACTACGTCGACGACGCCGACATGTCCCTGGCGGCGGCTTTCCAGCAGGCGACGCAGCGGCTCGTCAGCGAAGTGTTCGGCGGGTAGCAGGCGGCCGCGGCTACAGGCCCGGTAGCCGCGGCCGAGCAGCATGACCACGCCGCGGCGGCGCCGGTGGACCACGGTCGTACGCCCATGGGCCGATGCCCGGGTTCCTTACGCGCCGATACGATCCTGGACATGCCTGTGACACCACCGTTGCCGCTGCTGAAACGGGTTGCGGCCGGCGTCTGGACGGTGGCGGCCTGGTCGGCGGGCCTGGCGTTCACGTTTCTCGCCAGGATCAGGCTGCCCGGCGAATACGCGTCCGCCGAGGTTCCCGCGCGCCTGCTCTACCAGCTGGAAGGCTTGGCGTTCATCACGGTGGCCACCGCGCTGGTCCTGATCGGCAGCGCGCTGCTGCGCCGCCGGCCGCTGCCCGGCCTGGCCCTGCTGCTCGCCGCCTCCGTCGTCGCCTCGTTCGCGCTGAGCGTGGGAGAGATCCCGCTGGCTCAGTTCCTGGCGGTCGACGTCGCGCTGTACTTCATCGCGGCCGAGCGCGCCCGGCGGACCGGGATCATCGCACTCACCGCTGCTCTCACCGTGCTCGCCGGATATCTGACGGTACGGGTGCTGTTCGGCTGGAACGTGGGCACCTCGGCGGAGCTGGCGGTGGCCATGACGGCGGTCATCGCCTGGCTGGTCGGCCACTCGGTGAGCCAGGCGCGCGAGCACGCCGAGACGCTGATCGCCACGGCCACCGCGCAGGCCGTCTCCGACGAGCGGCTGCGCATCTCACGAGAGCTGCACGACACCGTCGCCCACAGCATCGGCGTCATCGCCCTGCAGGCCGGCGCCGCCCGCCGGGTGATCGGCACCCAGCCGGACCGGGCCGGCCAGGCGCTCGGCGAGATCGAGACGGTCGGCCGCGAGACGCTGTCCGGGCTGCGGCGCATGCTCGGCGCGCTGCGCCACAGCCGGCCGGGCCACTCCCTCCGTCCGGCGCCAGGGCTGGCCGACCTCGACCGGCTCGCCGCGAAGACGACGGACGCGGGCGTCCACGTCGAGATACAGCGGCACGGCGACCGACGTCCGCTGCCGCCGGAGATCGACGTCTCCGCCTACCGCATCATCCAGGAGGCGATCACCAACGTGGTACGCCACGCAGGCACGAGCCGATGCCAGGTGACGATCGAGTACCGGGACGACGAACTGGCCGTCGAGATCGTGGACGGCGGACGCGGCCCCCGGCGCGCGGCGGAGGACGGCGGCTACGGCCTGGTCGGGATGCGCGAGCGGGTGAGCATGCTGCGAGGCAGCTTCCGCGCGGAAGCACGCCCCGAGGGCGGCTTCCTGGTCGCCGCCCGGCTGCCCCTGTCGGCGGGGGCGCGATGAGCGTCCGGGTCGTGCTGGCCGACGACCAGCCGCTGATCCGCGCCGCCCTGCAGATGGTCATCACCGACGCCCCCGACCTCGAACTCGTCGCGGAGGCCGCGAACGGGCTGCAGGCCGTCCAGCTGACCGAGGAACTCGATCCGGACGTCGTGGTGATGGACATCCGCATGCCGGGCATGGACGGCATCGAGGCCACCCGGCTGATCAGCCAGGGCCCCAGCCACGCCCACGTCATCATCCTGACCACCTTCGACGAGGACGACCACGTCTACGGCGCGCTCCGCGCGGGCGCGTCGGGGTTCCTCGTCAAGGACATGGCCCTGGACGACATCCTCGCCGCGATCCGGGTCGTGGCCGCGGGAGACGCCCTGATCGCGCCCGGCGTCACCCGCCGCCTGATCGAGGCGTTCGCCGACCGGCCCGCGCCCGGTCCCGCACCACGGGAGCTGGCGGGCATCACCGAGCGCGAACGCGAGGTCCTCACCCTGATCGCGCGGGGCCTGACCAATACGGAGATAGCCGCCGACCTGGTCATCAGCGTGGCCACCGTCAAGTCGTACGTGACCCGGCTGCTGAGCAAGCTCGACGCCCGTGACCGGGTCCAGCTCGTCATCCTCGCCTACGAAGCAGGCCTGGCCGCCGACCACGGGGCGCGTAACGCTTCGTAGACGTTCAGCAAGGAGACCGCGCCCTGGGTCAGAATGTCGTGCGTTCCTCGCTGCGCGGATCTCCCGGCACCAGCCGATCGTCATAGAGCCCGGCGCGTGCCCGGCGGCGCCACGGCCGGGCGAGGCGGACGGACACGTCGATGTCCGCGTCCGTGGCATCCAGGTCGAGATCCGCCACAGCCAGCGCCGGCCGGCCGTTCGCCGGGCATCGCGCGAGCCAGTGACCGCCCGGCGCGACGATCCCCGCGGGCACGGTCACGCTGAACTGCGCCGGGAACTCGGCCTCGATGCACAGCGCGCACCCGGTTCGGCGGGGTCAGCGGGTGGATCGAGCCGAAGGCCGCCCAGAGCCCGAGCTCGCCCGCCAGCTCTGCGATCGACTCGGCCTCCTCGCGCAGCACGTCCCATCGGGCCCGGGTCCAGTCCGACTCGCTCAAGGTTCCGGGCGGCCCCGAGGACATGACGTGCTTGCTCGGGTAGGCGATCGCGCCCTCGGGAAACTGCACCAGCCGCGCCCCGGCCGCGCCCGCCTCCCGCATCAGGGCGCGCACCTGCGCGCAGCGCACCGCGATCGGCCGGATCCTCGGGCACCGTGCTCTGCGCCACCGCCAGCCGCAGTCTTCTGGCCATTCGCGAACGATACGACAGTGCGACACGCAGCATCAGCGCCCGTTCTCGGCCGCCGAGGAGGAGGTGGAAAATACGTTGCGGGGTCCGGAACGGGCCGGGCATGCTGGGTCGATCGAGCGGCGGAGAGCGCTGCCTGAATTAAGGAGGGCTGACGGATGGCCATCACTGCGCTGCGGCATGTCCGCATCAGTCCCACCTCTTTGTTCAGGAGCACACCCGTTGTCTTCCGAGTACGAACTGCATGACTCCCACTCCCGCTGGTCCGACGCCTTCGCCTTCGAGTTCCATTCGGTCGACGAGGAGCTGGGCCCCAATCAGCGGTGGTCCACCTGGCTGGAGGTCGAGCGCGGCTCTCGCGGCCCGGAACCACGCCCCTCGTGGGTCGTGACGGATCAGGCCGCGATCGACACCGAGCTCGGCGTACTCAAAACCGGCAAGGAAGCCGACGTCTTCCTGCTCGAACGCGCCGTCGAAGCCATCGGCGACAACCCGGCGAAGTCCTCGCTGCTGGCCGCGAAACGGTACCGCACCGAGGAACACCGGTCCTTCCACCGCAGCACGTCGTACGTCGAAGGCCGCCGTACCCGCAACAGCCGCGACAGCCGGGCGATGGCGAAGAAGACCGCGCACGGCCGCGGTGTCGCGGCCGATCAATGGGCCCACGCCGAATGGGACGCGCTCAACCGGCTGTGGCAGGCCGGCGTCCCGGTGCCGTATCCCGTGCAGGTGGACGGCACCGAGCTGCTGATGGAGTTCATCGACGACGGCGAGGGCGGCGCCGCGCCCCGGCTCGCCCAGGTCCGGCCGTCGAAGGAGCTGCTCGGCGGGTATTTCGAGCAGCTCCGCGACGGCATGCGTGAACTGGCCCGCGCGGGGCTCGCGCACGGCGACCTTTCGCCGTACAACGTCCTCGCGCAGGGCGAGCGGATCGTGATGATCGACCTGCCCCAGGTCGTGGACGTCGTCGGCAACCCGAAGGGCATGGACTTCCTGATGCGCGACTGCCACAACATGGCCACCTGGTTCACCGGCCGCGGGCTGGAGATCGACGAACAGGAGTTGTTCGCCGACCTGCTCACGATGCTGTTCTGATCGCCTTCCGCACGGCGACCGCGAAAACCCGTTGGCGGGCCACGGCGACCGCTGCTAGGTTTCTGGAGGCCGTGCTGGAGGACGAGGAGGTGGTACCCGTGAACGCGATATCGACATGGGTGCTCCCCTCTGGGGCCACGGTCGGGCGATAGGTCGTCCGGGAGCGCCGTTCAAGAGCACTCCCGAAAGGCACGACCTTGCGATTCACTTCTGAGCAGCGCCTCGACGACGGCCTCGACGACGGTGTCGTCGAGCGCGAATTCGTCCTCGACGAGATCCCCGGCATCCTGTGGACGCCTTCGTCCGCGTCCGCACCGGTCCCGCTGATCCTGCTCGGCCACCCCCCGCTCGGACTGCGCAGGATGTACCCCCGGCTGGTGGCGCGGGCCCGGAGCGCCGCGGCGTACGGTTTCGCCGCGGCCACCATCGAGCTGCCAGGGAGCGGTGACCGGCCCCGTCTGCCCGGCGTCGAGCAGGCGGGCGCCGCCCTGCGCCGGGCGTTGGAGGCCGGCGAGCCGGTCGGCGAAGAGATCATCGACGCCCTCGTCCTCCCGCTCGTCGACAAGGCGGTCCCGGAATGGCAGACCGCCCTGGACGCGCTGCTGTCGCTGCCCGAGATCGGCGGCCCCGTCGGGTTCTCGGGGGGCGTGATCTCCATCGGCGTCCGGCTCGCGGTGGTCGAGCCGCGCATCGTGGCCGCCGGCCTCTTCGCCGGGAGTTTCGTGCCTCGCGTCATCTTCGAGGAGGCCCGGCAGGTCACCATTCCGCTGCATGTCCTGCTGCAGTGGGATGACGAGGGCAACGACAGGCAGGCGGCCCTGGACCTGTTCGACGCCTTCGGCTCCAAGGAGAAGACGCTGCACGCCAACATGGGCGGGCACACCGGCGTCCCGCAGTTCGCCGGGGAGGACGCGGCCGGGTTCTTCACCCGGCATCTGCGCTAGCCGCAGCCTCGATCGGACGGGCGAGGACGGCTCCACGCGCGGAGTCGTCTTCGCTCGCTCCGAGATCGTTCATGGGTACTTCCGACCTGTGAAACACAGTCTTCACCGGTGTCACGTCCCGGCCGTGGAGGTGTGCGCCTGCGGACGCAGCGGTGCCGACCGGCGACGCTGCCGCAGGAGAGCGCGGAAGCGGGCGGTGGCGACCATGACCCCGGTCGCCGCGGTCAGGCCGGCCCCGGCGAGGAAGGTCGGCCAGATATGCGACAGCAGGACAAAGGTGACGCCGCGGCCTCCGGCGATCAGTTCCAGGACGCGCGGCAGGAAGGCGAGCACCGGCAACGGCAGCAGGTAAGGGATCAGCCGGAGCGTCGTCCTCCAGGGGGCGGCGGTGGCGCGGCGCCGCGCCCAACGTCGCGCGCGGAGAGCTTTGACGGCCCCGCCCGCCGCGATCGAGAGCGCGGCGGCGAGGGCGGTCAGGTCGGCGATGAAGCCGAGCGGGAGCGGGGCGCCCGTGCCGGGCGTGCCCTGGGTCAGGGCGACGAGGTCTTCCATGATGGCCTCGACGTCGGACTCCAGCGGCATGCGGCTGTTGGACATCAGCGCGATGCCGTACCCGCTGCCGGGCAGGAGCACCATGGTGGCCGTGGAGGTGAAGGACGATCCGGGGTGCGTGATCCGCCTGGGCCCGTGGTGGGGGTCGGGGTTGTCCCAGCCGAGGGCGTAGCGTCCGTCGGGCGCGCTGGGCCGGTGCAGCTCGCGCAGCCCCTCCGCGGACAGGACGGTGCTCGCCGCGCCACGGGTGTGCAGGGCGAGCCACTTGGCGAGGTCGTCGGCGGTGGTGACGATGCCGGCCGAGCCGGCGACGAACCGGTCGGGCTCGGTGCGCGGCCAGGTGATGCCGAGGAAGCGGTTGTGCCCGTCGACGAGGCCGGGGACCGGGTTCTGCCAGTTGTCGGCGGTCACGGTCGAGGTCATCCGCAACGGGGTGAACACCCGCCGGGTGAGGTATTCGGCGAAGGGCAGCCCGCTCACCACTTCCACCAGCCGGGCGGCGACCCAGTAGTTGGGGTTGTGGTATTCGTGTCGCAGGCCAGGTGGGGCGGCCAGCTCGGCGCGGCGCAGGTCCGCCACGGCCTGGCGCAGGGAGTCCGGCTGGGGCAGAGCGGCCTCGGGGTAGGTGGTGTCCGACATGCCGGAGCTGTGGTCGAGCAGCCGGCGAATGGTGATCTGCTCGGCTCTGGGGTCGGCCATGGCGAATTCCGGCAGATGCCGTACGACGGGGTCGTCGAGCGTGAGGCGGCCCGCCTCGGCCAGCTGCATCACCGCCAGGGCGGTGAACGACTTCGACAGCGACGCGATCCGCATCGGTGTCCGGCTCGTCACCGGCTCGCCGCGCGCGTCATGCCCGTATCCGCCGGTGTGCAGGACGCGCCCGTTCTTGACGAGCGCCACCGCGACGCCGGGCAGGCGGGCAGGCCCGAGGTTGGCCGCCACGACCTCGGCGATCGCTGCCGGGTCCGGCTGCGCCGCCGCGGCGGCGGGTGAGACCGGCGTGCCCAGGCAGAACGCCGCCACGCCGGCCATGAGGTGCCTTGTCATCAAGTTCACACGTACTCCTGTGTGGAAAGTGGGCAGGGCTGAGCGACCGGGCGGCCCGCCGGCCGTCCGGTGATCAGATGCGGGGGATGCTCCTATGGATGTCAAGCGGAGCGTTCTTGATCCTTTGATGTGATGAGTCCGTAGAGTTCGCGGGCGACGTAGCGCTTGAGGCAGCGGATGATCTCTTTCTTGGACAGGCCGTCTTGGGTGC
>NZ_JABCPZ010000144.1 GCF_013283785.1 Nonomuraea antri
CCCCTGACGGGCGACGATGAGCGGGGCCAACGACGCGCCCCGCTCATCGCGACCTAGTGCCGCTCAATCCTCAGTAGCACTGGCAGCCTGGCGCCGAGGTGGCCGGCTCACTGACCTCCTCGACGGGCTCCAGCGTGAACTCCTCGTCCATGGTGAACTCGTTCATGAGCTTCCCCTTCTTCCAGGTGCCTGCCGGTGGCAGGGCTTTCCCGCGGCCGTCGCGGAAACTCAGCGCAGGAGGCGGGGGCGGATCAGGCCGCGGGCGGCCAGAGCGGTGAGCATCGAGCGGGCGCCCTCCTGATCGCCGCCGCCGGCGGCGATGACCTGCTCGGCCGTACGCGTCCCGTCGCAGCCGAGCATCAGGCCGGCCGTGGCCCGGTTCACCGTGAACGCCCGCACCCGCGCCGGATCGCACAACCGCTGCAGCACGAGATCGGTATGCCGCGCCGGCAGCTCGTGCAGCGGTGGTCCGGCGGTGACGTCGTGGTCGAAGGCGGCCAGCCGGGCGGCCGGCGACACCTCCAGCACGGCACCCCACGGTGCGGCGAGCGGTGTGGCCGCCGCGGCCCGCGCGGCGGCGTGATCGCACCGTAGCGTGTGGCGGGCCATCTCGTAGCGGGCGTAGCAGGCCAAGCCGGCCAGGCCGCGATCGGCCAGCCAGCCGGCCATCCGCCGGGACTCGGCCAGTCCGAACGGCGCATCGGCCGGCGGCGGCCGGCGCACGATCTGCGCCGCGAACTCCTGCCACAGGGCCGGATGCCGGTCGGTGAGGTGCTTCAGGGTCACCGGCGCGCAGGCCCCGATCGCCGCACGCAGCTTCCTGACCACGTGTCTCCTGGTCACCTGGAGCCCGGCCGGCCGGGCCGCGACCAGCATGGCCAGCTCGCCCTCGGCCAGCATGTGACGGCGGCGCAGCAGGTCGGGATCGGTGTGCAGCAGCGCCAGCTCGCGCTCGTCGGACAAGATGGCGGCCAGCGCGTCCTGCACGCCCATCACCGGCTCCCCACCGCAGCGGCCCGCGGGGCGGCCTGCGGGGCGGCTTCGGGCCCGCAGGCGGCCGGATCGGCGGGGGCGGCGAGCGCGGCGCGGGCGCGATCGACCTCGGCCAGCAGCTCGGCGAAGTCGCCGGGCATGTTCTGATCACGTTCGATCAGCGTGGCCCGGACCGTGCAGGTGCGGGCCAGCAGCTCGCCCAGCAGATCCCAGACCGGTTCGGGGACCGGCGCACCGTGACTGTCGATGGCCATCTCCGCACCCTGGACGCCGCCGGCCAGATGCACCTGCACCACGCGTTCGACAGGGATGGTGTCGAGGAAGCCGAGCGGGTCGAAGCCGTGGTTGGCCGCGTTGATGTGGAGATTGGCCACATCCAGCAGCAGCCCGCAGTCACAGTGCTCCATCACCTCGGCGATGAACTGCGCCTCGGTCAGCGGGGTGGCCAGGTCCACGTAGTAGGTGATGTTCTCCAGCAGGAACGGCCGCCCCACCGCCTCCTGCACCCGCTGGGCCTTGACCGCCACCGCGCGCGCCACCTCGCGGGTACGCGCCAGTGGCGCCAGCAGCCCGAGTGCGATCTTGTCGGTCTTGGTGAAGCACAGGTGGTCGGAGAACCACGGCGCGTCGATCTCCGCCACCAGCACGGCCAGCGCTTCGACGTAGGCCGGGTCCACCTCACGCTCAGAGCCGATGGACAGCTCCACCCCGTGCGGCACGATCGGGAAGCGTCCCGCCAGCTCGCGCAGCCGCCGGCGCTCGTCGGGCGGCGCGAACAGGTAGTGCTCGGTGATGATCTCCAGCCAGTCGATGCGGTCGCCGTGCGTCTCGATCGCCTCGGCCAACTCCGCACGATGGCCCAGGCCGGAGCCCAGGACAGGCAAACCGCTCAGCATGCGTCCTCCTCAGGCGAAAGGGAGCCGTGCAGGCATGCCCCTCATATTTCCCCACCTCAGCCGTTACCTGCCGAGACACACGCCACCCCCGCGACCCGGTTAAAAGTCGGGCAATACCCTCCCCCCTCACCGACCGCAGCCAGGCGCGGAGCCCACCAGCGCAGGACCGGCGAGGCGCCCCCGCGAACGCGTCGAGACCCCGCCCGCACGGTAAGGAGCAGGTCAGCTGTGGTATCGCCGTGACCCCGGCTGGGTACGACGACGCAGGTCCAGCCGCCCACGCCTGAAGGTATCCGCCATGACAGCCACGACCGCGCTCACCGGCCTCGCCGCCTACTGGGACCGCTACGCCATCCGCAAGCCGTCACCCCCGCCCGGCAAGGCGCTGAAGGACGGCTTGCTCTGGACGCCGTACGAGGATCATGGTCCCGGGGAGGAACTTCTCGGCAACCCCGCTTCGGTCTTGGAGCTCGGCTGCAGCCATGGCAACGCCGCCGCGGCGCTGGCCGTCAAGGGCATCGACGTCACGGGTGTGGACCTGTCACCGGTGATGATCGCCAGCGCCCGCGCTAGGTGGGGGCATCTGCCGCACACCGTTTTCATCGAGGCGGACGCGCTCGGCTACCTCGCCCGAGCGCGACGCCGATGGGAGGCGATCTACAGCATCTGGGGGGCGCTGTGGTTCCTGGACCCCGAGCAATGGATGCCGCTCGTCCGCACGTGCCTGGCGCCGGATGGCAGGCTGGTGTTCTCCTGCGCGGCGCCGGTGCCCGGCTGCTATGGCGTCCAAGGCATGTACGGGGCCGGCTTCACCGGCCCTCAGACCTACGTCCGCCGATGGGCATACGAGCCGGAGATATGGGCCAAAATGCTGACGGAGCACGGGTTCTGCAACGTCGACGCGTGGGTGGAGCCCGCGCCGGAGCCCGATCACCTGGGCACGCTGATCATTCGAGCTCAGGTGTAACGAACTCCACTCGACCGGCACCCTTTGAAGAAGATCCCTTGAAGGAGATTTTCAGCCCGGACCGAACATCCCCGACAATGGGGCCCAGCATGGCCAGCCGCTGCCCGGTTGCATCAGCCGGATTCACGCCAGCGGCGTGAATCCGGCTCGACCGCCGATGCCCGATCGCGGTCACGGCTCCAATGGGGAAGGCCTGCAAGCAAGCCGCGGGCTGTGACACAGAACTCGCATTATCTGTCACACAGGCGGCCATCGGACCGTGTCCGCCCAGCTCGACGTTCCCCGCCGCGACGACGACTCGGCTACATTATGTGTCACATCGCCTGTCCGGAGGTCGCCCGTGTCCATCGTGGCCTTCCCCGGTCCATCCACCCCGCCGGCCGATCCCGCCGCCGGCGCGGCCACCGGTTCGCCGATCGCGGTCGCCGTCGAGCGCTTCCTGGAGTCGGTGCAGGCGGCCACCACCCGCACCGGCTACGCCGAGACCCTCACCCAGCTGACCACCGTGGCCGGGCCCACCCATACGGTCGCCGCGCTGACGCCCGAGCAGTACGCCGCGGTGATGGACCGCTGGACGACCGCGGCCGCCGCCACCTGGAACCGGCACCTGTCCGCGCTGGTCTCCTTCACCACCTGGGCCCAGCGCCAGGACCTGCTGGCCACCAACCCCGCCCGGCGCCTGGAACGCCGCAAGCCCGCCCGGCGCGGTGACCGCGCCATCCCGGCCGCCCGGCTGGACAAGCTGTTCACCGACCCCAAGCACGCCCTGCGCGAACGAGTGCTGTGGAGGCTCCTGTACGACACGGCCGCCCGCGCCGAGGAAATCCTCAGCCTCAACATCGAGGACCTCGACCTGGAGTTCCGCCGCGCCCGGGTCGTCTCCAAGGGCGGCGGCATCGAGTACGTGCACTGGGCCACCGCCACCGCCCGACTGCTGCCCCGCCTGCTGGCCGGCCGCACGGCCGGGCCGGTGTTCCTGGCCGACCGGCGCGCCCCCACCTCCGGACCTCGCGCGCCCGCGCGCGGTGACATCTGCCCGATCACCAAACGGGGGCGACTGTCCTACCCGCGCGCCGAATACCTGTTCAAGACCGCCTCCGCCGACCTGGACCCGCACCGCCAGGGATGGACCTTGCACCAACTCCGGCACAGTGCGCTGCAGCATCTCGCGCAGGCCGGCCGGACCGCGCCCGAGCTTCAGGCCAAGAGCCGCCACCAACACCTCGCCAGCCTCGGCCGCTACGTCCGCCTGGGCGAGGAGACCTCCGCACGCATCACCGCCGAAGCCGACCCCGCCCAGCGCCGCCGACCACGCTGAGCCCGCGCGCTGAAGCGAACGCGATCAGGAGGACTCCCACACCAGCAGCACCTGATCATCGTCAGCGTCAGGCTCGACGCGATACCCCGGCCTTGCGCAGGTCATCGGAGTACCGGGCGAGCTCCTGCGCGGATTCCTCAGCCGCGCCGGCGCTCGCGACGTGGAACGGCTTTCCGTCGCCGCCACCCTCCACGACGAACCCGGCGTGGCCCTCGCTGAACTCCCGACGCCCCGCCTTGCGCAGCACCGTCCGGACGACCTCAGCGTCCCGGTCCCGCGCCGTCCACAACGGGCGACCGCTCGCGCCGAACCCGAACTCCGGCTTGTCGTCACTCATGGTCAACACCGTAAGCGAATCGAGACCTTTGCCATAGGGGTCCGTATCAACGCAGGTCAGAGGCTACTTCGTTGGAAATTTCTTCATTGCTACCGGGACCCCGAGAAATCCCAGAGTTCAGGCGAACTGAAGGGTCTTCGGGATGAACCTATTGGCCTTCAGCTTTCATAGGGTGTTTGGACCCTTGGGTTCGTCTCGACTGGTGGGGTCTTGTTCCTCGACCATGGTCGAGAGAAGGGCTCGGGCGTTCTCGGCGTAGCGGATGGCGGTCTTGGGATCCAGGCCGAAGACAGCGGCGAGGTGGAGCGGATCGGGACCGTGCGTGAGGGCCTCTTCGAGCTGCCGGTCGACGCGCAGGCGTTCGAGAGTCGCGGCCTGGCCACGCAGCCGGGTCTTGGCGAAGTGGATGGTGCTGACCGGGCCTGTTCCGTGGGCGCTCATCTGGTTGATGAGCAGGTGCGGGTTGGCGGTGCTGGGCCAGCGGGTGCGGCGGTGGTCCAGCCATTCGAGCAGGATCTGGTGGCTGAAGTCGTCGATCGGCCGGCTGCGTCCGGCGATGGTGAGGCGTCGGTTGCCCAGGTCGACGTCCTCCAGGAGGAGGGTGCGGATCGCGCCGGGGCGGGCGGCGTGGACGGCGGCGAGCATGAGGACAAGCCGGGCCGCGGGAGTGGTGGCCGCTCGGACGGCCTGGTCGATGTCGTCCAGGGCGAGTGGCTGCGCGAGCCGGTAGGGCTGCTGGCCGACCTTGATGCCGCGGGTGGGGTTGCGGAAGATCTTCCCGGTCTTCTTGCAGAAGGCGAACAGCGAGCGCAACGAGATCAGCAGTTGGATCCGGCGTGAGCCGGTCAGGTCGTCGAGGACGGCCAGGACGTCCTCGCGGGTGACCTCACGCAAGTGGTCATAGCGCTGTGACCAGGTCATAAGGGTGGGCTGGACGTTGTTCAGGTGAGTCCGGACGGTGTCCGGCTCGCGTGCCATGGCGCGGGGGCCTCCCTGATGCAGGACTCGCACCCAGTGCTCGGTCTCGGCGCCGATGCCGTCGGCCAGGCCGTCGAGTTTGCGTTCCAGCCAGGTCTCGAAGGAGGGGCGCCGGTCATCGTTGAGGACGCCCATCTCCGCCAAGACCTCGGCTACTCGCTCGACGCTGATGTCCAGGGCCCGGACGGCGGGAAACAGCTCGGAGTAGCGGATCACGTCGCCGGCGGTGTGCCGGGACAGTACGACGGTCAAGGCCCGCCGGACGTCGTCATGGGTGTGGCGTCGCCAGCCGTGAGCCTCGCCGAGCTGGTGGGCGACGTAAATGGCCCACTTCAGCCAGGGGTTATCAGGGTCGGCATCGGTGGCGGCGTCGAAGCGGGTGAAGTCACGCCGTGCATCGAGCAGCCGGAGCTGGATCCAGCGGATCGGCGGGTGCCGCGCGGGTTCAGGGGGTGGCTTGCGGGGCGCGCCTCGCCGGTCGTGGACGCGGGGTGGGGTCGTCGAGGCACCTCGGCTGTTGAACATGCCGGCGAAGAACAGCTGGTGGAAGGCGCCGACCTGGTCCAGGAAGTGGGAGGCGATGGCCCTTCCAGGTAAGCCGCCGTTTGCGCGGGCCTCGGTCCGGGCCTGGTTCCAGCACAAGCGGCAGTGGCGGTTGCGCAGCAGGGCCGACCGGCCGCACCCGGCGCAGGGCTGCTCGTCACCGCGGTGCTTGTTGCGCCATAGGGTGCAGGCAGCACAGCGGCGCCCGTTCAAGATGCCCCAGGCCATGCAGTCGATGCAGTTGGCCGGGCTGCGTGCAGCGGAGTACGGCATCTCACTCAGGCGGCAGCGAGCGGCCATCACGCTGGCGGGGCTTCACCATCGGCGCGTTCGAAGCCGCAGCCGCCGCAGGGGCTGCCTGCTCATTGACCTTGCACACCTGATCCGGCTCGGGGATCAGGAGCTCCTCGACGCCGCAGTTCAGCACCGCGCAGATGACGTTGAGGTCATCCAGCTTGATGCTTGCCGGCTCGCCCGACCACAGACCGGACATCTTCCCGGCGCTGATCGTCAGGCCGTGCTCGGCGAGCATCCGCTGCAGCTCGCTGGCCTTCCAGATGCCGCGGTTGGCCGCCGTCAGCCGCAGATTCCACTTCATCGCCGCAGTCCTTCCAGCCGGGTGGCCGCGCGCTGCTGGCCCGCTGCCCAGGCGTCCTCGATGTGAGTGCCGGTGACGTGCACGTATTTCATCGTGGTGGCGATCCAGGCATGGCCGAGCAACTGCTGGATGGCGATCAGGTCCATGCCCTGCTGATAGAGCTGGGAAGCGCAAAAGTGCCGCAGCACGTGCGGGGTCAGCACGTCCGCCCATTCCGGCAGATGGGCGGCAGCGGCCCTGGCCAGCGCGGCCCGGAGCGTCTCATCGCCGACGCGGGCGACCGAGCCGTCGGTGTTCTTGCGCTCCGACAACAGCAGCGCCACTCCGGGCCGGGTGTGATCGTCGCCGAACTGGCCCCACACGTCCTCGACGAACCAGCGCAGCGTCGCCGCGGCGTTGTTGATCAGCGGCACCATCCGCTCGCGCGGTCCTGACCCTCGAGCGCCCTTGCCATGGCGGACGTGCAGTTTGCCGAACCGGCCCAGGTCCCACTTGATGTCGGCCAAGTCCAGCTTGCAGGCCTCGTTCACGCGCAGCCCGACCTCGGACATCAACCGGCAGGCGGTGTAGTTGCGGGCGGTCGGGGCGAACTTCCGACAGGTCGCCAGTTCCTGCCGCCACCCGGCGAACAACCGGCCCACCTGCTCCACGGTGGGCGGGATGCGCAGCTTGCCCAGCGGGCCGCCGCGCGGCCGGTTCATCTCATCGATCGGGCACTCGACGACGCGCCCGGTCATCTGGTGGATCTCGACCTTGTGACGCAGCTCCAGGAACAGGAAGAACGTCTTGATCGCCTGGGCCCGGGCCAGCCGGGTGCCCTTCGCGGTGGAGCGCAGCACCTTGCCGAAGTACGCATCGGCGTCGGCGGGCTCCATCTCCCACAGCGGTCGGCCGAACCAGGCCCGCGCCTGCTCGAGATGCACTACGTCGGAGGAGATGGTCCCGTCCGACAGCCCCGCCGCCGCCCGGGCCAGCACGAACCCGGCCAGCATGTCGGTTTCCAGCGCCTCCAGGTCCTCTGCGGTGGCCGGGGCACGGGCCACTCGAAGATCCTTCACCACCGCCAGCGCCAACTCCGGCCACCTCGCCTTCACTTTCACAGCAAGACGAACGACCAGGACGATAGATCTTCGGGATCCCCGAAATCTCATCAACACCCGAAGAAGCCGGAGCGCCAGCAGAGAAGCCCAGGTCCGGGGGCTAGAGAGGCTCGCAGAGCCTCAAGCAACTCAAGGGTTATTAGTTAGGACGATCTGCTGCGTGTGGCCGGCTCCCTGCAGACCGGCGCGGTCCGGCCGGCCGAGCTGTTTCGCTATCTGACCGGCGGCGGTACCCCCACCCCGATCGGCCGCGCCTTGATGGAGCTGGGCAAGCTCGACCGCTCCACCTACCTGGCCTGCTACTTCAACGACGAGCTGCTGCGCCGCCGGGTCAACACCCAGCTGAATCGGCAGGAAGCGCGCCACACCCTGGCCCGCAAGATCTTCCACGGGCAGAAGGGTGAGTTGCGGCAGAAGTACAAGGAGGGCCAGGAAGACCAGCTAGGGGCGCTGGGCTTGATGACCAACGTCTGTATCTTGTGGAATACGGTCTACACGGCTCGGGCGCTGGAGCAGATCCGCGCCGAGGGTAAGAAGATCGCCACTACCGACATCGCCCGTTTGTCCCCGCTCGGTTTTGAGTGGTTCAACTTCCTGGGCCGCTACAACTTCTCCCTGCCGGAGCACGTTCGCGAGGGCAACTTCCGGCCGTTGCGTATTCCTGGCTCTGGCCGGCAGTGACCCAACAGCGGTCGATTCTGACGGGGCCGAACGGCTCCCGGCCACCCGGTGCGGTGCCACCACCGCCCCTCAGATGCGCGGATGCACCAAGGTCAGCTCTGAGGGACCAGATACCAGGCGAAGTCTCGGCTGGGGCTATTGGCGCGCTCTTTGAGCTTGAGATCGGTGTGGTCGATTTTGGGGTTGAGCGGGGCCAGGGCGCGCCTGGGGTAGACGACCGACACGATGTTTACGGCGCCGGGCAGTGCTGCGGAGGCAGCGGGGAGCAACCATAGCTGGGCGGAGGCAGATCGGTCGCAGGTGTGTATCGCGGTGTCGTTGCCCGACGTCGGGGCGGTCAGCGGACTCTTGGCCTGCAGGCACTTGCCGGACGCATGCAGGTTCTCGAACTGATAGGCGGGCTGATTATTGCGGTACGTCACTCGGCGGATATTCCACGTCTGCCCTACATACGTGGCGATCATGTCGACGTCGGCGCCCTCACCGGTGCCGCCCCCCCAGGGCTGGAAGCTGCCGCCGGTGTTGAGGTGCCGGGGCTTGTAGACGCCGTCGGCGGGGGCGAGGGCGGAGGCGGCGCGGGTGGTGGGCGCTGCAGCGTGGGACGGCAGGGCCGTCATGGTGGCGATCATCGCCGAAGTGAGCAGGGTGGCTGCGGCGCTGGTCTTGGGAAGTTTGTGGTGCATGCGGGCTCCGTCAAGCAGGGGGCCGCTCGGGGCGGCATTCAACTACTTAATGTAATTTAGTAGGCACTTAGCGTGACACTAGCGATGGCGTGACACTTCTGAACCGGTCCGCAGCGATCCCACCGTGCCCGCACCTACTCTCCTGGAGATTCCCGAGATGCCCGCCCAGATCATGATCTGGATCTTCGGGGGAGATCGTCCGTAGCCACCACCGCTAGCAGAACCCTGAGCTCTCCCGCCCTGCCATGCCCCCGGCTCTCCAGACAGAGATCGAACGAGCAGCGTTGTTGGGGCAGTTCGGTCGTGTTCGGTGGTGATGGCTTGAACCCACCCTCTGTAGCTCCGGCGGCCCACCACTCGGTTGATCAGTGGGTACGGCGGCGGGGCGCCAGGACCTCGGTGACCTTGGCGATGGCCTCGGCGCCGGGTTTGACGTAGCGCATGGCGGTGCGGGGGTTCTTGTGCCGGGTCTTGCCCATGATGAGCTGCAGCGGGATCTCGGCGTCGCCGAGGCGGGTGGCCGCGCTGTGGCGCAGCTGATGCAGATCGAGCCCGGCGTACTTCTCCAGCAGGACACGGGCGCGGTCGTAGCCGAGGCGGGCGCGGCCGGTGTGCGGGCAGATGTCGCCGGGACCGGGCCGACGGGCCGGGACCGGACGCCGCTCGGACAGGAACAGCGGGCCGTGCGTACGGGCGCTGCCGTCCGGGAGCCGGAGCAGGCGGGGCAGCAGGTGGGCGGTGCCGCGGTCCCAATACACCCACTCGGTCGCGCCGCCCTTGGAGCGGACGGGCGCGCGCCGGTGCTCCAGGTCGAGGTCCTCGACGTTCAGCGCCAGGATCTCCGCGGCCCTGGCCGCCGTTTCGTAGAGCATTCTCCAGAGCGCCCGCTCGCGAAGGGGGATGTCGCGGCGCGACAGCAGCCGGTGGATGGTGGTCTTGGCCACCGCGCGGGTCTCGTCGGCGTTCTCCTTGCGGCGTTCGGCCTCAGCCGGGACCGATGGCGCGGCCCAGTGCTTCTTGGTCTGACACCAGGTCAGCCAGGAGGTGACGGCGGCGCGGTTGCGGTTCCAGGTCGCCGGCGCGCTCGCCCCCCACAGCTCGGCAAGCGCATGGCCGACCTCCGCGTCAGTGACCTCGGCCAGCGGCCGGTCGCGGCCGAGTCGCTCGATGGTGCGGTCGATGGCCGAGGCGTAGGCGCGGTGGGTGTTGGGGTTGGCGGTGCGCGGGGTGGCGAGGAAGGCGTCGGCGGCCGCGGTGAGCGTGACGTGTTCACCACGTAGGGCGGTGATCTTCATGGCGGTGCTCATGCCTCCCGCCAGGCGACGCCTTCGGCGATGTACCGGATAACGTGCCGGAGTCGCGCACTATCCCGGCGGAGGGCTGTCCTGGTCGCCGCGCCACCATGATCGCTCATGTACGGGATAATAGGCCCTTATCACGTACACGAGCGATGCGCTGAGAGGGCTGTTCTTCATCGCCCGGCTCTGCAGGTAGGAGGGGTGTCAGCCGGGGCGCGGCTGACACCCCCTCCCTGTGTTACGACCGCATACTGTCAACCAGCTCGTTGGCGGCAACCCACGGGGGCTTTTCGTCGTCGGTCGCCCCGCCACCACCGGTTCGCGACATCCACTGATCGAATATCCGTTTTTGCTCAGGTATGGGCTGACTACCCAGCCACTCCTGGTTTTCAGGCGAGAGCATCTCGCCGAACTGAATCATGTCCATACCTGCTCTCTGCCTGTTCACGTGATCCGCCAACCGAGGGGCCAGGTAAGTGCTTGTCCCTGATTGCTTGAGCGATCGCAAGAGGAGCTGACGCCCCGGGGCCCCCGCAGGGTTCCGCACCAGTCGGCGCGCGAGCCTCCGGCCTGCAGAGCCCACCTCACCCGAACGCGGACCTCCGATGGCGCACACGATCAACTCTGGCGCTGTCAGCCGATCAAAGCCCGCAGAAGTCGCTCGCGCTGCTGCTCGTTCAACGCGCCCACACGCTGTTTCTCCGCCACCCCGCAGATGGCCATCAACGCGGTGACCCGGGCCGGCCCATACCCCGGAACGGCCCGCAGGACCTGAACCACCCGTGTCCTGTCGACCAGATCCTGCCCGCTGCGCTCGAACACCTCCGCCACACTTACCGCGCCGGAGGACACCTCCGCCAACAGCGCACGACGCGCCGTACGCGCCTCGGCCGCCTTCGCCAACGCCTTCGCACGCTGCTCCACCGTCATCACCGGCAGGACCATCAGGCACCTCTCCCATAGAGATCGGCTGGTCAGCGACTCCCGCCAGAGATCACGACAGGACCCGCCGTCGATCATCATCCCGCACAGCGTCAACAGATGTGACACCAAACCCGGTTCGCCGTTCCACTCCTACTGGCAGGCCGAGTTCGACCGGATCCGGCGCGAGCTCGGCGACCTGCCCGGGGTGGTGGCCAGCCCGGCCCGGCTGCGCACGATGCTGCGCCACCTCACGAAGGTCCTGCATCCGGGCGTGCTCAACGACTGCTTCTTCCAGCCTGGTGTCGCCGTCTGCGCCAAGCGGGCGAAGCCGCTCGGCGGCCGGCCGCTGCCGATGATCAACATGTGTTCGGTCTGCCCGAACGCGCGGCGAACCGCCGTTCACCTGCCCCGTCTCCGCCTCGCCCGGGACCATGCCCAGGAGACACTCGACGGCTCGGCGGAGCTGCCGCCGCTGCAGCAGCTCGCGCTCACCAACCACGTCAACGACTTCGACCAGCTCATCGCCGAGCTCCACGAGGACGGAGCGCCCTGCGCATGACCGCCACCGGCACCGACCCCGCGACCGACACCGACCGGATCGTTCAGGCCGCGTTCGCCCGCCTGACCCGCGACCGCTCGCTCACCGACCTCGACCGGCAGATCATGAACGGCTTCGAACGGCTGATGCTCGGCCGGCCGGAGATCAGCGACGGGACGGTCAACGTCACCAACATCTGCGTCGAGGCCGGGGTGTCCCGCGCCTCCTACTACCGCTCGCCGGTCGCAGCCGTCGTCAAGGAGCTCCTGGCGGCTCCGGCGGTCGCCCGGCCTGAGGCTGAGGAGCTGCGCGCGGAGATCGCCCGGTTGAAGAAGGCCGAGCGGAAGCTGCGCTCGGACAACGCGGCCGACATTCGCGAGCTGACCGACACGGTGAACACCTACGCCAACCACATCCAAATCCTCACCCTGCGCGTCGCCGAACTGGAGGAAGAGAACAGGCTCCTGCGCGAGAAGCTGGAAGGCGCCGCCGGCAACGTCACGTCGTTGAGCGGACGCTGAGCCAGGGGCCGGGCGGTTCGCTGCCGCAGGCGCGCTTGCAGCGCCTCACAGCAGCGGTTGACGAGATCCTTCTGCCGCCGTTCCGGGGCGCCGCGCATTACTTTGCGTGAGAGTTGCGACCCTTGTGACCACGATGTGTAATCACAAGGTCACAATTAGCGATCTGGTCGTGGATGCGACCAGACAGGCACCGGAGACGCACTTGCGACAGATCCGCCCGGCCCGCGCCGTCCTCACCGGCACGATCCTCACCCTGGCCCTGGCCGGACTCTCACCAGCCAACGCCGCCCACGCGGCGGAGGTCATCATCATCGACGGCTACACCCAGACGGTGAAGGAATCGTCCGGCACCCCCGTCCTCTGCCCCACCAACCAGGTCCTGCTCGGCCGCTCACACTCCGGTGACGAAAACGGCAACACCACCTACTACTGCGGCCTGATCCTCATCGACGGGCAGCAAGTCAGGGTGGGCGCGCCGTCCTGGAGCAGCTCCCAGCGGGAGAGCAACTCCTTCTTCGCCGCCCCGGGCGACCACGTCCTGGTCGGCCGCTCCCACTCCGGCGACGAGAACGGATCCACCCGCTACGCCACCGCCACGATGAGCGCGTGGGGCCGCACCGTCGAACTGACCTCCTACCGCTGGAGCCCCAGCCAGAGGGAAAGCAGCAGCTACTCCAAGGCCGGCGACTACGAAGTCATGGTCGGCCGCCAGCACGTCGGCGACGAGAACGGCCAGACCCAATACCAATACGCCCGGATCGCCGACTAGACCCTCAGCAACTGTCGGGCCGCCTCAGCCGTCCTGAGGCGGCCCACAGCTCGTCTCAAGCCCCCCAAATGCTGAGACAGCACCGGGATCCGCCGTCCGGGAACAGAGGGAAACTTCTGAGACACCACATCGATGGACACCTTGACAGATCACATAACGACGTAGCGGCAGCGCACGGCCTTGATCGGCAGCCAGGATGCGGGGTCCTTATCGGCCTTTTGCCGGTTGGAGCGGGCGGTGACGGCGACCAGGTGCTCGGGGTGTTGGAGGTGGTTGGCGTACCGCTCGCGCCTGGCGGCGTCCCACGCCGAGGCGCCGCTGTCCCAGGCTTCGGCCAGTGGGACGAGGTGGTCGACGTCGAGCCGTTCACCACGACGTCGTCGTAGTAGCGGATGCCGTTCGCCCCACCCCGGACGACCCCGGCCGGGCCAGGCCCGCTGAGCCCGCCGTGCCACGCGCCGCCCTCGGTGGTGTGTCCGCGGTGGCAGGCCGCGATCCCCACGAGGAACGTCAGGTCCGCCTGGCCGCCCAGCGCATGCTGGCTGATCACATGCGCCATCCGGACTCGCCCACCCGCCGCTGGTGGCAGCCCCGCACCGCCGACCCCGACACCCGCCACTGGCCGGATATCCGCCTCGATCTCACCGGCGCTATCCTGATGGACTTCGACCTGAGCCATTGCCGTATCAGAGAGGCCGGATTCGGCGGGGCGACCTTCACCAGCGGGGAGACCACAGGGTTGGAGCGGGCCGGGTTCATTGGCGCGTGGGTGGCGCCGGCGGCAGACGTGTGCCGGGTGCGGCCGCCGTGCCGGCGGACGGAGGAGACGGCGGATGGCTTGGGGGAAGCCCCCGTGAGCACCGATTACATCTCCGGGCGTGTCCTACGATGTGCCGATGGAGCGCGAGATCACGAGCTCGAACTATCAGCTCTGGCAACCCGTATACCGGCAGTCCGGATCCGAAGTGCGCTGCAGTTTCGATGTCACATCGCCAGAGGCGCGCGGCATCAACGAGGGGGATGCCGAGCTCTTCGCGGGTTTCCTGGCGACCATGGATGTGTGCGCGGGAGACGTGAAGAGCTGGACCGTCCAACGATTCGCCAGTCCTTACTACGCCTATGATCCGGCGCGCGACGATGAGGGAGACTTGTTCGGGCTCGCGTGGCGAGTGACTTTATCGATCACCGGTGTCACCGGATATCGCGCGTGCGGGAAAACCGGTCCCTATTCGGCGGACGGCTTCGATCCGACGTGGGTGGACGGACCCGCCGGCCTCACGGGAGAGGAGGAGAGATGCGTGCTCATCGCAGCCGAGGGGCCCACCCGGGAGTTCTCCCTGCGGGATTCCTACGGTGGTGGAGAGCTGGAGCTCATCGAGTACGCATTTCCGCACCGCACTGTTCTCCAGGCAAGGCTCGACCTCGGCGTCGTGAACCTGCGCGGGTCGGTCGGGCCGGTTCGCGAACTGCTCCACGAGTCCAAGATCCGTTTCATGACGACTCATGAGTCGGACGCGTTCCAGCGCTCGGCTTGGCAGCAACCCGCCGAATGGAGAAGCCTGTGATACGGCGGACGGCCTGGACGAGGCGGTGCACGCTGACCAGGTCGTCGGTCTCTTCGCCGACGAGTTCGGAGGTGGTCAAGGTGATGAGGCTGTAGGAGGCCAGCAGCGCCAGGGCCTCGTCGATCTGGAGTTCGTTGGTGCCGGACAGGGCGGCCGGCCCGCAGCGCGGCGAGCGCGTGGTCAACGTGGCAGGCGGCCATCCACGCCAGAACGTGCGGGTCACAAATGGCCGGGTGGGCGCGGTAGTTCGGGGGCAGGCAGCCGAGCAGCCAGTGGGCGGCCTTGTTTGTCCAGGCAGGGTCTTCGCTGGACAGCGGGACATCGGCAGTCCGGTGGCGGGGGCGGTTCACCGGCGCGGCGCTGCCCGCCGGCGCCGGACCGGGGCACTGTCGGGCAGTGTGGGGGTCGGCCTATGGGCAAGGTTGGCCTCAGCAACCGCCATCTGAGACGTTGCCGCAGGTGGACGGTGGTCAAAACCCTGACTCGGCGAGGACCTGCACTTGACCATGTGGATCACGAGTGCGGTCTCCTGCTCGCGCCGTCGTGGAGCGGTGCCGACCGCTCGGTGAGATAGCGGTAGAGGTCCGGAGCGCCGCGGCCGGTCACTCCGCCCATGAGGTTGGTCGACCCGGTGGTTGCCGCCGCAGCGTCGGCCTTGGGTGCGAGGTCAGCGCAGCGCCGACGGCGGAGGGTCGATGGGCGGCGGGAGATCAGGCCTGACCACCGTACAGCCGAGCCACTTCGTGGAAGGCTGCTTTCGGCTCCCAGCGATACGATCCCGCAGCCTCGTCCTGGATGACTTTGACGATGCCGTAGCCCGCCATGTCGAGATCATGCCGGGGATCGGCGGAGTGTGGGTGGTGCGGCTCGATGAACTCGAACACGTACGCGCCCTGCACGTTCTCCTCCTCGAAGATCCCGATCAGTTCGGCGATCTGCTCGGCCTGGACGCGCTCGTTCCTGACCCACGAGCCGTTGATGACTGGCGTTGGTCCGCCGCGATCGATGATCGCGTGGCTGGAAGGGCCCTTTTCCGCGGCGCCGTCGTAGCCGCCGCAGCCGAACTCGACGATGACCACAGGCTTGCCGTACTGGTGGAATCTGCGCAGGTTCTTGACGTACCTGGAACGGTTGTATGGCATGCGGTAGTAGTCCAGCCCGACGACGTCGAACGGTGTCCAGTCCACCCCCTCCCACAATCCCGCGCCGTAGGTGATGCGGCCCCTGAAAGCGGACCTGGCGACTGCGGCGGCCTCGCCCAGGAGACGGTTCAGCTTCCTGTTGAACCAGGGGAACAGCGGCCAGTACAGCGGAGAGCCCAGCTTGGCGCTTCTGTCCTCGTGGGAGGCGCCGGGGATGATACCCGCGGAGAAGACGGTGAGCTCACAGCCCACGTTGAGGTCGATCGCCTCATATTTCTTCCTGAGGAGTTCGGCGGCTTCGGCCGTTCGCGCCAAATGGTCCAGCATCTTCTGCGGAGCGGCGTCGATCAGCCGGGGTTGCAGCCATACGTGCAGCCCGTTCTCCAACGCGACTGTTGCGGTCTGAACGAGCCGGTCGAGGTCGGTGCCGTAGATGCCGACGGAATTGGCGTGCAGTTGGTCACGGACAGCGCGGATCTCCTGACGCATCAGATCGGGCCGCCACTCTCCCCGGGACAGGACGCCGTCGGGAAGATAGTTCGTACCGACGTCGTAGTTGACGCCTTTGTGGGTCAGGCCCATGAGAAGTCCCTACTTCCGGGTGGCATGGTCGAAAAGGGTGATCAGCTCGCTGGCATAGGCGGTGAGATCGACGGTGGGGTCCACCGCCCACCGGCTGAGCGCCCCGATGAGGGCCTGGCCGACGGTCACGGCGACCACCTGGGGATCGAAGTCCCGGAACTCGCCGTCATCCAGGCCCTGGCGCAGGATGTCGGTCAGCAGCGTGATGACCGATTCATCGGTGGTCGTCGCGAAGCGTGGCGTGCCGTCGGCTGCGCGGTGGCTGCCGACGATGTCTCCCACCGCCAGCACACGAGAGCGGTGCGATCGCAGGTAGTCCAGGTTGGACTGGATATAGGCCCGGAGCCTGCCGGCCGCCGTCGTCTCGGTTTCGAGCCGCGCCTGGATGAACGCCCACGTATCGTCGTTGATCTGGTTGACCACCTGTTCCAGCAGCTCATCCTTACCGGCGAAGTGGTAGGAGATCACACTCTTGCTGATCTGCGCGTGCTGCGCGATCCGTGACAGCGATGCTTGCGCGTAACCGACGCTCGCCACCGTCTCGATGGCGGCATCGATGATCTGTCTCCGGCGGGCCTCTTCGATGATGGGGTTCTTTTTTCGGCCGATCGGCCTACTCTCAGGCTGCATGGACTGATAGTAGGCCGATCGGCCTGATTCAACAAGCCACGCCGCCAGCCGGCGGTGCCCCGCTCGGGGCGTGACCGTAGGGTGGGTGGGGACTTGAACCCAACGACCCGCGGATTATGAGAATCCTCGGTAAGTGTCATCCGGTGCCGCCAGGTGTCGTTTTGTGCCGCTGGGGCAAGGATTGCCCACACCGCAGTGGCGGCCTGTGTCGATGCGTGCCGCGTTGTCGGGCGTACATGCGAGCAACCACCGAGCAATCATGCGTTCTTGACCGTCGGCACTATTTCCCTTTTGTTCCCTGTTCAATGCGGCACCAGGGGCGGGTATTAGGTGATGAGAAACGCGTGCGAGCAGTCATGGAGCAGCTTCCGCTGGGCTAGGGGGCGGTTCAAACGCTAGGTATGTCCGGCGGTCCGCGTGTAAGGCAGGAGGGGATTCGCCAGTACTGCAGGAGCATGACGTATCTCCTCTAGCTCCTTTGGATTGAGCGCGCTTCTGCCAGATGAAGGTCGCCCCATGATCGTTCATCGTCTGGGGAGCGAAAGGCAGCACCGCGCATTCGTGCGGTTAGGAAGCGGCGGCGATCGTAGGCTTGAAGTGATCATCTATGTTGCGCAATCGTACCGTCACGCGATCCCTAGGGTCGTTGTCGAGGCCGTGCGTTTCCTTTCGTGTGTCGGGTAAGTCATTCAGGAAGATGCTGAGATCGTGCATGGCCTGCTTCAGGCCTAGATGCACCTCGGTCCATCCTCGGCGCTCGCTCGACTCCTCCAGGTACTCGGTCTCCATGTGTATGATCACCTCCGAGATCGCTGCGGACGCCTGGGCCGCGAGTAGCTCGAGTTGCCCAGCATTCGTTGTGTCCAGCAGCGCCCACAGAGCGGCCATGACTGTGCCAAACTGCTCCTGTTCGATCTCCAACTCTCCCTGTTCTTTCAGAACCTTCCGCCGCAGAAGGTGCGCCTGCCGGTTCCACTCTTGGTCTATCCAGGAGATCTTCGCCTTGGCGGCGTCCAGGGCTTTGTGGTATGTTTCTCCGCCCCCGGCCACCACGCGCCTCAGGCCAGGAGCAGGGGCGGTAACGTCTGCGCGATTCGACTGGCCCGTTGGGCGGCCCGTCTCTGGAGACCTGTCTTGAGACGGGCATCCATGGCGTCCTTCAAGGCGTCCCGCAGTTGGCCGATCAGGGTCTGGATGCTGATGGCGTGGGGCGAGTCGATCGCATAATTCTGCTTCTCCAGGTAGGCGCGCAGTGTGACGGTGCCACGGCGCACGCTGGCCCAGTTGCCACCGAACTCGGCCTCCTCCAGCAGTCGAACGAATTCCGCGATGTCTTTGGAGGGGCTGCCCGTCTGTGAGGCCCCGTCCGCCCTCTTGCCACGGCGCTGGCGGGCGGAGGCGATGTCGATCGGGAGCCTTGCTTGTTCGGCGAAGTCATCGGCTGCCTCCGCCGCGAGCTCGAAGAACCAGTCGTCGAGCGGGATATCGACTCCTGGGATTTTCCGGCCGATGAAGAGCAGCCCGGCGGCGCAGAGGCTGAGGGCGCACTGCGGCAACCACCGGTCGCCGTACGACTCTCTGTTGGCCCATGCGTATCCGGCCTCGTAGACGGCGTTGACCACAGCCCGGTGGTCACTGAGTCCGAAGTCGTTCTCCGCGCTTCGGTGTCGGGCCAGAACGTGCACAAGTTGGCGGGCGGTGTTCGAGGTCGGGTTCATCTGTCCGAGCCACCGGGTGGCCATCGAGACGAGCAGATACATCGGATCCCATGTAAGCGGCTGGTCGGTGCCGCGGCCACCATAGTCGATGATCTGATAATTCTCTGCGGCGAAATGCGGATAGCCGGGAATGAGTAGGTTGAACACGTTGAGGTCGCCGTGTCCGTCCCCGATCAGAGCGCCACGCGACACCGGCGACGCTCCGGCGGGCGTGTCAGGGTCGGCGAGCGCGAGGGGGTTGCGCAGCTCACGAGTCCATCCGGGGAGGCGTATGGTCTCGCGGTGAGAGGGGGCGTCGATACGGGTGGCGAAGGCGGCGAGCGGTCCGTCGGGACCCATCCGCGCCTCGCCCACCAACGAGCGAAGGTACTCGGCCACGGTGTATGGGCGGGTAAGGTCCGTGCGGCCGGCGTTCCAGCCGTCGAGCACGGAGGAGACGATCGTGCGGCAGACTTCTCTGAGGTCGGGCCGGCCAAGATGGTCGGTGAGTGGGCGGCAGTTGGTGGGGTCCCGCCCGGCGACATCCATGACGACGGCAGCACACCGGCCTTCTTTGATCTTGTCTACCGGTTTCGCCAAGTGTCGCTCGGCGAAATCCTGCGGCGCCTCGTCGTAGGTTAAGAAGATCCGTTCGGGCTCGGCGGCGTCCAAGCAGAATTTCAGGACGCGCTGCCGCGTCGGCTGACGCCTGACTTTGATCTCTACCAGTAGCACCTGTGCGCCACTGAATCCGCCGATGAGGACCTCGAGCAATTCGACGTGCCGGCGGTCACCGGTTGCCGCGAGATAGGCGTCAAAATCCTTGAGTACCTCGGCGGGCACGGCTGACCAGCGGGGATCCGACCGGTTCCGTCCGCCCATGCCGCCTCCAACGGGATTTCTGCCCGTTCTGATGCATCGCCATTTAAACAGCGTGCGGGACGAAATCAAGCGATCAGGCGTTCGATCTGGTGACCGCTGGTACTCGATGGCCACAATGAGTGGGTGACGAATGCGGTTGTGACACTGCTCGCCGTCGTGGTCGGAGCACTCGCCACCTTCGTAGGTACGGCTTTCGCTGACCGGCTGCGCTTCCGTCGTGACCAGGCGCGGCATTGGTCCGACAAGAAACTGGCCGCGTATGCCGAGTACCTGAACGCGGCCAAGGCAATGAACCGGATCTCGCGGCGGATCCTGGCTGGGAGGGGAATCGGCGAGCGCGCTGTGGCGCTGAAAGGCGATGATGCACTTGAACTCCTTGCTGAGGCGGAGGCGCGGCGGGCCGACGCGAGCGAGATGGTCGCGCTGATCGGCGACGCTGATGTGGTGGCTGCGGTCCGGCGTTTGAACCGGGAGATTTGGCGGCTGCAGTGGATCGCGCGAGGCCTGTTGGACGCCGACGAGGAGGCGTGGGAGATCTGCAACCAGGCGTATGTCCGTGCGCTCAACACGGTGCATGAGAGCGTCCGTAGCGAGTTGCACGTCCCTGGGAAGCACCTGCCCCGTGAGGCTGGCCCGCCGGGGGTTCCCGAACTGCCTGCGCGCCCGGCCAGTGAGGCCGAAGGGATGCGGTGATATCTGCCCGGTGAGTGGTTGTCCGGCTCGCGCGCACGCTGTGCGTCCGTCAATAGCCACCCTTAAGGTAACGATTATGCAACGCTGGTTCCTTCCATGTGTGCCATAAGCCCCAGATGAGCGTGGGAGATTTTGGCAACTAATCGGCTGTCTGTCGCTTTTTTGGCTCTGGCCCGTAATCGGTGGTGGCGCTGGGTGATCCCCTGCCGGGCTGTGCCGTGCTGAAGATCGACGATCTTACGGATGTTGTGTTCGCGAGACTGTCTGCCCTGGTCATCGATGGCATAGAGGACGAGGGCAACCACATCCGGGTGATGGCCCGTACGCGCGACGAACCGATGCCGTGCCCCGCGTGTGGAGTGCCGACCGGTCGAGTGCACGGCTACACCGGTCGGACGGTCACCGATGTGCCGGTCGACGGGCGGCCGGTGATGGTGTCGCTACAGGTGCGGCGTCTGGTCTGCCCAGCACGGGGATGTCCTCGGCAGACGTTCCGTGAGCAGGTTCCCGGGCTGCTTGAGCGCTACCAGCGTCGGACGAACAGGCTCACCGGCCAGCCGGGCGCGGTGGTCCAGGAACTGGCCGGCCGGGCCGGTGCCCGGCTGCCGGAGGTCCTGGCCGTCACGATCTCCAGATCCACAGCGCTGCGCCTGCTGATGCGGCTGCCGCTGCCACCGCTGCAGGTCCCCCGCGTGCCGGGGGTCGATGACTTCGCTCTCAAGCGACGGCACCGGTATGCCACCGTCCTGACTGACGCCGAGACCGGTGAGCGGATCGATGTCCTGCCCGGCCGCGGTGCCGAGCTGCTGGAGGCGTGGCTGCGATCCCACCCTGGGGTCGAGATCGTCTGCCGGGACGGGTCAGGTGCCTACGGGGAGGCGATCCAACGTGCTCTGCCGGATGCGGTGCAGGTCGGCGACCGGTGGCATCTGTGGGCGAATTTCTGCGACAAGACCCTCGCCGAGGTTCGCTCCCACAGCGCCTGCTGGCCACGGTCAACCCGCCTCGCCCCGCCGGCGTCCACGAACGGACCACTCGCGAGCGCTGGGAGCAGATCCACGACCTGCTGGGCAAGGGCGTCGGCCTGCTGGAATGCGCCCGCCGCCTGAACCTGTCGCTCAACACCGTCAAGCGCTACGCCCGCACCCACAAACCCGAGGCTTTACGCCGCGCACCGCGCTACCGGCCCACGCTCGTCGATCCCTACCGCGATCACCTGCGCGAGCGACGCGCCACCGACCCGGCCGTGCCCGTTCAGCAGCTGTTCCGGGAGATCAAGGAGCGCGGCTACACCGGCAGTCTCAACCTGCTCTACCGCTATATCACTCAAGGCCGAGCCGAAGGAGACCGGCCCGTCACCACCCCGCGCCGCCTGGCGCGTCTGCTGCTCACTCACCCCGGCCGACTCCGTGATGGCGACACCCGGCTGGTGCGAGAGCTCATCGCCGCCTGTCCCGAGCTGACCGAACTCGCCCACCTTGTCCGCGACTTCGCCGCGCTTCTCGCCCCGGCTGAAGGCAACGACGACAAGCTCACCACCTGGATCACCACTATCCGCGCCGCCGACCTGCCTCACCTGCACGGCTTCGCCAACGGCATCGAACTCGACCGCGCCGCCGTGAACGCCGCCCTCACTCTTCCGCATCACAACGGCCGCACCGAGGGCGTCAACACCCGCACGAAGAGGATCATGCGCCAGATGCACGGCCGCGCCGGATTCGATCTGTTGCGCCACCGCATCCTGCTGCCCTGACAGTCACTAACCGCCACCACCGATTACGGGCCAGAGCCGTTGTTGTTCTTACAGTCCCGGTCTCTGCGGTCGCGTGCCCGATTGTTGGCGATTTCGCGGGCGGTGTAGCGGCGGCCCCACCGCACCGCGCCGTCCCTGATCCAGTAATGGGAGCGGCAGGGCAACCCCCAATTGCCGATCGAGGGGCACAGAGAGATGTTCTCCCCGTTGTAGGTGAGCGTCCACTGCCCTGGGGACAACGGAGTGACGACCTCCTGGCCACAACCGCAGGCACACAAGTGTCCGCAGGTGGCATAGGGGATCGAGACGTAAAGCACTCCGCGCTCCATTTCCGGGGGAAAACTCTCAACGAATTCTGGGCGCAAAAACGCGACGGCGGTCACGGGAGGTCCTCGTTGGCGATCTCGTTGGTGATCAGCGAGTAGGTCGTGAAGGACTCGTCAGTTACGTCGGAGTAGATGCCGAGGTGGCGTTTCCAGCGGCCAACAGCGAGAAGCGCGTTAAGCGCGTTCAGGTCGCTGGTCTGGATGTTGCGTCCGTAGTCGTCATGTTCGGGGGCTGGGGGCGGGATCCGGCGGCGAGCTTGACCGCGACGTCCCGGCAGGCTGGTGGACACCCGCAGTAGACCTGTGAGGCGGCCGTCGATCTCCTCGACGCCCATGCCGACATCGATGAACGGCACGTCGTGAGCCTCCAGCCAGTCCATAATCGTCGCCTTGCTCAGCGCATCGTCCGAGGCGAGGAACACGAAGGTCACCCCGGACAGAACCTCGAGGTTGTCCTCATCAAGGTAGTGCTCGTAGGCGGCGACGCCACGGTGCATCCGGGAGTAGACCGACGCGAAGTAGGCGGCCTTGTTCGGGCGCTCGCGCAGCGTCTCCAGCGACGCCGCGCCCGGCGCTCGGAAAGCGTTGTGATTGTCGAAAAGGTCTCCGTCGATGAGGAGGATCGACTCGACCTCGCTCTTGGCGACCTGATCCAAGATATAGCCGCCAGTGCCGCCGAGCCCGATGATCGCAATGCGGTGGCCACGGAAGCGGCGGTGGACCGCCGCGAGCCCGGCCCGGGAGGTGGCGGTGTCACGGTAGACGAATGGCGAGTCGTCATCGACCTCCTGCCAGGCCGCGCCTGGGGTGGCCGTGACCGCCTCGTCGAGCGCCTGGGCCTGGTCGGCGATCATCCGTGTGTAGGCGGTGACCTTCGTGTACTGGTCGGGGTAGCCGGACGGCCCGGGCTTTGAGGACAGCATGAAGTCCGCCTGGATGCCGTCGGCGATCACTCGGACCTCGGGATTGACCATCGGCAGCCTGCGGCCGTGCTCGTCACATGGTGCCGACCCTCCGAACCAGATCCGGTGGTCGGTGTCGCTGACAACCCGGTCTCCGCTAATGATGACCGGGTAGGCCAGAAACCCGTGTTGCACGGTCCCGGCCTCTGTGACGTAAGGGATGTGCCGGACGATCAGGTGCCCCGCCTGCACCACGACCTCGTAGCCGTCGTCGAGCAAGCGGGACAGGTCCGGGTCACGAACGAGAGGTGCGGACGACATCGAAGACCATTCCGTTCTTGACGTTCACGCTGTGGCCGGCGGTCAGGCTGCCGGCCCCGTGCCCGTCGTGACCGCGGCTGTACCGGACGGTGTAGGTGTCTTGGTCGGTCGGCGGCTGGCCCGGGTAGGCGAGCTCGACGGCCTGCTCAAAGGCAATTGCCTTCTCCCGCCAGGGGTGCGAGCGCGTGTTGACGATGATGGTGACGAGCGGGCGCCCGTGGTCGTCCTGGGACATCGGTATCTCCTGTGGCGCGCGGCGGACCAGCCCACATCTGCGCCAGATATAGACCAGTGCTCGAAATTTCGAGCACTGCTACTGTAGCAGGAGTGAGCGACATGTGGAGCAGTGGAAGAACTCAGGGGCGTCCGGGATGAGCGATACCCCTGGTGTAGACGTCAAGGCGCTACACGCGGCCCTGGATGCCGCGCGCGCAAAGGAAGGCCTGTCGTGGCGGCAGTTGGCCAAGGAGATTGGCGTGTCAGCGTCGACGATCTCTCGTATGGCCAACGGGTTGAAACCAGACGTCACGGCATTTGCGGCGATGACAACCTGGCTGCGGATGCCGGCGGAGTCCTTTTACGTGGACCCGATGCGGTCGGACGCGGAGGAGCCGGAACTGGTAGCTTCTCTCGTCCCGCTGCTGCGGGCACGTCGTGATCTCTCAGAGAAAGACGTGGCCTACCTGGAAGAGGTCATCGCCGCTGCAGCCCGACGGTTCCAGGTCGAACGAAAAGGCCAGGAGGGTTGAATGACCCGTGGTGGGTGGACGCAACTGCGGATGCGTGAGGTCGTGCTCGAAGAGCGAGAAGGACTTGGACTGAGCCCGACTGACCCGCTCGATCCATATGCGCTGGCCGAGGCCCACGGGATCCCCGTCTACGGACTTGAGGGCCTGCTCGCCCACGGTGTGAGCGATGAGGCTTTCAGCCACTTCGCCATGGGAAACTCGACTGTGTGGTCGGCAGCCCTGCTACCGCTGGGCACGGCGCGTGTCATCGTGGAGAACGAGTCCCACGCCCGTGTCCGACGGCGTTCGAACATCGCGCACGAGCTTGGTCATTTCCTGCTGGAGCACCCCTTCGACAACGTGATCCTGGGTGAGGACCACAAGCGGCAGTTCGACGAGAGGCAGGAGAAGGAGGCGACCTTCATGGCCGGTGAGTTGCTGATCCCGCTCGCTGCAGCCGAACGCATGGCCTTCCACGGCTGGGACAACGCGCGTGTTGCCGAGGCGTATGAGGTAAGTACTCAGTTCGCGCAGATGCAGATGAAAGGCCAACGTGTGCGGGCGGAACGAGCTGCGCACAAGTACGGTTTCGGCAAGTCGGAGACCGGTTCTTCGTCCTACTCGTAAACCTGCCGGACTCATGGAGGGCCCGGCTCCTGCACGGAGCTCGGGCCCTCCGCCAAGCGATTACCTGATGGCGTTGGTTCCCAGGACCACATCGAAAGTGGTTCTGCTGCCACCGCTTTCACGCTTCGTTGGGGTTCAAATGGATAGGGGTGGCTTTGCTATCGCTGGGGGGATTGTCTGTTAGCCCTACCCAGGCCAGGTGGTCCTGCAGTCGCAACAAGCCGCGCGAGCACATGCTCCGATCTCAGTGTTCACTGCCTTCTGCCTCGAGCCTCACCCGCCGGCTGTCTCCTGTACCGTGCAAGCTGGTCGAATTGGTCCCGACGTTCACCGGCCGGCAGGCTATTCAGGAAGCGCCTCAGAGCCTCATACAGTTCCATAGCCTCACGGCGCTTGCCCTGGCTATTCGCGCGTTTGATCATCTCGGCGAGGATGGATGCCTGGTTCTCGTGGACATCCACCACGTTTGCCTTCTTTGCCGGGCGAGCTTGACTACCGCTGGTGCGCTGGGGTTTCTTTGTCGGCTTCGGAGCCGCTCGGGGCCCGCGGGTCTTTTGGCCGTTGCCCATTTGCTTGCGGGCCTGTATCTGCTGGCGTCGGGTGAGCTGGGGAATGAGTTCCTCCAACTCCGCTCGCAGTCTGGCCGATATTGCGTCGTCGGAGGAGAGCTGCGCCTGCTTCAGTTCTGCGAGCAGGGCGATCGACTTATTCCAGAGGGAGTCCTGGGGGACCTGCTTCTCGACGACTTTCACTTCGGGTTCATCGTGGAACAGGGGTGATAAGTCTTGGGCGTGGATCGTCCAGGTGAGGTTGCGCTCGTCTGGTTGGCTGTCGGCGACGCAGAGCGCTGGGCCCACGATCCGATAGGGGTGTCCGATGCTCAAGCTGCTCGCCGCCCTGGGAAGCCTCACCTGAACGATCTCGGCCGGAAGGGTGGCGACTGGGCAGGAGATTTCAGCCTCGATGGTCTGACCATCCGAAGTTCGAGGCAAGACCGTCAGGAGGTTAGTACTCAATGGGAAGCCTGTGGGTTGCATCTCTGCTCGGTGCTGTTCCTGTGTGACCGGAGACGGTGACTTCACGTTTGTGCTGGGGCTTTGGGAGGCTTCTCGGTGGCGCATTTCGGCCAGCCGAGGGGTCCACAGGTGTCCCTTCTCATCGATCTTGCAGTCGGCGAGATCGACCCAGAGTGGAATTTTGCCGCCTTCCTTGAGCCCGATCTGGACGCTGCGATGAAGCCCTTCGTTCCGGCAGGTCACGGTGAACGCGTGACCTGTTCGTTTGATCATCTGCCTGGCGAGGGTGACGTGTGGGCCAAACAGCCACTCAACCCTCTTACGTCGTCGGCGCAGCTCGGTGTCGCGTTTCGGCCAGTAACGCTGAGGGTCCCTCCTTAGATCGTCGCGGAGCGCGACGGCGAACAGCAGATCCGCAGTGGTCTCGATCGTCATGCCGGTACAGGTCCCGCCCTGGCGGGGCACCGTTCCCTCCAGCGCCACGGTTTTGACCTGATGACCATGACTCCTGAGCCATTCCACGAGCGCGCGACGGATGTAGAGGTGATCGGCACTCGCCTCGTCATTGCTGGAGCGCCTACAAGTCACGGGCTCGTCGGAACCTTCGGGGTGATGAGCGAAGTGCGGTACCCGCGTGGATCCGATTCGGGTGTAGAGCTCTCTTCCGCAACCGCCGAGCCACTCGCCACAGAAGAATCGACGTGTGCTGTATCTCGAGCGGAGGAGGATTGCGTCAGCCCGTTCGAAAGGCATCACGATTGGTTCGTGCGAATCGGGGGCACCGAGAACCGCGGTCTGGACCTTGCGCTTGTCCGTCATCAACACCAGCCCAGAGAAGAAGGACCGACAGTGCGAAAAGAGTACAAGACCGGGACAGCGGCCAACAGATCACCACACATGTACTCCAGTGCGGATCTCCTCGTCTCGTCACCCCTGCACATGACCCATTCGATGACGAGCTCTCCATGCGGCGTTCGAAGAAATCCGGCTATTCTCTATGTGGAGGCGATGCGATGTCTTTGTACGGTCGTGACGACGAGACCTGGGAACAGCTCACCGAAGCCGGGCTGAAGTTTCTGATCGAACGCGCACGGCTCCGAAAGACGACGTCGTACACGGAGTTGAACACCGTACTCGAGCGCCGAACCGGTCTCTCTGGGTTTGACTTCAGCCGGCAGGACGACCGAGCGGCCATGGGACATCTGCTCGGGCGAATAGTGGAGCGGAACCGTCCAGCGAGTGGCCTGATGATCTCAGCGCTGGTGATCTACTTGGACGGCAACGACGCGGGCGGTGGCTTCTACAGCCTCGCCGCCGACCTCGGACTTCTTCCGCGCAAGCCGTCGGCTCGGCAGAAGGAGGAGTTCTGGGTGGGCCAGCTCAACGGACTCTACGAGCATTACGCGCCCATGGCGGGTGCCAGCGGCTCTGTCTAAGCGACCTGTCGAGTATGGATGGCGCGATAGCGCTTGCCTCGGCAGGGACTGTTGGTGACGATGACGACCTGCTTGCAACTCGTGCGCCTGGCTCGGTTCACGACGTGTAAGACGAGCTCGTACGCGGTTCGCTGCGTGCCGACCAACGCGTGACCCGCTTATGGGGAGGGGATAGTGGCGATCAAGGACTCTGCCTTGAGGGGGTATCTACTCGAAGAGTCGCTGGCCTGGCTGCTGCGCTCAAGCGGTTACCGGCTGCTCGTCCACGAGAACCAGGACCCCGTCGAGCTGGTCACGGAGGGGGAGACACTTCGGGTACGCGGACGGGGTGCGCTCCATCAAGTGGACGTGCTCGGGGAATTCACGTTCACCCCGGCGTTCTCTATGCCCGTGCGGCTGTTCCTCGAGGCCAAGTACTACCAGGACCGATGCGGCCTGGAGATCGTACGAAATGCCCACGGTGTGATGCACGACGTGAACGAGAACTTCATGACCGACCAGAGAAGAGGGCCGCGCCAGCGGTATAAGTACTCGTATGCCCTGTTCTCCGCGAGTGGCTTCACCGCGGACGCCCAGAAGTACGCGCTCGCACACCAAATTTCCTTGGTGGACCTTTCCGGCGCTTCCTTCGCCTGGCTGCTCGGCCATATTGAGGCCTTTTCATCCGTGGGTGAGCTCGTAGTTCTGCAGGACGGCGATCGCCTTGCATAGCTGGCCTGCCTTGTGCGGGCAGCAGCGGAGCTTGCGGAGAATGCGCCAGCTCTTGAGCTGGGCGTTT